>CAVJBF010000045.1:0-19358 GCA_963647785.1 Acutalibacteraceae bacterium
TCAAATGTTTCGTCCCAGAACGATCTTTCGAGTACAGAAGTGATGAGAGTTTGGGATACGATCTGCGTTAGAGATTTGCTCCAATGTACCGTTAATGGTGAGTTTCTTCCCTTCACTAATGGTTACTGACGTTGTTCCATTCGTAGCAGCGATACCAGAAAAACGATAGTTTCCTTCACCAGCATTAGCATCCGTTGTGATTGTCGTGTTCTCGTCAAAACTGACCGTCGTATTAGAAATGCCAGTGCCCGCCGCAATCGACGCGCCGCAAGCCGCAGCTGCTGCAACAGCGACAACCGTCTTCACGCCTTTTTTTTGCACTGAGCTCGTCATCTCGTTGGCAACCATCAGCGCCCCCCGCGCCTTGTTGAATACGACTTTGAAAGTTCTATTCATAGACAATTCCCCTTAGCTAAATCAGCGAAAAGCAAACGACAAATAGATGAAAACCATCGATTTTCATCCTATATATCAATACATATGTACGATACCCCCCCCGCCTGTCTTTGTCAAGCGGATGAGTGGGATGGAAGAAGCAGCCTATTGCGGACGCCACGATGAAGGTCGCAAACGAGAACAACGCCATGGTGATTTCGGTTGGTTTCGCCTTCGCGAAGTCGCTCGCCGCGCAGACGGGATCGTCACTGTAGGCCTGGTGGGCTACGGCACCAGCATCCTCGATGGCGCCAACAACACGGCAAAGGTTATCAAGCGCATTGGCTATGGCTTCCAGGATTTCGAGTACTTCGCCCTCAAGCTAAAGAGCGCCTTTCCTGGCAGACGGTTCAAGCTGGGCTTGAAGGGGTTCAACCCTGCCTGGATGCTCTATTGGAACGACTCAGTAGAAACCCTGGAGGTTCCAATAAAAAAATGAAGGGCCAAATACTTGTATTTCTGTCCGCAGATGACAAGCTCATTGTCGTCAAGCAGTTTGTAACCCGCCTGCTTGAGTGTGAACGACTTGTATTTACGCACTTTTTTGAAGCCGGGAAGCCCGCATTTTCCTCCGTTCTTCTTGGCATCAAAAAATCGCTTGTAACTACGGTACAGTCTTTCAACCACGTCCTGAAGCGCTTGCGAACCCATTTCACGCAAGTACCCGTAGGGTTCTCGTTTCTTGAGTTTCGTAAGATGCTTCTTGAGGGCGTTTTCAGACACCGATTTTCCGTAAAACCGGTAGAACCTTCTTGTGAAAGCCACGCAATGGTTCCACGCCAATGCACCGGCATTGATCTGTCGGTGCAGTTTTTTATTGCGCTTCGCCGAAAGGAGCTTGTATTTGAAGGTTCTCATGTTTGGAATGATACAGCGATCTTCCGTAGTTTTGAACACAACAACCTTGGCGCCTTATATCCCCCTCCTGAAGGAACGGGTTTTACGGCGCGGGTGATAAACTGGTAGTGATCGGCAAAAGTTTAATAAATTTATTCATTTTATTTTGACTTCAATGATCAATGGGATTTTGTGTTATTGTTCTGCCATATAAGCACCAGGTTTTCCCCAACAGCTTAAATACAGAGCATCCGAAGCACGGGAGCAGGCTACGTAGAAGAGAGCGTCCTCCACGCGTTTCAACTGACGCAGGCGCACGGGATCATCGCCAATGCTCGGCAACACCATGGGGAAGACACCGTCATTCATGCCGACGACAAAGACCACTTTATATTCCAGCCCCTTGATGCGGTGAACCGTTGCCAGACGAACGCCGGGAAGCGACGGATCATCGGCACGGCTGCGGCTCAAGAGTCGGAAGGTCTCGTCTTTGCTTAGCGCAACCAGTGACTTTTGATATTGCTCCAGTTGTTCGTTTGTGCGGCAGGCGATGCAGATTTCGCTTGACTTGTATGGGCGTTTGCCTTTGGTGGTGAGCTTTTTGATCTCGTCGATTAACCACTGGCATTCCTGCTGCAGGCTTTCGGAGCGGTTGAACACTGGTTCCTTGCCGTGACGCAGGGAGGCATAGCCTGTCTTGGTGTCGGTGCCGCCCTCCATGTCATCCACGGTGGTGTTGGCGTAGACGCTTTCCGCGACTTTTCGAATCTCGTCCGTTGTGCGGTAGTTGACGCGGAGTTTCCGAGAGCGGCCACGGATTTCAATGCCGCAATTGGAGAAGCTCACTGGGCGAGCGTAGATGCGCTGGTGCGGATCGCCCACAAGGAAAAGATCGCCTTCTCGCAGCGTGTCGAGCTTGGATACGTCTGCTGTGAGCGCACGCAAAAGCCGCAGCGTATCGGGTTTGAAGTCCTGAATTTCGTCGGCGATGACGGCGCGGAAATAACCCTGAGGATAGGCGGCAGCGAGGTAGCTGATGGCGAGTTCTGCAGCGTCTTCTGCGGTAATGGCGTTGGCGAGATTGAGTTGCAGAATCATCTCTTCGAAAATAGGCCAGATCGCCTTGCGTTGGGCGCGACTGAGCGCCGTTCCGCGCCCCGTACGAGACGTGAAGAGATAGTCCTTAGCCACCTTGCAGTGGTTTTGCAGAACCACTGACTCCCACTCATCGCGGTAGAAGTCTTCAGAAAAGCTCAAATCCTTGGGTTGAGATTGCATGGCGTGCGACCAGCATTTTTCATAGATGGAGTCGCGCTTGCCGGGATAGACGATCTGCTTGTCGCAGCCATGTTGACGCAGGAAGGCGGCGAGCCAGGCATCAATGTTGACGACTTCGACGCGCTTCAAGGCTTCTTTTGAGCAAATGCTCTTCAGCTGTTCGGCGAGATCGACGGCAAGATTTTTGGTAAACGTCGTGAAAAGAAGCTTGTCCGTCGGACGCCATTCAGGCGACTCGATGAGGTGGCGGGCGCGATGCAGCGCCACGACGGTTTTCCCGGTGCCGGCGCCGCCCATGACGCGAACAGCACCGTGCCAGGCGGTGTCCACAAGCTTCTTTTGCGAGGGGTGCAGGTAAACGCGCCAGAGCGCCAGCGGCTTGTCGAGCATGTCTTGCAGCTCTTCGTCGGTATCCACGAGGCGGAAGTGCTCGACGTCGAGCTTGCCAACACTCGTCGGCACGACGGCTTTTTCGTCCGTTGTAGCTTCGATGTAGGCGCGCTTTACTTCCTCCCAGTTTTCGCCCTGCGCCTTCCACATGAGGGCCTCGTAAACGGCGTCGGGAAGGATGGACTGCGCTTTCTCCAAATCCTTCATGGAAGCGATGCTGCGCACAGCGGCCAGACGATCTTGCGGCAGGCCGATGGCAAAGAGATCGTCGTCGCTTAAATCAGCGTAGAGGGCCGTATTTTTGGGTTTGGCAACAGTCGTGGCGACGCTCGCGCCGTAGATCTGAACAACGCCGGTGCGATCATTGGTTTCGCAGTGGTGCGTGCGAGCCCATTCGGCGACGTCCGCTTCGGAACCAGCGGTAATCAAGAGATACGTGGCATCGCGGTGCTGCAAGAGAATGGTGAGCCCTTCCTTGAGCCGAATGGCTTCATATTCGGAAGCGCCGGGCATTTCTTCCATGGGGTAGGGCTTGCCCAGACGAAAGCGCGTCAAAAAGACGGAGAACGCCTGCTTCTGGCTTTCTGTAGCCGCATTGATGGCGGTAAAAATTTCGCGCCCCAGTGCCGTGCGGCGGGTAGTGGTCTTGGTTTTGTCAGTAGTCATCGGTTATCTCACTTCAAGGCATTCATCAGATCGTCAATCGCAACGGCGTCGCTGAAAAGGGTTACGTCCTTCAAATTCGGGATTTCGCCTCCGGCTATAACGGCAACCTTTCTTTCGGGCCAGAACAAGTCAAAGGTGGCGACGATGGCGCCGCATTCGCTGTCGCACCAGTCGATGCCGGCTTCAGGCAGCGGGGCGCCGCGCTGGGCCAGCTCGTCAATGAGGGGAAGGAGCTCGTCGGGCACCAGATCCTTCACATCGTTCCAGCGCGGATCAATGCTGGCCGATTCCGTTTTGGGCGTTTCCTGCGGTTTGGTTATGTCTCGCCAGGGAGAAAGCCGCATTTGTTCCGCGCCTGCCGCCGGATCGGTGGTGGCGAGCAGCAGGCATTGGTCGAGGAATTGAGTGCTGTTCGCCATCGACCAGAAGCGCAGAAGTGATAGCGAATGCTTGTCGCTTGACGCTTCTTCTGCGTGTGCGGCATAAAGCGGCGCGTGGGCGCAGAGGATGGCGTTAAATGGTGGCGCAAGCTGCCAGAGTTGTGTGACGCCTCCGAGAGAATCCTTCGCTTGCGTGGCCTTGGTGCCGAGGAAGGACTGCATCTCAGGGGGGAGTCCAGCAACAGCTTTGTTCTCGGCATACGCAGAGAAAGCGAGGATGAGGCAGGCGGCCGTGGCGCTCGCTTCCGCCTTTGCAGGATCGTCAAGCCAGCGCATGAGGCGCTGAAGATTGCTAGTGCCGTGCAGCCAGGTGCCAAAGAGCTCAGGGAGCTCTGGCAATGGCATTTTGCCGTCCTTTTGACGCTTAGGATTTAGTTTGGTTCGAAGCGTGTCGTAGACGGCGCGGGCGGCGGGTGGCAGGGCATTTAGCGAAACAGCGTCGACGAGATCCGCCCCCTTCGTGCCGATCTCGTCGGAAGGCACGACGTCGGACCAGCCCAGCGTCCAAACGCGGCGCCCCGTGTTGAGAATGCTCTGCCGCTTGGCGACGTCGTCTTCAACAATGGGAGCATGGAACTGCCAGCCGTCGGTGAAAACAGCCATTTCGAGTTCAGAGGTTTGCTCGCTTTCGTGGCAGGGACGGAATACAAAGTCCGGCCGGGAGGGACGTGCGCCTTGATAGTCCACCTGCAGATCCATTCGCCACAGGCGGCCAGACTGCATTTTGAGGATGAAGTAGGAGAGACCGCCACCCGAGTGGCATTCCCGCACGGAAGTTACCCACGGCTTTTGCTGATCCAGCGCTCGGACGAAATTGGCTTCCAGTTCGCTGTCGCCAGCCGAAAGCGGCTGGCTTTCGAGTTCTCCTTCGTGCAAATCGTTACGATGATCCAAGATGAAGGCGAGCACTTGGCTCGCGCAACTGCGGGAAATCTGGTTGCGATCCCGGCTGTTGCGATACTGGTAGACACAGCGGTAGCAGCCGTCTGCTGAGGGATCCGAATTGCAGGCGCATCCCGTGAGCGCATCGAGAGCGAGCTCGAAAAGATGCATGACGTTTTCTGGACTGGCGCTCAATTCCTTCAAGTAGCCAGTGCCGCCGGGGACGGTGTCGTGAATAAGGATGTACTGGATGGAGCGTTGGCCGCCGTCCGCGGGTTCAGCAACGGTGACGACACGCAAGTGGTCCACGCTGCCTTTGAAGTAGAGCTTGAGGCCCAGCTGAACGGCAGCCGCCAGCGACTTCGTGACAACGTCCGGCGTGTAGCCGCCCGCAGAAAAGCCGCTCGGAACACGAATGCGAAGCGCGTCGCTGTGCAGCTCGCGATAGAGCACCAGTCCGTCAAGCCAAACCGCTTTTTCCGGCTTGTTCTCATAGCGGCAACCCTGATCATGCACGGGGCGCAGGTTGGAGCTGTCTTCGGAGAGAAGTCGGCCGCAGCCGGCGCACACGGTGTAGCCCGGCGCGTTGAGGACATGGGAGGCGCTTTTTAACTGCCGGCTTTCATCGGGGCCTTGTCCCAGATTAAAGTCGCGGAGCGTGACGGATGAAAGGTATTCAAAGCCGAAGCCTTCACCGTTCTCGCCCAGCACAAAGCCTGTTCGCGTAGTGGTCTTGGGAATCTCCGTGAGCATCGTGCGGTAGTAGTTCGCCTTGGTGCGGCTTTCGGCGTCGTCACGAATGCGGTCGCGCTTGATGTCCGCCCAGGCGTAGACCGTGCGCAGCTTCAAGAGATTTCTCAACTGATCAACGTTCTGCCACAGCGGATCGCCGCAGCGGGGGCAGGCGGAGTTGCGTTCGAGCGGGCGCTCCTTTTCGGAATACTGGCAGCGTGGGCAGAATCGCCATTTCTCAATGGCGTTTTCGCTCAAGTCCACCTGATCGATGTGGAAGACGAACTCGTTGGTGTAGAAGTTGTTCTTCGGTGCGAGCTCAAAGAGCCCCGATGAGGCGGCGCGCTGGAATTGGAACCGCTTGTAGACGCCGTCGTTCTTTTTGTGGGCGCCTGTGTGTTCGGTCACCTTCTCATTGGCATTGGGACGGCGTCTTGTTTGCAGAACGACGTTGTCGATCTGGATGCCTTCTTCTGGAAAGGCGTAGTTGGGAAGAAGCCCCTCGTCTGTGAGAACGTTTAGCGTCGGCTTCTTGATGTAGAACGAGTCAATGAAGTCGTTGAGCCCGTCGATGGTGCTCTGGAGCTCCTTGATGTCGTTTTCCTCTTCTTCGGAGAGCGTGCCGGCGGTTTTGTTCTTGAGCTTTTGCAGGGCGCTTTCGTTGGCCTTGCGCTTGGTCTCCAAGGAATCCTTCTGCTTCGCGAGGCTCGCCAATTTGTCTGAGATGCGGTCTTTGAGCGACGGATGCGCGTTTTCGGGATCGCCGGCAAGGAAGAGGCGAAGCCGATCGGTTTCGGATTCGGTCAAGAGAGGCTGTCCGTTCGTGGTCTTGAACTGAGAGACAAAGCCTTTGAGGAGAAGATCCGTATTTTTGGCGACGTAGTCATAGAGCCCCATGGGGAAGGATGAGGGTGAATAGGTCTTGCTTCCCAAGCCTTTCAGGACATTGTCGATAGTTTGGGGAATCTGAGCGCCGGTGATCGTTCCCCAGTGCGTGATGCAGTAGGCCATCAGTTGGCGCTCCAGCACGGCGACGGCATGCAGGAAGATGCCGGGCGGTTGCACGGCGCCTGCGAGCATTTTGGAAGGATCCGCCCAGAAATACTGAGAATGAGCGTCGTTGCCGCAAACGGTGAGCGCGAGCGCATTGCCGTCCCGGCGCCCGGCGCGGCCGATGCGCTGCAGGTAGTTGGAGACGCCGGGCGGGACGTTTGCGAGAAGCACTGACGAAAGGCTGCCGATGTCGATGCCCATTTCAAGCGTGGGCGTGGCAGAGAGCAGGTTGATATCCCAAGGCTCGGTGCCGTGGATGAAGCTGCGTTCAATGCGGCCGCGCTCTTCGTCTTCCACGTTGCTCGTGTGCTCGCGCGCCGTTACGCGGGATGGCGTGCCGAGGTAAAGCCCCTTGGCTTCCGTAGATGGGGACAGCCCTTGATGGTCGCCCGCGCAGTCTGCGGAGAGACAGGGCATCCTTTCCCACAAGTGATCGTCGGAGGCGTTGATGTGATGCCAGCGACCGCAAACGGGGCAGGTTGCTTTCGCCAGACGACGCGAAATCTCCCACTGCTCAGGATTAAGCAAGTAGACCGGGCAGTTGTTCGCGGTCGTCATGAAGAACTGGTGAACGAGGTCGTGAGAGATCAGCACCGCCATGAGCTCTTCATAGATCTCGTCCATGGCGGGCAACACCGTGAGCACGCCGGCCTGATCGTCCGGGAAGCATTTCACGAGCCACTGCGCAAACCAGTTGTCCTTCTTCGCAGTTGAAGGCAGGATGCAATCAAAGAAGCTGTTGGGCTTCACATTCGCCGGGCGCCGCATCAGAAGCGGGGCAGGCGGACGGAAGATTTTGCCGTAGGTGGGGAGAACCAGACTGCGGGAAAGGTACTGGTAGTCGTTGCCCGTCTTGGCAAAGTTGACGAAGTCGTCGAGTCCTTCCACGCCCGTGAGGTCAAAAGCGCCGCGAGACTTCTCATGCATGAGAAAGCCGTAAACAAAGCGCAGGAAGGCGTCATCCTCCACGTCTCGCAGGCCGCCTACTTTTTCTCTTAACCGCGAGGCGAGCTCTTGTGCCGCTTCGTTGACGGGCCAGATCATCGGTTCCACGGCGCCGATGCCGGAGAGCTCGACGGTTCGGCCGCTGTGGGAGCGCAGTGTCATTTCGACGAAAGCCTCCCAACGCAGGCGGGCGGTGACGTCTTTGCAGAAGCGATTCCAGATTTTGTATTTCAGGTCTTCAGTGTTTTTTTTCGGGACGCAGGCAAAGCGTGCTGGATTGCTGGCGTCGGTTGTCGTCAGGTTGGTGTAGTCCGCCTGAAAGGTGAGCCACGCTTGCCGCCACATCATGTCGGCGGGCAGGAAGGTTGCCACAAAGCGAGCTGTAGCGACGTCGTCAGCACGATCGGGATCTTTGAAAGAGAACTTGGTGAGTTCATCAAACTTTCCGACGCGCAGACGCCAGTATTCGGTGAAGGCGTTGAGGAAGGACTTGAAGCCAAGCGCTCGGTCGTTGTTTTCCCTCAGGTAGCCGGCGATCGATTGGCGCATGGCGTAGGCGTGGGAGCGCGCTTCCATGAAGCCCGCGCGGTGCGCGGCGTCCTGTACGGAATCCGAGAAGGAAATGAGCTTCAAGTCGTCATTGGCCGGACTTGAATTGAGGTGACCTTCCATGGCCGTCGACAACGTGACGGAGCGGGCGCCGAAGAGTCGCAGGGAATTGGTGGCGCGGCACCAGGGGCAGTTCGTTGAGATGTGTGTCTTGACGCCCCCGTCGATGCTTGAAGAAACGATGCTGTCAGGGACGCGCACAACGAGGGGGGCATGCTCCTTGCCGCAATGGGGACAAGTCTGGCTGAAGACTTCGTCCGGCTTTTTCGACGGATGAATGAAGTGCAGCGAATGGGTGTTCGGGCACAGCGTGAACATTTCTCCCGCATGATGCCGGCGGAGCTCCATAAATTCCGATCGAGAGAGCGGGTAGAGCAGCTTGGTGTCGGGGTGTCGGGAGAACCAGCTTTGATAGACCGCGCCCAGCGAGCTGTTGATCTTGGTGTCGCCGCGCGGCACGATGCCAACCCAGCCCGTGGCGTTGCAGTCGCGGCAGGTGATGAGGGGAAGGGCAAGCACTTCGTCAGCCGCCGTCTGGGCGTAGGCGGTAAGCTTCGGCGCCGCATCCACCGTTGCCACCATATTGGAAAGCTCTCGAATCCAGAGCTGGAAGCGCACGGTGAGAAACGGCACGTACTTGGAGCCGCGCTTTATGCGTGCAAAGGAAACGAGGGCAATGAGACTCCGCAGAAGTTGCATCGTCTCGTCATCTGTGAATTCCAGCAAGGCGCTGACGCGGCCCCGCCATTTCTGCGCCAGCTCTCTCAGGTTGAGAATCGTCTCTTCTTCAGCAATCAAGCGCCGGAAGGCGGCGAGATGCGGCAGTTGCGCGGCAATGCCTGTGGCGGCTCGGTTGCGGGCGGCATCGCCCCCTGCGGTGAGAAAGAGCGGCTTTCCAGGGAACCACAAGTCGGAAGCGATCTCGATATAGCGCTCCTGCTTGACATCGGGGGCGAGCTCAAAGAGATGCCGTGCCGCTTCTCGATTGGGCCATCGCCCCAGCGTCTTCAATTCGCCTTGGGTTTGTTCATGCAGGTACTCTTCAGCCGTCTGTCGGTCTTCTGTCACGACGGCATCGGGGTCTTCAAACGAGGTGCCGAAGATGTCAGCGGCGTACTGGCGCAAATCAGTGAGACTGTCGCCGTCGCCCAGCGTGGCGGATGTGCCAACGCAGGTCAGGCGGTCGTCGAGATCGAGAAAATCGCGCAACCGTCGGATGAGACAGGCCAGATCCGTACCCTGTGCGCCGTCGAAGGTGTGGAGTTCGTCAACGACCAAATAGCGCAGAACATTCGCTTCGCCATCCTTTTGGGACAAATTGTGAGACCACAAGGCTCGATCCTCGTTTCGAAGGAGAAGGTAGTCGAGCATCTTGTAGTTGGTGAGCAGAATGTCGGGGGGCGTCTGCTGCATGATGCCGCGGTTCGTGATGCACTGTTCCGCGGTCATGACGGAGGAGTCGTAGCCGGGGGCGCCGGTGTAGAGCCCCACGGTGAGCTGTGGCCCCTTTTCGTGAATCTTCGCGACGAGATCAGTGACACGGCGCGCCTGATCGGTGGCGAGGGCGTTCATCGGGTAGATGAGCACGGCCTTGATGCCTGCTTTCCCGGCTTCCTGCTGCTTCAGAACATAGTCCAAAACGGGAAGCAGGAAGCACTCGGTTTTGCCTGAGCCTGTGCCAGTAGCGACGATGGTGGACTTGGGCTGGTCGCTGCCGAGACGACGGAAGGACTTCAGCTGGTGAGCGTAGGGCTTGGCATCGGCCCAGATGCCGTACTTTCCGGAAAGGCGCGGGAAGACGGACGACATCTCGACATCCTGCGCTTTTCTAAAGGGGCGCCGAATTTCTACCCACGGCCCTTTGAGAATGTTGTCGCGATCGGCGAGGTAGCGCTCAATGACGCTCCCTTCGTGCGAATGAAATCCTGGGGTGGCAATCGGAAACTCGCGTTCAATGAAAGAGCGAACGCCGTCTTCAATGTCTTTCTCAACCAAGCTTGGAAACATAGTGTCCCGCCTTCTGGCTTACTGCTATTTTTCGTTGTTCTGTTTGTCGGACGTCACGGTGGCGAATCGCTTTTCAAAGGCGTTCCAGGCGCGCTCATAGTCCTTCTCTCGATCCATCTTAATGAATGGGGCTTCGTAGCGCACAGTGCGCATCACGGGCGTGTCGGAGAGTGTGGTGTCAGGGAAGATCTTCTCCACGTAGCCTTCTTTCCAGTCTTTGATCGACTCAAAACCTATCCCACGTGAGTCACAAATATGACCATTTTTTATATAGGTAATCTGTCTTTCTGAATCAATTGGTCTCGGCTTTCGTGGAATCCCAAATCCTGATAGGCTGGAATTTTTAGTAAATACGATACGGCCATTTCTGTCATACCATGTTGATTCTTCGTTGTCGTTTAGGACTCTAAATAAAAATCGATAAAGCGTAAGTAGTTCGTTTAGGTTTAAACCAAATGCTTGGGCAGTTAGGACGTCTAACTCGATAAGTGCCTGACGCCTAGCGAGTGATGATCTGAGACAGCAATTTTTACTCCAATTTCTTTTGAGCAAACTAAAGAAATCGTTTTCTTTGCTAATTGTTTTTGTCCATTCTTCCGCATTATAGCTATCATCGTAATACTCTTCCCATAGATCTGAATACGAGGTGCTTAGGCAATTAAGTCCGAGGATTCTTGCATATGCTGCTGTTTTTCTTTCTTTGTAATCTACTATGGGCAATGACTCCATAACTGAGCTGTAGAGATGATCTTTACCTAGGATTCTTATGTAGCTATCAAATAGTAAAGAATTAAAATTTCCTGCGAGCGTTATTAATGTATCCGTGTCTTTGCATGCGATTCCATTTGTGGTGCTGACAAAAGATACATTTGGTGGGTATATTGCAGCTTGAAGTGTTCGCTCACCATTGGTTGAGCCAACATATGCCCTATAGCAAACTTTCCAGTTGGATGCAAATGAACTGTTGTCCCAAGTGCATTTGGACATTGCTGCATTGTATTTGTCTTGATCTATGAGTGGTAGATAAATTGTCTTATTGTTGTAATCATTTGGAATAATTTCGAGATCAATCGGTGCCCAGTCAGAATCTTTTAGTGTTTTTGGGTATTTGAAGTATGGATTGTTATTAGAAATGTGAGATGCGCTAATAATTGTATTCTCTAAAGATGGAGTGTTTGGCGATGTTAATCGTTCGATGACCTTTTCCTTTTTTGCTTTGTTCTCATCCCACATAACAGAGATGGCGTGATCGCTTGATGTTGCAATTCTGTTGTATTTTTCGCTAAACTTTTCGATTACTGTTAATATTGATTGGCAATGAATTCTTGGTAAAAGAGGGGCTTCGCTGTTCGAGGCAAAAACTTTTATTATTGAAGTAAAGGCTTTATTGTCAAGTACTAGTAAACGGTCTTTGTGTCCTTCTGTATTCCAGTTGTTGTTGTAATCTTTTATCCCTTTGACTTGTCCTGAACCATCTGATGAATATGATTGATCGATCGTCTTTGGGTGAAATAAATTCATGATACTATAGATTGGAGTGCTATGATCATTAAGTTTTTTGCCGTAGATACATAGTGTGTATTCTTTTTGATCGTGAATTGGAAATAATTTTAATTCGTTCGTGAATTGATAGATATGTCGAGCTCTGCTGTATGCCTCTCGTCTTATGTCTATTCCTTTTGTTTCGTCGAAAATTGTGAATGGATGTACGAAGCCTTGGATTCCGTCAATGGTTGAATTCGCCCAGGCGACAGGGAGAAAAACTTTGAATAAGTTAGTTTTACTTCCTCGCAATACTTTGTAGTTGTTTTTTGATTTGCAAAAATTTTGTGTTCCGTAGGATTCCTCATACTCACTACGCCAATTTTTTGCTATATCAATATTTATGTCGAAAAATCTTTTCCCGTTGCAGTTTGTGCTTAATATGAATTGTGTAACATCGACCGCTTGGTATGCTTTGAAAGAAATATATGGGAGATAATCTCCAAGAATGTTGGCGGAATTCCATGATGCCATGCGCCATGGCGGATTACCGAATGTCAAGTCAAAGCCAGCCTGCTGTCCTTTCTTTGGCATGAAGATGTCCGCAAACCGGAGCGGCCAGTGGAAGAACTTCAATCGCTCGGCCACTGCATCTGCCACATTGAGTCGCGGATTGTTGAGGCGGTTGACCAACAACCGGCCTTCGGCATCTTCTTCTGCCTGTTGCGGCGCTTCAACCGGTTCCAGATTCAACATGCCCTGCGGCGGCACATGCGTGGAGACATGCATGTTGAGGATGTCGCTGGAAAGCAACATGCTCAGATCGGCGAGCCAGTCGGCGCGCGTGGGGAAGGCTTCGGCCTGATCAATCGGCCAGAACCACAGCGAGCACCAGTAGTTCATCAAGAGGCGCAGGCGGTCAAAGTGTCCCGTTTCTACGTGTCCGTCGCCCTCGCGCCGAGTGCGGGTGAGGTTGTTCTTTTCTTCGTAGGAGAGCGTGACGGACTTCGCGGCCTTGTGGCCGTAGATGTCGTAAGGATCCGACGTTTCCTTGCGCAGCTCGCGAAGTTCCTCCGCCCAAAGGTTCCAGTACTCGTCAACGAGCTGGCTCAAATCGAGCAGCGTTTCGAGTTCTTCGTCTGAGAAGTTTTTGGTAAGTGCCTTGCGGCGTTTCGCGAGGACGTCAATCTGGTCCTTGTAAATCGCTTTCACATCGGGGTCGGTGTAGGAGGCCATGTCTTTGTCTGGCACCAGAAACTGCCAGATTTCATCGTCCTTTCGCTGGCGGCTGCCGATTTCGTAAGGCTGAGCCTCCGTCCATTTTTTCTGTTTGAGGTCGGCGAGCTTGTAGACGCGTCGGCGGCAGCCGATAAGCGAGTTGCCGCACTGCAGCTGTAGGCCGAACCATGGAACGAATTTGTCCTTTGACAGCGAGTTGAGCCACAAGGACACCTGCCCCAGTTCCACGGCTACGGGGTTCAAGTCCACCCCGAACACGTTGTTGTCGGCAAGGTACATCTTCACGCGTTGCAGTTCGTTGGCATAGACGTCCTGCGGGAGGCGCTCGCCAGCCGCCTTCTGAGCATGCTCCATGTAGCGGACGGCAAGTTGGTTGATTGCTTCGTTCAAGAACGTAGCTGACCCCATGGCGGGTTCGCAGATCTTGAGCTGAAGAATCTTCTCCGCCTTGGCGTGGTCATCCGGAAGCTTGTCCATCACCGTCTTCCAGTATTCCTTGAGGGAGTACTTCACGAGGCAGTGAGTGAGGATTTCTGGCGTGTAGTAGGACGCTGTCTTTTCACGCACGCGTCCCGTCTGTCGGTAGATGAAGGTTTCCTTGGGGTAAATCTTGAAGCGTTCTTCGCCGTTTTCGTTCGTCTCCTTCACGAACCAGGCGGGGTCATAGAGAGGCTGGCCGTTTTCATCTACGGAGTTCTTCTCCGCTTCGGTGATGAAGTAGCCGGCGTCAAACTCTCGATCTTTCTTCTTGGGATCCAGTGCGATTTCGTAGAGGTCTTCCTTCGCGAAGAACCCCTTGTAGGAAAGAAGCGCTTCGTACACGGCGCCCAACTGATGGATGCCGAGGTGAGCGTAAGAGATGCGCCCCGGGCGGGATTTGTTGCTGGCTTCCGCGCGAGACATCAGGAGGATGACCTTCTGCAGCGTCTCGTTGGTGAACACCACCTTGTTGAGGCGCTTCGTGGTCGAAAAGTCAAAGAGCGAGCCTTTCAAGGGATAGATTTTGAAGGCCGGCACCGAGCCACTGTCACGCACGGCGCCCACAACGTTGGCGTCGTTGATATTCGGGGTGCCTTCTGTGAAGAAGGTGAAGAGGTGTTGGATGGTCTCGTGGAAGTAGGTGCCTTGGCGATCTTTGTCGGTGAGGAGCGGCACGCTTTCAAGCTGCCGCAGACTTTCGATCGAATAAGCAGAAGCGTAAGCAGAATTCTCCACGGGCGCGTAGTTGAGGTCCGAGCGAGACTCCACGAAGAGAAGGAAGAGAATGCGGTACATGTACCGCAGGCATTCCACTGTCAGCTCTTCGGCGAGCGTGTTGTCGCGGTCGATGGCTTTTTTATTTGCACGCGCCTTGTTGACGATCTGCGTGGCAGCTTCGTTGCCGAGGAGTTCAATGGCGCGGCGAAGCGATTTCTTCAGTGATTCAGAGACGCCGTAAGCCTGATCGTAAGCGGCTTCCTCAATGTGGTCGAGGAGCGGCGTTCCGTTGTCGGCGATCATGGAAGACGAGGAAAGCAACACCGCGGCGAGTTCCAGCACTTCTGGCGTCTGCCGGCGGAAGATCTCCTGCCAGTCAAGACGGATGAGGCTGTGGCGATTGAACTTCGTGCGGTCAATCAGGATCCATTCGCTCGCTGCCGCCAGAATCACCCAGCGAGGTGCGTTTTCCGCCTTGAAGACCAGATCGTCAAGGAGCTTGTTCCAGTTGAAATCTAGACGTTCATGATTCTTGGAGGACTTGGCAAACTCGGGGAGGCCGAAGGCAAACTGCGCAGGATCGATTTTGCGCTCCAGCGGATCCGTTTCGTCAAGGCCTGCGACTTCGAAAACCCACAGCACGGGCTGGGTTTTCTTGCCGTCAGCGTATAGAGCGCCCAGCAGGGGGAGCGGAAAGTCGGTTGAGTCATCTACCGTAAATATGTCAGAGATGGCATTTTCGGGCAGGTGGAAGACGCCAAGGAGCATCGAAGAGAGCTCGCGCATCGCAACGATGGGATCGCTGTTTTTCTCGTGCCGAGCGTCTTCGAGAAGCTGCAGGTAGTCCGTGGCGATCCGGCGCAGCGCATGAGGCGGCGCGAGCTTCACTGGGGAGTCTCCCGCTTTCTTGGAGGCCGTTTCGTCGGCATTCCACTGGTTGATTTGCTCCTTCAGGGACTTCGCCAGTCCTTCAGACAGGAAGTACTCGCTGTAGTACTCGTTTTCGTTGGTGATTCCGGTCCATTCCATGATGTGTGTCTCTTACTGTCTGAATTAAAACAACAGGCCTGCGTTGCGCAAGTAGCGGCTTTCGTCATCGTCGTCATCTTCTGGAGCCGCCAGCGGCGCCCCCATGAGGACGGCCACCACTTGAAGGTACGGCTCGTCGTTGAGGCTGAAGGTTTCCTTGGCGTATTTTTTGGCGCTCGCAAAGCTGGCGTCAATGTCCGCTTCTCGTCGCAACTGATTTTCGGCGCGTGCCTTGGCAACTTTGGAGTCGCTCGAAAGCCCCATGTTTTCTGCACTGAAGAGATCCGTCTGCACTTTGGGCTTTCGGAGCTTGTCGAGCTCTTCGAGCTTGGCGGCGAGAACGGGCGCCGTGCGCGCTTCGAAATCCGCCTTCTTTTGCGCTAGCAGCTTGGCCGCAGCTTCCACGGCCTTCGGCATTTGCTTTTTCACGGCCGTGAGATCCACGGCTTCGCCAGAATTGACGAGCGGTTTTTCCGTGAGCTTCTCCATCAGGACGCGCCGAGGCTCCGTTGTCATGGCGCCGTCCGGTGCAACATGAACGGCAATCCAATCGTGCACTGGGATGTTGCCCTTCACATTGGGGAAGCCCCCTTGGATCAAATACCAGATTTCACCGGGACACAGCCGGTCCGGGAGATGGAGCACTGGTGCGGTGTGGCGTCCGAATGCGCACAGCGCCCAGTCCTCCATCCACTGCATCACCGGATGCAGCTCCCAGAGAAGCTGCACCTCCGGCCATTTGGAATTGCTCATGGAGCCAGCTTCGCGAATGACTTTCTGCACGCGGCTGGAGTCGGCGCTCAACGTGAAGCGCTTGTCAGCCGGGTGCACTTCCTTGGGAAGAAACTTCAAGCGCACTTGGAGACTCTTCGGCGAGTCGAAGGAGACCGTACGCGTGGCGTCGTCAAAGGTTGTCTGATTAGGCACCTCGGCAGCATCCGTAACGAGGTTCTTGCGCAAGTTGAGTCCGGTCTTGAAAAAGTCGTAGTCAGCGAAAAGAAGTTTCCTCGGCACGATGTCTTGTTCTTCGGTTGTGCCAGTGCGGGCCTCCGCCTCCATGAACATCGCCTCGATGTCGAAAGCTACGTCTTCCATAGCTTCGTCGGACTGTGGTTCCTGCCGCATTTCAATCTGCAGGGCGGTGTACGCCTCCTGCTCGTCTCGGGTGCCGGTGAATTCCCGCGGATCCCCGATGTTTTGGCTTGCGTTGTTGTCTTTGGTGACGAGGATGTCGAGGATGTGCTGATCGCCAACGTACTTGCCGTCAGCGGCTGTGGTAGCCGTCTTCAGGTAGCGAATGATCGGGCGTGCTTTCTGGCCGTAGCGGTCCACGCGGCCATTTCGTTGCTGGAAGGTCATTAGAGACCAAGGGATGTCGAAGTGGATGAGGCGGTGGCAGAGCTTGTGCAGGTTCAGGCCTTCCGAGGCCACATCGCTTGCGAGCATCAGACGCAGTGAGGAGGTTTTCAAATTGAAATCCTCAACGGCTTTCATCAAATCCTTGTCGCTGTCGTCGCCTTTCAAGACGCAGACGGCTTCGTTCGCGATCCCTATCGCCTTGGGGAGCTGCTCCTTCAGGAAATCCAGCGTTTCACGACTCTCTGTAAAGATGACGAGACGATCTTCGGCATCCTTGCCTGTCCAGTGATAGTCGGCGTCCTCTTTGAGGAGCTTCACGAGCAGCTGGAACTTGGAGAAGTCTTCGACGCGTATGGCGGTTACTTTGGCAACCAATGCTTGAAGCGCCTCAATGTCGTTTCGAGCGGTGTCGCCTTTGCCTTCCAGACGCTTGATGCGGTGGCGGATCGTGGAAAGGCAGGCGGCGGGACTCGAAAACAGCGCTTTTTCGAGAACCGTCTTGAAAAGGAAGGATCCCGCCTTGCGGTTGGAGTCGATGTAGGTGAACTTCAGCGCGTTCAAGGCATCGTAGGCCTCGTTTTCCTTGGGACTCGCCGTGCTTTCGAGTTCAGCAATGTCGCGCTCCTGAAAGCCTTCCTTCACCTGTTCGCGCACGTCGTTCTTGAAGCGCCGGATGACAAGGCCCTTGCCGAGGAAATCTTCCTTCGTGTAGTGCGACGGATCCCGGATGACCGTGGGATCGAGCATGTTGATCAAACTTGCAAAGCTTTCGGGGCGGCCGTCATGCGGAGTGGCTGTAAGCATGATGAGCGTGTCTGACTTCTTTGCGAGGAGCTTGGCAAGCTTGGAGCGGAAGCTCCCGCTCCCGTTTCTTTCGGCGATGTTGTGCGCTTCGTCGATGATGATGATGTCCCAGTCGGCGCTCTCCAGATCTGAACCGTAGCGAGAGAGGTTCTTCAGCGTGTCGATGGACACGATCGCCTTGTCCACGTAGAGGAAGGGGTTCTGGCCGGCAGGGATGTTCTGCATCAATTGCGCGATGCCATTGCTGTCCAAGCATGTAAGCGGAATGGAGAAGCGATTCCAGAATTCCTGCTGGAACTGCTGCAGCATTGCCTTTACGGTGAGGACAAGGATGCGCTTGCCGCGATGCCGTGCAATGAGTTCTGAAACCAGAATGCCGGCCTCCATGGTCTTGCCGATGCCGACGGCGTCGGCAATCAGAATGCGGGGACGGATGGATTTCAGTGCTTCCAGAGCGGGCACCAGCTGGTAGGGCATGACGTCGAGAGCGCCTTCTTGCGCGATGTGGATCTTCGTGTCCGTGGCGGGCGTGCGGCGTAGTTGGGTGTCAATGTAGAGCTGGGCGAGTTCAAAGGACCCTGTGGGATCTTGCACGACGTCGGTGGTCTTCGGATCGAGGATCGTGATGTTGTCTTCGTAGGCGCAGAGAAACCGTGCCTCCCGGCCGCTTACAAGGTTGGAGATGCCGATGCATGTGAGCATGGTCGGATTGGAGACGGGGGTATCTTTGGCGATGTCGACGGATTTGACGAGCCATTCGGTGTCCCGGACAACAATTCGCATTCCGGGGGCGTAATGAATGGGATTCTGCGGTGAGGCCATGACAAAAGTCCTGCGACGGAAAGATCATAAACTTCGAATTTTACGAAGCTGAGCTGAATAGGCAAAATTAGCCAGTGGTAGCGGTACAACACGCGGCGGAAGATGTTTGCGGTGTTATTGGGACAGCCGGACCTTTACGTCGTCCGCTGGACGCCGATAAGGCGCGGCTAGCGGAGGTGGCCGAAATCAAGGGAAAAGCCCTGACAGCGTGTGGTTGTCGGGGCTTTTGCGGATGGCGAACAGGCGAGGTCGGCGGGCGGGCTATTCCTCTTGCATCAGACAGATTTCGTCCATGATGTCGAGGAGCTCAACTTCTTCGTCGCGGGGCGTGAACCAATTGGTGCGGCCTATGGAGACAGGCTTGCCGCGCAAGTTGGGCTTCTCGAAACGGTAGCATCGAGTGAAAGCAACCGGTGCCGCCGGCAACTTATGAGGAAGAGCTGTTCGGTTGATGAGCCTTGGGGTTTGAAGGGCGGCTCTCGAGAAAGCGGCGATTCAGCGAGCCAGAACGTATGCTTCTTCTTGCGGAGCATTCGGTGATGGTGTGGTTTGTTCCCGACGCGACGCGCGAGGAACTCATTCACTGCGCTCTGCAGGCCATGCCGCAGGGGGCGATCTTTGCGCCGATGATCGCAACCTACCGGGTGGAGGCGGTTTCTGACTATGACTCGCTGAGCGAGTGCGCGCAGATTCTGCACGCTGGCTATGACGAACGCGCCGTTGCGCTCATGAAGGCTTTTTGTCTCGCAGAGTACAGCGATGCGCATCAGGGACGCGCCGACATGACTATGATCTTTCGCGCCAGCGAAGATACGGGTGAATGCCAGCTGTTTACGTTGGACGGGGATGACATGATCTCCCTGACTTTTGACGAAGCGCTTTACGCGGAATGCCAGGTACTTGTTGGAGACGAAAAGCCAACGGTAGTGGACGATGTCTGGGCAACAGCGCATCTCCAGAAGCTGATGGCGAAATCCCACTGACAGCCGCCGGTTTGTTGGTCTTCGCACAAAGCGTTCAATTTCAATTCAAAAGGAAGCATCATGGCACAACGTCTCATTTTTTTTGGATACCGAAACTACGGGTCGCAGTGCAACGAGGATGTAAGGATTTTTGTGTCTAGGCGATAATTACGTGCCGAGCTCGGCGCGA
>CAVJBF010000046.1:0-18943 GCA_963647785.1 Acutalibacteraceae bacterium
TTCTGGAAAGGACCATGGCTCGGTACCCGTTCATGGTTCGACCGAGACGCTTCGGGAAGACGCTTTTTACACAGACGCTGCAAGCCTATTACGACATTTCTGCCGCCAAGGACTTTGAACAAAACTTTGCCGGCACCTACATCGGTGAACACAAGACGCCGCTTGCAAGCAAATTCAATGTCATTCGCTTCGACTTTTCAGGGATTCTGCCCGATAGTTTTGAAAAAGGCTTTTGCGAAAAAGTTGTGAACGGCTTCGACGACTTCTGCAACCGTCGAAACTTTAAGGAAGGCTTTGAGATCATTGATAAAAACTATCAAAACCCCGCAGACATATTAAATGCCTTTCTTCGTATTTATCGACGGCATTTCAAAGAACGCATTTACCTTATCATCGATGAGTATGACCATGGTGCCAACGAGGTGCTGGCGACCAATGTCGAAGACTTTCGTTCGCTCACGAAATCAGGCGGGCTTCTGAAAGCCTTCTATGCGTTGCTCAAAGATTGGGCAGCCAATGGCCCCATTGCCTGGATTTTCATCACCGGCGTCACTTCCATTCAGCTCGATTCAATGGCGTCGGGCTTCTCTATCGCGAAAAATTTTACTAATAGTCCTAAATTCTCCGGTTTGTTTGGCTTCTCCGAGGCGGAGCTTCGAGACCTGATTCCGCAGCTGGTCAATCTCAAGCAATATGGCAAAACACTGGACGAGGTCATTGCCCGCATGAAAGAGTGGTACAACGGCTACCACTTCAGCGCCGACAGCGATGAAAGCGTTTTCAATGCCTCCATGTGCCTGTATTACTTGGACGTGATTGCTGAAACCGGCCGCGAGCCCCGCTCCATGCTGGATCCGGCCGTCGCCAACAGTCTGGACAAGATTGAATCCATCCTTTCGCTAGGCAATTCTGAGTTTGTTCGATCCGTCATGACGAAGGCGCTTAATCAGGTCCCGATTCCCTTCTGCGGGGAGCTTCAGGTCTTGAACCTCAATCAGCGAGACGGCTTCGATGAGGACTGTGTGCTGTCGGCTCTCTGCTACATGGGCTTTCTCACGTTTGCTCCCGGCGACTGCGGACACCTCATCGTGCCCAATCGAGCCATCGGCATCCAGTTTTTCGAGTACTTCTTCAAGCACACTCTGCGGGCGCCCAAGTACCGCTTCAACCACGAGGAATTTGCCCAAGCCTATGAGGCGCTCGCTGCTGGCGAGCCGAAACCCTGGCTAGAGCTTTCGAACAAGCGGCTCGTTGAAGACAGTGGCCTCCACATGCATGCGCAGCTCACGGAAAAGGTGTTTCAGACCATGCTTTCGGCGACGCTGTGGTTCTCAACCGACTACCGCGGCCAGTTGGAATATGAGTCGCGCGGTGAAAACACCGGCTTCATGGATCTGCTCTTGACGCCTCGCAAGAACAAGGCGTTGCCGACCTACGTGATTGAAGTGAAGCACCTCTCGATTGGAGCGGAGGACGCGGCCGTTGCTTCGGCGATGGAAGCTGCTCGAGAGCAGGCGGTTCGGTACGCGGAAGGCGAAGCGCTTCGCGGCGTTCCGAATCTGAAGCGCGTCGCCATCGTTTACAAAGGCTTGAAGATCGGCGCCTTGGATGTGGTTTAATTTTTCGTGATGGAGCCGCAGGCATGCCCTGCGGTCCTTTTTGGCGGAATGCTGTCTTGGATCAGCGGGTGAGCGAGCTCAAACGAGTGCCAGAAATGCCGCCGTGCTCTGCGCCGCGCTGGCGGGATCGGCCACGAATCGGTCCGTCTCGGCTTTCGTGAGCGCCGGAAGTCCTGCAATGGCTCGCCGCCGGGCGTCGTTCTTGCGCACGGCCTTCGCGACTTTTGCGAGAACCGCGAGGTTCAGCATCACCGTAGCGTTCCCCACGGCCTCCGGAAAGAAGACGGTGAGGCAGCGGCTCGTTGTCGTCTGGATGATCGTCGCCGCTCGCTGAAGTCCCGGAATCGTCGCGGGGAGCGACGTCGCGGCGAGCCGTCTTTCATTCTGGCTCGTGCACAGAACAACCATCCCGCCAGCAATCCCCGGCAGCGCCTTCTGCAGTGTCTTGGAAAGCTGCGCCCCGGCGACGGCCGTGAAGGCGCCGTCCTCCGTGTCGCCAAAGCGCTTTTTCGCGGTCGCCGCATCGGCGAACGCCTTTTCCGCCGCCATCACAAGGGGCGTCGCCGCAGGGTCGTCCGTCGAAAGACGTGCCACCCAGTCGCAGCCCGCCTCAATCGCGGACTTGAAAAACGCCTTCTGCGCTGGTCCGCCCTCCGCCGCAACGACGGCGTTTCCGTAAGCGCCGCCAGCGGGAAGCTGCCAGGGTGCTTCGTTCGATGCGACGGCAAGGGTGAGCCGGTCTGCGTCAAAAATGAGCGACGACTGAGGGGCGACGGGCTGTCCCTCAGGGCGGGTGAGCGCCGCGAGCAGCGTTTTTTGCACCAGCTCGCTCGTTTCCCGCGGGTTCAGGACCGCGAGAAAGCGACGGAAGGCTTCCGGCGACCAGCGTTCCGGCAACGCCTGCAGCCTTTCGCCCGTCAGCGTCGCCAGAAAGTCTCGATGGGCGGCGTAAAAGCGGGCGGCGTCCTCTGTTGTGGCACCGCCCGCGAGCAGTGCGAAGAAGACGGCAGAGAGAAGCGCTGTCACGGGGGCAGCCGAAGAGGGCGCGCCCGTGGTGACAACGATGTTTTTGGTCCGGAGGGGATCAAACGGAGCTCGTGCGGAAAGTTCAGGCGCCGCCTGTTCCGCCGTCGGCGCAGAAGCGGGCGCAGATGATGTGAAGCGATCGGCCAGTGCAGCGTGCGCTTTCACGAGCGAAAAGGCGGCAGTCGGCGTGAAAATACCGTGCCGAATCATGCCGATCGGAGTGCGTTCGCCGGTCGCTGCATCGTCCGCAAAGACGTAGCCCACGTCAGGATCGGCGGTGGGCTGCAGCTTCGCGCCGCGGGGAATTTCCGGAAATCGCTCGTAATCGATCGGCATGGTCTCGCTGTCAGTTTCTCAGGCTGTGAATCGGGGCGGGGATGCGGCCGCCGAGATTCGCAAACGTCGTGGAGTCGCCGCCCGGGACGCGAATCACCGCTGCTTCGCCCAGAAGGCCCCCGAACACCGCCTTGTCGCCCACGGTCTTGCCCGGCACCGGAATGACGCGCACGGCGGTGGTCTTTCCGTTGATCATGCCGATGGCGCTTTCGTCAGCGATCATGGCGGCGATCGTTTCGGCGGGCGTGTCGCCCGGAAGCGCAATCATATCAAGCCCCACGGAGCAGACGCTTGTCATTGCCTCGAGCTTTTCCAGGGTGAGGGCGCCGGATCGGGCCGCCGCCTCAATGGCGCTGTCTTCGCTCACTGGAATGAAGGCGCCGGAGAGTCCCCCCACGTTGCCTGAGGCAAAGACCCCGCCCTTTTTCACGGCGTCGTTGAGCATGGCGAGAATCGCCGTCGTGCCGGGGGCGCCGATGGAGGAAAGCCCCAGCGTCTGGAAGATTTCGCCCACGCTGTCGCCCACGGCGGGCGTGGGGGCGAGCGACAAGTCCGCAACGCCAAAGGGGATGCCCATTTCCTTGGCGACGTTGCGGCCGATCAGTTCGCCAACGCGCGTCACCTTGTAGGCGGTGTGCTTGATCACATCCGCGATTTCCGACAAGGTGAGCTTGCGGCCGCTCTCGGCAATGGCGCGCTGCAGCGCCTTGTTCACGACGCCCGGGCCCGAAACGCCCACGTCGATCACGACGTCGGGCTCGCCCACGCCCAGATAGGCGCCTGCCATGAAGGGCACGTCCTGCGGAATGTTGCAGAAGATGACGAGCTTGGCGCAACCCAGGCCGTCGCGGTCGGCGGTCGCCTGGGCGACGTCCTTCACGCGCTGGCCCATGAGGGCGACGGCGTCCATGTTGATGCCCGCCTTGGTGGAGCCCACGTTGATGGAGGAGCAGATGCGGTCGGTTTCCGCCAAGGCCTGCGGCAGCGAGTCAATGAGGTTGCGCTCGCCCGGCGTCATGCCTTTTTCAACGAGGGCGCCGAAGCCCCCGATGAAGTTGACGCCCACGTCCTTGGCGGCGTCGTCCAATACCTTGCAGGCCCGCACCATCTGGTCTCGGGAGAACCCGGCGCCTACGGTGCCGATGGGGGAGACGGCGATGCGCTTGTTGACGACGGGGATGCCGTAGCGGTCCCCCACCATGTCGCAGGTTTCCACGAGGCGCTTGGCGTACTTGTGGATCTTGCTTCGCACCTTCACTTCGAAGACGTCGAAGTCGTGGCTTGCGCAGTCAAAGAGGTTGATGCCCAGGGTCACCGTGCGAACGTCGAGGTGTTCGCTGCGGAGCATGTTGATGGTGGACAGTACTTCACGTTCGGAAAGCATGACGATCTCTTCAATAGGTTAGATGACTTCGACGCGGTGCACGGCTTCAAAGATGGCGCGGTGCTGCATCGTGAGGTGCAGGTTCATCGACTTCGCGCGCTCAAGAAGCACGCGGTGCAGGCTTCGGGTGTCCAGGTCTTTGGGGATGCTCACTTCAAAGACCTGCATGGAGGAAGCGTCATCCAAGGGGAAGGCCTGCAGCGCCTCGATGTTGATTCCCTGTTCGCCGAAGATGTGCGCGAACGTGCCCACGATGTCGTTTCGGTCGGGGCCGTAGACGCTGATTACAAAGGGCTCGGCCGTTTCCGACATCGGCGCTGCGGTCTCTGCGTCGCGCGTGATGAAGGAGAGGGAGAGCTTTTTCGCGGCTGCCGCTTTTTTGAGCTCTTCCGTGAGGTTGTCGTTGGTCATCCCTTCGGGGCGCTTCACGAGATAGATGCCGGCGAACTGGCTTGAGAGCGCCGCTTGCGTCATGCGGATGATGTTGCAGTCAAGGCGCGTCAGAACGCTCGAGACGCACGCCACGATTCCGGGCTGGTCCCGGCCGATGACGGCGACAAGGATTTGGTTGGTCGGCATGAATGAATCTCCATTGTTAGGGGCGGCGCCTGAGGCGGATGCCTTGGTGCCGAAGCAATCCAATCATCATAGCCCCAAAGGCCGCGGCGATTCCTCAGCGGTTTGTCGCAGGTGCAGGTGACCAAGGAGAATCACAGAAGGTAGGCCATATAAAGCGGAAGGCAGACGGTTTTGTCCTCCACGCGAATATCCTTGGTGCAAAGAATGTAGCGAGTGCCCAGACGGCTGCCGAAGCGCTTGACGAAGGCATCGAGCGAAGCATGGCGATTGGCAATGGAGGACTTTACTTCGATGGGGCAGATTTTTCGTCCTCGGCGAATAAGAAAGTCAATTTCTATGGCGGATACGTGGTTTTCGCGATCGGCGGGGCGAGAGTAAAAATAGAGCTTGTGGCCTGAGGCGGCGAGCATCTGCGCCACGACGTTTTCGATCAGCATGCCTTCATTGATTTCGAGCCGGCCGTAGGTGACGGCTTTCAGCACGTCCTCTTCTGGAACTGCACCGCAGTCAATCGCTTGCGTGAGCAGAAGTCCTGTGTCGCAGCTGTAGCACTTTAGTGTCAAGCGGTCGGTGTTTAGATTGAGACCGATCGTAGGATCCGTGGTGTTGAAGCAAAGATTGACGATCCTTGCTTCGGCAAGCCACACGAAGGCGTCCTCGTATTCGCGGAAGCGGGCAGTTTTGCTGATGGAGCTAAGCTTGAATTTCTTCTCATGCCTTGTGAGCTGAGAAGGCATTTCGTCAAAGATAGAGAGCACCTTGGATTCATAGCCTTTGGCAAATTTGGTGACGTCGGTGCGGTAGAGGCGGAGAATGTTTCGCTTGATGATGTCGCAATCCTTCAGGTTGCGTGTTTCGAAATACTTGACGACTGACTGAGGCATTCCTCCTGTCATGAGGTAGTTTCGAAATAGGTTGAGGGCCTTTCGATGTAGCGATTCCCCGAGTGGCGTCAGGTTGTCGAAGGACAGCCGAAGCAGGCTGGCGAGCTGGCTTTCTCCGGCGGCCCAGAGAAACTCTTCAAAGTCGAGCGGATGCAGCTGCAGCACCTCCTCTTCAGAGGGAACAACGATGTTTTCAATGTTTTGTCGCAGGCTGATGAGAGAGCCGGTTTCAAGGTAATCAAAGCGGCCGTCAGCCACCAGATACTTGATAAGCTGGCGCGCTTTTGGGAAAAGCTGAACTTCATCGAAAATGATGAGCGAGTGTCGCGGCTTGAGGTCAACGCTGTAGTACGCTTGGAGCTTTGTAAAAAAGATGTCGAGGTGCGAGGAGTCGCGAAATATGTCGATCAGATCGTCATCGATGTGGGCAAAGTCGATGTATATGAAGGAGTCGTAGGCTTCTATGGCGAATTTTTTGGCAATCCAGCTCTTCCCCGCACGACGTACACCTTCAATAAGTAGAGCTGTTTCTCCGTGAGAGCGGTTTTTCCATTCGAGAAGCGATGAAAAAGCCTTTCTTTCCAATTCCATTATTGCAACCACATCACGAAAATCAAAAAAATGAACTGCCAATATATCACGAAAATCAAAAATTTGAAGTGACGTTTTACCACGAAAATCAAAAATTATGATGATGTATGTGAAGGGATGAATTTCTAATTTCGATTGCGTGAAAAGCAAATAAAACATCAATTTACATTGATATGTCGCGCTGCTATCTGCGGAAATCTGGCGTTCCCAGTCGCGGGAATGCAGCGAGCGCATTGGCTCGTGACTGCGCTGCAATAACTTCCGCCGTCGTGCCGCGCAGGGCGGCCGCTTCTTCAGCGTATCGCGCAATGTCCGCGGGATGCGTGCGGCCGTCGGCTGATTCGCGTCGAAAAGGCGCCGGCATGTCGGGGGCATCGGTTTCCAGAACAAAGTCCTCGTCCCCCAGTGACGCGAAGATTCGCCGGATGCGCCGGCTTCCCGAATAAAGCAAGGCGCCGCCGAATCCCAGCTTGAAACCCAGCCGCAGGAACCGCTCCGCCTGCACCTCCGATCCGTTGAAGGCGTGAATGACGCCTTGGGCGACGCCCAGCCGCTTTATGTGTGACGCTGCGGCATCCGCGGCGTGCCGGGCGTGCACAGAGACGGGAAGAGCAAAGTCGCTCGCGACTTTGAGCTGTTCTGAAAAGAGCCGCGTTTGAAGCTCCCAGTCGAGCGTCTTTACATAGCCGTCCAAGCCGATCTCTCCCACCGCCGCAAAGCGCGGGTCCGCGAGGGCGTTGTCGACGGCCTCGCGCAAAAGGGCGACGTCTTGATCAATGTCGGCTGCGGTTGCCGGCAGAAACAAGGGATGAATGCCCAGCGCATAGTGCCAGCGGGCGGCGTGCGCTGTGTCGCGCGCCTTGGCAAAGCCTGACGCGAACCCTGCGCATACGAGAGCATCCTCTACGCCCGCCAGGCGAGCCTCACGAACCACATCACCCCGGTCCTGGTCAAAGGGCGGGGCGTCCAAGTGGCAGTGCGTGTCGATCCACATCGCCTCAGACGAGGCTGCCCATGCGCAGCGTGAGCACGCGATCGCACCGGGCGGCGAGCGCCGCGTCATGCGTCACAATGACAGCGGCCGATCCCGTGCGGCGGGCGTTGGCAATGAGAATGTCAAAGACGCCGGCAGCGGTTTCGGCGTCCAGGTTCCCCGTGGGCTCGTCCGCCAAAAGGCAGGCGGGCTCGCCGATGAGGGCGCGCGCAATCGCCGTGCGCTGGCGTTCGCCCCCGGAAAGTTCGCTCGGCAGGTGGTGAAGGCGATCCTTGAGCCCCACGGCGGCGAGGAGGGCGGCGGCTTTCTTTCGTGCAGCGTCTGCGGGCACGCGGCGAATGAACAGCGGCATGGCGGCGTTTTCAAGCGCCGTGAGCTCCGGCAAAAGGTGATGAAACTGGTAGACGAATCCTAGCTGCCGGTTTCGGAGCGCATCGCGGCCTTTTTCCGTGAGGGACGCGATGTCGGTGCCCGCAATGAGAATGCGGCCGCGGTCAAAGGCGTCAAGTCCTCCCGCGGCGTGCAGGAGCGTGCTTTTCCCTGAGCCCGAGGCGCCGGTGACGGCGACGACTTCGCCGCGAGCGGCAGAGAAGGTGACATCCTTTAAAACCGGCGTCTCCCGTCCGGCGGCGTCGCGGTAGGTTTTCACAAGGTGCTCCACGAGGAGCGCGGGTGTGTCGTTATTCATAGCGCAGGGCCTCCGCCGGGTGAACCTTTGAGGCGCGCCACGAGGGGTAGATCGTCGCCGCGAGACTCAGAATGAAGCTCAGAATGCTGATGGGAATGATGTCGGAGGCGCGCGGGTCCGAGGGCATCTGGCTGATGAAATAGATTTCCTTGGGGAGGAACTGCGTGCCGAGAATGGTTTCGATCGCGGGCACGATGACGTCCAGATTGCAGGCGATGAGAAGCCCTGAGGCGACGCCGATCGCAACGCCCATCGCCGCCACGAACGCCCCCTGCACGATGAAGATCATCATGACGGAGCCGCGCCGCGCGCCCATGGTGCGCAACACGGCGATGTCCGACTGCTTTTCTGTGACGGTCATCACAAGCGACGAGACGAGTCCGAACGCTCCCACGAGCACGATGAGAAAGAGAATGATCGCCATCATGCGCTTTTCCACCTGCACGGCGGCAAACCACGTGCGGTTCTGCTGCGTCCAGTCGGTGGCGTACTGGCCCCGCGGCAAGATGCTGGAAATTCGGCGCGCCACGGCGGGCGCCTCGCCCATGTCCTCCACCTTGATGCGAAGTCCCGCGGGGCCTCCCGTCTTGTAGAGCACCGCAGCGTCTGTGAGATGAGTGAGCGCGAGCGTGCTGTCATACTCATAGTGCCCCGACTTGAAAAGCGCTGACACGGTCATCTGCTTCATGCGCGGCACGAAGCCCGCGGGCGTGACGTTTCCCTTGGGGACGATGAGCGTCACCTTGTCGCCCACGGTGACGCCCAGAAGCCGCGCGAGGTCGCTCCCCAGCGCCACGTGAAAGCTGCCGGGGGTCAGGGTGCCCAAGGCCGCTTCGCCCACGGTTTGGGCGAGCTCGCTCACCTTGGGCTCTTCCGCGGGATCAATCCCCCGCACAAGCGACGCGCGGATCGTGCGCCCCGAGGAGAAAAGCCCCTGGCCTGAAACAAAGGGAGCGGCCGCCACGATGTCGGGCGAGGACGCCTTCAAGTCCGCCGCCTCTTTTTCCCAGTCGGAGAGGGCGCCCGTGAGGCTCACGACCTCGACGTGCGAGAGGACGGACAACATGCGGTCCCGGACTTCCTTTTGAAATCCGTTCATGACGGAAAGAACGATGATGAGGGCGGCGACCCCGAGGGCGATCGACGCAACGGACATGCTGGAGATGAAGCTCATGAAGCCGTCCTTGCGGCGGCCCCGGCGGCCGGCCCGAAGGTAGCGCCAGCCTAGCGCGAGTTCAAAGGGAAGCGCCATGGCGTGTTATTCCTTTGCGTTGGCGACGTGAACGGGCGTGGCGCCTAGCACGTCCTTCAAGACGGATCCGGCGATCTTCACGATGAAGCCGCGGCGGCCGCCGTTGATGTAGATCGCGTCCATGGGGAGAATTGTCTCTTCGACGTACACGGGCATCGCTTTTCGCGTGCCGAAGGGGCTGGTGCCGCCTACCTGATAGCCGGAGTTGCGCTGCGCCTGTTCGGGCTTGCAGGGCGCCACGGACTTTCTTCCTGTCTGGCGCGCGAGGTTTTTGGTGGAGACTTCGCAGTCGCCGTGCATGAGGATGACAAGAGGCTTGGCGTGCTCGTCCTCCATGATGAGGGTCTTCACCACGTGATGATGATCGACGCCCAGCTGGCGCGTGAGTTCGGCGGTGCCGCCGTGCTCTACGTACTCGTAGGAGAGCTCTTCAAAGGGCACCTTGTGCTTCTTGAGCCACTCAGTGGCGGGCGTGGCGCTTTCGTGCTTCGTTTTGCTCATGATGGAAGTTCTATTTTGAGGTTCTCGCATTATGCCGTTCCGGCCCGGTCGTGCGGAGCGGCATCGCCCTGGGGAGTGATCGGGCGCAGCAAACGGAGACGGTCAGCTGGCGTCCTTCTCGAGGTCTTTTTTCCAAAGGCCCTTGGGCATGGGAAAGACGACGTTTTCTACGACGGAATCCGCCGGGATGCGCACGGCTTCAACCGGATAGGCGCAGCGAATGTAGTCTACGACGCCTTGGACGAGGTCTTCCGGGGCGCTTGCGCCCGCGGTGATGCCGACTTTGGTGACGCCGTCAAGCCACGCGGGGTAGAGGTGCTGCGCGCTGTCGATGAGGTAGGCCTTTACGCCGCAGCGCTCGCTCACTTCGCGAAGGCGGTTCGAATTCGAAGACGTCACAGAGCCGATCACGAGGACGAGGTCCACGAGTTGAGAGAGCTTTTTCACCGCGTCCTGACGGTTCTGCGTCGCGTAGCAGACGTCCGCCTTCTTGGGTTCGGCGATGGCGGGAAAGCGCTTTTTCAGGGCGTCGATTACATCGTGCGCATCGTCCACGCTGATCGTGGTCTGCGTCACGTAGGAAAGGGGGGCGGACGCAAAGGCTTCGGGAAGCGTTGCCACGTCTTCTGGCGTTTGCACGAGCGTGATGCCGGAGTCAATCTGCCCCATCGTCGCCTCGACTTCGGGGTGCTTGGCGTGCCCGATCATGATGATGCGACGGCCCTCGGCGTGCATTCGGACCACTTCGCGGTGCACCTTCTTCACGAGAGGGCACGTTGCGTCAAAGATGCGAAAGCCTCGGCGCTCGGCTTCCGACTGCACTGCGGCAGGGACGCCGTGCGCGGAGAAGATGAGGACGGCGCCGTCGGGCACTTCGTCGAGACTTTCAATGAAGACCGCGCCCATTTTCTTCAAATCGCCCACGACCGTGCGGTTGTGCACGATTTCATGGCGCACGTAGACGGGGGCGCCATAGACGGCGAGCGCCCCCTTCACGATTTCAATGGCGCGCGTGACGCCGGCGCAAAAGCCCCTGGGCTGGGCAAGATAGATTTCCATAGAAACTACGCGAGAGAACCTGCGGCTTCAGTCGCGGGAGGAATCGCGTTCTCCGTAATGAGTTGAGTTAAAAACGTTTTTGGTTTCAAGAACACAAGTTTTTTACAGACGGCGGAAGAAATACTTTTGTTCGCCAGCAAGCGAATGTCAAAATGTCCGAGCTGCGGCGGCTCCAAGCAAACGCTTCTTGTGCAACTGTCGATTGTGCTTGCGTGTCTCCTTTTGCAGGAAATAATCGCCGAGACGCTGGGAGCCGAAGGTGGCGGTTGGTCAATCGAGGCTTGCTTTCGCAAGCCTCGGCCTTTCGACAGAGGGGCGATCGCTTTCAGGTGAACAAACGGTTCAAGGCGTACCAAAGCGTACAACAGACAGCGCCCGTTTTGGTAAAAAGAAAACGCCGCCGATCCGAAGACCGGCGGCGCAAATCCTATTGGCGGAAAATTGCCAACAGAATCAGTCTTGTCGCGCTGATGGAAATGGTCGCGTCGCTGTTGGTCGGGACCGTTCTGCTGGTGCACAATGCAACCAGCACGCTAAGGGCGGCGAGATTATGCAAACTAGGCATCTCGTGCCTCCTTGGAGGCGAGGGAGCTCGATGGTTGCCGGCTCCCGGCTCCCTCTTTTCGTTTGCAGGCCCGTCAAGGGAAACGCCCTTGACGGGATCCCGCGGCGACAGAGAACGGTAGAGAACGCAACGGCGTCATCCCGACATGACTGCAGTCTTCGCAATAAACTGGACGCTTGAAGGACGGCAGATGCGCAAAAAACGTCGGCAAAAAGGATGGCTTCAGCGTACAATGCGCGCCCTGCTGTGATGAGTTCTCTGCGACGGGCCGCTCCCTGCTTAGCTAAAAATTTGCAGGCAGCGGCTTTTTGACGTATAATCATCCTCTTTCGATTTTCGCGCTCACGCTCGATCTATCTCGGCGAGGCGTGAAGCGTTTTTCAACTTTTTTACGGGAGATAGCGATGGCACGAGTGTGTCAAATCACCGGCAAGGCGCCGATGGTCGGCCATACGGTCTCGCATGCGAACAACAAGACCAAGCGTCGATTCATGCCGAACCTGCAGTATCGTCGTTTCTGGGTCGAGAGTGAAAACCGTTGGGTCCGCCTGCGCTTGACGACGGCTGGCCTGCGTACGGTCGACAAGATTGGTATTGATGCGGTTCTCGCAGATCTGCGCGCCCGCGGCGAAATCTAAGGAGATTGAACCATGGCAAAGGGTGCACGCGAAAAGATCAAGATGGAATCGACCGCCGGTACGGGTTACTTCGTCACCACGACGAAGAACAAGAAGACCGCGACGGGCAAGCTCGAACGCAACATGTTCGACCCGAAGGCCCGCAAGCACGTTCTCTTCAAGGAAACGAAGCTTCGCTAATCGGTCGATGCAGCGCCTGAAGCGCTCCATCACTACAAAGCCGCGAGGAAGCCCCTGACTTTTAGTCAGGGGGAGGAATCGCGTTCCGCGCGAAAGCGCGGTATATTCCTATTGACCCAAGCATGTCGTAAAAGGGCTTCGCCGATTTGTGATAGCGAGAAAGGCGTTAAACGGGCGGAAGCGCAAGCACATGGCAGGTACCAGGATGCAGTACCTCTGCTCTGCCGGGCCGATGAAGTGCATTCCCTTTGCGGAATAGCTCCGTTAATTTCCGATGAAACCGAGTCAGTAGCGATTCGCAGACTCTTCGTTCGAAAGGACGAGATAAGGTGGTCGCAGAAGCTCTGAAGTAACTCGGAACCCCGCGACTTTAGTCGTCGGGAGCTGTCAGAAAAAGCCGACTGACGTCTGATTCGACGCAGTCGGTTTTTCTTTTCAAAAAAAAATCAGTGCACAAAAAAGCGGAAGAACCAGTCAATGAGGTCCTTCCGCTTTGGCGTCTGATGACGATGCGAACTACGGCATCACGAGGCCGCTGCCGCCCGCGGCGGGGGCGGGCGGAACGCCAAAGCCCGGCGTTCCCGGCGTGACGATCTTGCTCGCGGCTTCGCGGCGCATCTGCTGCATTTTCTCGATCGTGTCCTGCACGCCTTTCTTGGCGGATTCGCCGTAGAGCTTCACGGCTTCTTCAAGGCTGGCAGCCTTGATCTCGAACGAAATCGGCAGCGGCCCCATCTGGGTCATGATCTGCACTTCGCCCGTGTAGATCGGGGCGCGTGCCGTGTCAACGGCGCCGGCGGCCGTGACCGGGGTGAGGACGTGGATGACGCCCATCTTGCGGTCGGTGATCATTTCTTCGCGGTAAAGATTCGCCGCGTCCATTTCGACATTGAAGTCGTCGAGCTGTGCCATGGCAGAGGGCTCCTAGTTTTTTTTAAGACAACAAACGCGCCGCTCGGGCAAAGAGCGCCGGCGGCGCAGTGAAGAAAAAAGCGCGCGGCTTTGTTTAGCGATAGACCATCACGGGCACTTTGGAGTGCGTGAGCACCTTCTGGGTTTCGCTCCCGAGCAGGACGGCGGCGAGGCCTTTGCGGCCGTGGCTCGCCATGAAGACACAGTCGCAGTTCTTGTCGCTGCAGACGTCCATGATGGCTTCGGCGGGCGAGAAGGACTTCACGGAGAGGCTTTCCGTCTTGACGCCGGCGGCTTCCATGATTTCGCGCGCGGCGGCGAGACGTTCTTCGGCGACGCCCTTCACGCGCTCGTCGTAGTCGTCAATCGATTCCGGACGGTACTCAGAAAGCGAGGTGTAGCTGTAGGGCTCGATGACGGTGATAAGGCAGACGTCGGCCTTCATGGCGGCGGCGAACGTCGCGGCGCCCTTCACGGCGTCCAGAGACAGTTCGGAGCCGTCGGTCGGAACGAGGATGTGCTTGTACATGACGGAATTCCCGCGGGTTGTTCTTGTGATGCCTCCGATTCTAAGACGTCACAGGCGGTTTTAGGAAGAACGTCTGTCAATCGGCTCGCTGTTTCGGACGATGGCGTTGGGTTTTTACAGCAACGCCGAAGGGCGCAGCGGGGGATCGTTTTTTTTGGCCGCAACCCGGCAATAAGAAAACATGATGAGCGTGTCGTCTGTTGCAGCCTCAGTTTTACTGGTGAAGCAATCGGTAGCGGCGGCCGCGCTTTTGCCCTTGGACAACCAGAAGGCTGTCTTTCACCAATTTGGAAAGCAGGCGGTAGCTGGTCTGAGCAGAGAGGTGCAGTTCATGAACAACGTCAGCGCGCGGGATGGCTGCTTTTGTTTTGGCGAGACGGAGCAGCTGCTGTTCGAGGGAGACGGCCGGCGTTGGAATGGGGGGGGGCGCCTTGCGCAATGTTCGTTAAGGTCGGAAAGTCGCGAAGCATACTCATGCGGAAAAAGAGGAACATTCTCCGGCGAGCCGTCGAGCTTGAGCCGACGACGAAGGACTTTTCCGTCGTTGGAGGCTACGATGCAAGAGGCCTGCGGGAGGGTGAGCCTGGCAATGCGCATCCCGTCATGCATCAGGATTTCTATGCAATGGGCTGGAGATTACGGCACGGCGATGGACTATGCGTCGCGCTTTTTCTTGCTCACGAACCAAGTGAAGAACACCGGCACGAAGATGGTGGCGACAAACGTGGCGGCCATCATGCCGCCGAAGACGCCCGTGCCCATGGAGTGGCGCGCCGAGGCCCCCGCTCCCGTCGCAAAGACCAGGGGCAGAATGCCCATCACGAACGCGAGCGACGTCATCAAGATGGGCCGCAGTCGCAGGCTCGCCGCTGCAAGCGCCGCGTCAAAGGGATTCATCCCCTCTTCCATCTTCTGCACCGCAAACTCCACGATGAGAATGGCGTTTTTCGCAGAAAGCCCCACGAGGACGAGCAGCCCGATCTGAAAGTAAATGTCGTTCGTGAACCCGCGAGCCCAGAGGGCGGCGAGGGCGCCCAGCACCGCAAACGGCACGGCGAGCACGACGGCGACGGGAAGCGACCACCGTTCGTAGAGGGCGGCGAGAATGAGGAACACGATCACGAGACCGAACGCAAAGGCGGTGACTGAAGACGAGCCGATGCGCTTTTCCTGCCAGGCCTGCCCCGTCCATTCGACGGCATAGCCCTCGGGAAGGAACTGCGCGGCGGCGTCTTCGACGATCCGGAGCGCTTCGCCCGAACTCACGCCCTGCACCGCCGCGCCTGAAAACTGAGCGGCAAGGTATCCGTTCATGCGGGAGAGGGACTCGGGGCCTGAGACGCGTTCGGTGGTGAGGATGGACGCCAGGGGGATCATGTCCCCGCTGGCGGACGATCTCACCCAGCAGTGTCCAAGGTCTTCGGGCGTGAGGCGGAACCGGTCCTCGGCCTGCATGATGACGCGGTAGATGCGCCCGTTGCGGGTGAAGTTGTTGATGTAGGAGCCGGAGAAGAAGGCGGTCAAGGTGTCAAAGACGTCTTCCGTCTGTACGCCGAGCTGCATCGCCTTTTCTTCGTCCAGGTCCACGCGGATCGTGGGCGATTCAGCCCGCAGGTAGCTGCGCAGGCTCGAAAGCTCGGGGCGTTCGGCAAGCTTCGCGAGAAAGTCCTGCGTCACGGCCTGAAGCCTCAGGGCGTCGTCCGAGCCGCGCGCCTGAATGTAGCCCGAGAAGCCGTTGGTGGACCCAAGGCCGCGGATCGCGCCCGGTTCCGACGCGGTGGTGACGGAGCCCTCTGCGGTGGCGCCGATCTGGCGGAGCACTTTGAGAATGTCGCTCGCGGTTTCCGGGCGCTCCTTCCAGGGCTTTAACTTCAGGATGAACGTCGCGGCGTTGGGACGAATGTCGCCCCCCTGGCTGTCAAAGCCCGTCATGACGAGGATGCTTGAGAGCCCCGGCAGCTCTTTCGTGATCTTTTCACGCATTGCGTCGCTTTCAGCGCGAGTGCGCTCAAAGGAGGCGCCTTCAGGAAGCGTCATCGTCATGCGCAGAATGCCCTGATCTTCGTTGGGCACGAAGCTCGTCGGGGTGTGTTCGATCAACTGCCAGGCGCCCAGCACCACGGCGGCGAGAATCGCGGCGGAAATCCAGCGAAAGCGCAGCGCAGCCTTTACAACCTGCAGGTAGTGAAGCGTGAGTCGGGCGAGCCCCCGGTCAAAGGCCGCAAAGAAGGCGTTCTTTGTCGTACGCTTTTCTTCCTTCAAAATCACCGCGCACAAGGCCGGCGTCAAGGTGAGCGCCACAAAGCCCGAAATGGAGACGGACACTGCAATCGTGATCGCAAACTGCTTGTAGAGTTCGCCCGCCATGCCGCCCAGAAACGCTACGGGCACGAAGACGGCGGCGAGAACGAGCACGATGGCAACGAGCGCCGAGGCCACTTCCTTCATGGCCTTCTGAGCCGCTTCGCGCGGCGAGAGGCCGTCCTTTGTCATGAGGCGCTCGATATTTTCGAGAACGACGATGGCGTCGTCCACCACGATGCCGATTGCGAGCGTCATCGCAAAGAGCGTGAGGGTGTTCAACGAAAATCCGAACGCCCACAAGCCCGCCATGGTGCCGATGAGGGACACGGGAACCGCGAGCATCGGAATGAGGGTGGAGCGCCAGTTCTGCAGGAAAAGAAAGACCACGAGCAAAACGAGCAGCCCCGCTTCGCCCAGCGTCTTGTACACCTCGTTCAAGGACGCCTTCACAAAGACCGTCGTGTCGTCTGTGATTTCATGAGTCACCTTGCCTTCGGGATAGAGCTTTTCAAGGCGGGCGAGCTCGGTCTTCACTGCGTCGGCGGCCGCCATGGCGTTGGCGCCAGACTGCAGGTAGACGCCCACCGTGATGGAGGGCTTGCCCTGAAAGACGTTCAAGAATTCGTAGCTGCGCTTGCCCACTTCCGTGCGCGCCACGTCCCTCAGACGCACGGTGCGGCCGCTCGCGTCAGACTTCAAGACGATGCCGCCGAATTCCTCGGGCGTCAAAAGCTGGCCCTTCGTGCGGGTGGTGTAAAAGAGCTGCTGCGTTTCGGGCGTTGGCGCGGTGCCGATGCGGCCGGCGCCTCTCTCCTGGTTCTTGTCTTTCACCGCGCTTCGGATGTCGGACGGCATCAGCTTCATCTGCGCCATTCGCAAGGGATCCATCCAGATGCGCATCGCTGACTGCGTGTTGCCGAAGACGGACACGTCGCCGATGCCGGGGAGGCGCTTCAAGTAGTCCACGACGTTTAAGAGCGCGTAGTCCGCGAGCTCCGTGGGCGTCATGGAGCCGTCGGGCGACGTGTAGACCACGGTGAGCAGCGAGTCGTTCGTGCGCTTGCGAACGTTCACGCCGTTCGTCCGCACGACTTCGGGGAGGCTGCGCTCGGCGGTGCGCACGCGGTTGTTGATTTCCACGACGGCGTCGTTGGCGTTCGTGCCCACGTCAAAGACGCACTGGATGCGCACGTCGCCGTTGGCGCGGATGCTCGTCGTGTAGTAGATGAGGTTTTCGATGCCGGACAACTGGTCTTCGATGGGGGCCGCCACCGTGCGCGCGAGCGTCTGGGCGTTGGCGCCCTCGTACGTGGTGGAAACCATCACCGAAGGCGGCGTGATGTTGGGGTACTGCGAGATGGGGAGCGCCCGCATGGCGAGAAAACCGGCGAGCACGATGAGAATGGAGAGAACCGCCGCGAAGATGGGGCGCCGGATGCAGAACTGGCTCAGCATGGCGACTCCCTAGAGACGGTTTGTCGCCGCATGGTCGGCGTCGTCATAAGGGTTCTTTTCCTCGGGCGGCGCCACGGTGACGGGCGTTGCGGTCACGGCGGAGCCGCTCTTGATGCGCTGCAGGTTGGAGATGACGATCGCTTCGCCTTCAAAAAGCCCGGAGAGAACGATCCAGTCCGAGTCCTTCCATTGACCGAGCTTCACCGTGCGCGCGGAGACCTTGCCGTCCTTTTCGATGAAAAGCTGATAAGTGCCGTCTGCTTTCTGCTGCACCGCGGCCTGCGGCACGCGGAAGACGCCCGTGAGCTTTTCGCGCGCAAGCTGCACGTGCACGTACTGGCCTGGAAGCACCCCAGCGTTTCTTGCCAGACGCGCTCTCAAGGTGAGCGTGGCGGTGGCGGGATCGACTTCGCGCGCGACGTAGTCGAGTTCGCCCGCGAGCTCCCGGCCCGCGTCGTCATAAAGGCGCACGGTGTTTTGCGTCGTAAGGCGCCGGCCTGCGGCGTCCTTTTCCGAAATGGTGAACGTCACCCGAAGATCGTCAGGCTGGGAAAGCGTGGTGAGCACGGTGGATCCCGCGTTGACCCAGCCTCCGAGGTTCACCAGTGACCGGCCCGCCGTGCCGTCGGTGGGCGCGGTGATGTGGGTGTAGGCGAGGTTGAGCTTTGCGGTGTGAAGCGCAGCCTGCGCGGCTTTCAATTGAGCCCAGGCGACGGCGAGAGTGCTTGCGGCGTCGTCCGCGGTCTTGCGGCTGGCGGTGCCGGTCTGAGCGAGTTTTTCGTAGCGGGCGGCTTCGCGCTCGGCTTGCTCGACTTCCGCCTCGCGCTGCCGAAGGGCGGCGTCGGCGGACGCTACGGCGGCGAGATAAGGCGCTTCGTCAATCACAAAAAGCACGGTGCCTGCGGGGACGGCGCTCCCTTCGGCGTAGCCGATTTTCGTGAGGTTGCCTGAGACGCGGCTCACGACGCTGATCTCGCGCCGCCCTTGAGCGCGGCCCAGCGCTTCAAGCCACAGGTTTTCGTCCTGCGGCACGGCGGTGATCGTCTTCACCGGGACGGGAGCGGCTGGCGCAGGGCGCTTCGTGTCGGAGCACCCAGTGGCGAGAAAGAGGGGAAGGAGAGCGGCGGCAGCCAGAATTCGTGCAAGAGATGATGCGTTCGGCATGACGGCAGAGTGAAGGGTGGTTTTTTAGGGCGGGCGGGCTTTCTTATGGTGCTGGCGCCAGCCTCGCGTCCGTCAGTATGGCGCGCATCTGGCGTTTTCGTCCAATGCCGGCGGAATCTTTACGCGTTTTTACGGAGGTTTCACTACAAAGCCGCGAGGAAGCCCCTGACTTTTAGTCATGGGGAGGAATCGCGTTCCGCGCGAAAGCGCGGTATAATCATGTTAGCTAATCAATAAATAAACTAACATGAAAGCAGACGGATATATTCATAAAGAAGGCCTT
>CAVJBF010000047.1:0-18573 GCA_963647785.1 Acutalibacteraceae bacterium
AGATTCAATCGTCAGTACCCACGCTTATCGGTTCGTCTGTTCAAATTTTTAAAGAGCGTTGCCGCTGTTTCGCGACAAGGATCGGCATCATACAGAGGTCAGATCCGTTTTGCAAGTCTCGAAGTGAACTTTCTCTCTTTCACCCTCAGAAGCGTTGCTTTCGCGCCACCTCATCGAGAACCTGCTTTCTTCTTTTCTTCGTCGCCAGGAAGCGGCGAAGGGGGCGCATTATGGGAGGCCGAAAAAAGAATGTCAAGCGCTTTGGCACAATCCTTGCTTGTGCCCTGTTGAACACTTTGATTTTTCGGCGATAAAAAAACGGCCGTCGAGCGTTCCCCCGACAGCCGGCTTCTTTTTGCTAAATCTTCTCTAGCGGCGCCGCGCCTTCTGCCCCGCCGCTCGTGCGGCTTCCGCCGCCGCTGCTGCCACCGAAAGCGGCTCAGGCTTCACGCCCCCCGTTGCCACGGCTAGCACCGTGAGGCCCTCCGTGAGGAATCCCGCCTGCGCAAAGCCTGAAGCCGCCGAAAAAGCCACGGTCTGCAAAACGGCGGGCGTCATCACCGCGTCCGTCACCACGAGCATCACGCCCCGGCCGTTCACGACGTCGTTCTTTGCTTCGGCCGTGCCCGTCACAAAGACAGCGACTGTCGCACCGCCTGCGCAGCGCGACGCCGACTGCTGTCCCATGACAAGCCCCAGCCCCGCGCCCGCCTGCCCCGGCACGTACTTCGTCGTGCCGCTCAAGAGGTCCTTAGGGGAAAGGCGCGACTTCTCGTCGCCCGGCACCGTCATCACGATGCCCGAGTCCTTCTTGTCCCAGAGCCGCGTCACCGCCGCTGCGGCATCCGCTTCGCGAACAAAGTAGACCGAACCACGCAGGAAGCCCGTCGCCTTCACGGCTTCAGCGTTCCAAAGACGTCCCGCGGCACCCAATTCCAGCACCGCTGCGCGGCAGCCTTCGCCCGGCAGTCCCACAAGCGTCGCGCCGACGCCCGTCGATTTCACTTCAGACACCGAGACGCCCGCAATGTCCGCGAGACTGTCCTCGGGCCCTGTCGCAAAAACATCCTCCGCTTCGGGCGAAGCCTTCCGAGCCACTTTTTTCACAGCCGACTTCTTCTGCACCGGCACGGGCGCGGGTTCGGCTGTCAAGCTGCCGCCAAAGTCCCCCAGCACGTCCGCAATGCTCGACATCAGCGCCTGACGCTCCGCGTCGCGCTTCATCACGCGCTCGGCGACTTCCGCCGGCAAGCCCGCCGCCTTCACTTGTGCTTCCGCAGCCACCTTGTCCCGAAGCTCCCCGGTGCGGGTGAACTTCTCGCGAAACTCTTCCATCGGATAGTAGGCGCCGTCCACGATGCGGCCCGAGTACACCTTCTGTTCATGCTGCCGATGGGTCTGCGGATCACGCTTTCGCAAGCGGTAGCCGCCATAGAGGGTGCCGTTCGAAACAAAGACCTTCATCTTCGGATCGTCGGGCCAGTTCTTGATGTCCGCGGGCTGCGGAATGCGCACTGCCTTTGCCATGCTCAGCCGCTCCCCTTCAGAGCGCCGCGCCGGGCGCCATCATTTCAAAGCCGCCGTCGACATAGATCGTCTGGCCGGTCGTCATGCGAGCGGCGTCCGAGAAATAAAAAGCCGCCGCGGCGCCCACGTCTTCCAAGGTGATGTTGGCGCGCATCGGGGCGATCGCCGCGTTTTCGTTAAGCATCTTGGAAAAGTCCTTGATGCCAGCAGCCGCCAGCGTCTTCACCGGTCCGCACGAGAGCGCATTCACGCGAATGCCGCGCGGCCCCAGATCCGCCGCAGCGTAGCGCACGGTGGCTTCGAGCGCTGACTTCGCAACGCCCATGGTGTTGTAGTTTGACACCACGCGCTCGGCCCCTAGATAAGAAAGCGTCAAAAAGGCGCCGCCGCGCGTCATCTGCGGCGCGAAGGCCTTCATGATCGCCGCAAAGGAATAAACCGACACGTTCATCGCGGCGAGGAACCCGTCGCGGGTGATTCCGTCCAAAAAGGAGCCCGCAATCGCTTCGCGCGGCGCCCAGGCAATGGAGTGCAGGACGCCGTCCGCCCCATCGGCCCAGTGAGACTTCACCGCCTCTGCCGCAGCCGCGATCGACACGTCGTCCGCAGCGTCCATCTTCACAACGGGCGCATTGAACGCTTCGCCGTACTTCGCGAGTCGCTCGGCAAAGCGCTCGTTGTTGTAGGTGAGCACGAGCTCCGCCCCTTCGTCTCGGCAGGCGCGCGCAATGCCGTAGGCGATGGAGCGCTCCGAGTTGATCCCCGTGATGACGAGATGCTTTCCTTCTAGGCGCTTCATGCGGCGGCCTCCTTCACGGGCTTCTTGCCTTCCTTTTCAGCTCGGCGAATGGCAGCGAGCTTTCGAAGCACGATGGCCAATTCGTCCATGATCTCCAAGTGGCGCTTCGCAGCCTTCTCATAGTCTTCCGGCGTCTGCGCCTTCTTGAGCGCCTCGCGGTAGTACTGCGCAATGACCGTCGTAAGGCTCGCCGCGGTGTCCGCGATGCGGATCGCGGGATCCTTCTGAATCTCCGTCACCGCCATCAGGTAAAGGCGCTTGTCCGTCTCCTCCGGCTCCTCGTCCTCATCGGGCTCGGGGAGACTCCGGCCGTTGGCCGTGAGCACATTGCAATAGTCGTCGATGAACCGCTCGCGGCTCAACAGGTCGATGGCCCGTTCGGACACATCAAGGACAAAGACAGGACGCACGAGCGTTCCTCCGAAAAATGCCGGCGATACCCTCGCCGTCTGCGGCCGCGGATTATATCGGCGGCCTTTGTCTCAAGGATGACCAGCGGATGACGGCGCGATTTTCTTTCCCCAAAAATCGCCGCCGTCCCGCCGCGCGCCAGCTACTTCTCGAAAACGCCCTTCACCATGATCTCGCCCGCGCGCTTCATGAAGCGACCTCGGGCCATCATGTCAACGGATTCGCAGGCGTCGTTGAGAAGGAGGAAATCCGCGTCCGCCCCCGCCTCGATGACGCCCTTGCCGGGGAGTTCGAGGTTCTTGGCGACGTTCGTTGAAACAAACGGAATCGCCTTTTCGAACCCAAGGTCATTCACCAGCGCTTGAAATTCCGCCCACGCGGCATTCACCGGACAGACGTCAAGCCCCACCATCTCGCCCTTTTCGTTAAAGCGAGGCATCGAGCCGTGCGCGTCCGTGCTGATCGTGATGTGCGAGGGATCAACGCCTTCAGCCAAGGCGTTCTTCACGGCTTCTGCCGTGTTCTTGAAGAGGCAGGGGCCCGCCGTGAGATCAATCACGCCGCCCGCGCGAGCGAATTTGAGCGAGCGCTCCCACGTCACGTCCTTTCGCGCGCAGTGCGTCGGACGAATATGGCGAATCGGCATGCCGCGGCGCACGCAGGCGTCCAGAATGTCGTAAGCCGTGTCGCCCAGATCCCCCAGATGAATGTGCAAAAAGCCGGTCTTTCCGGAAATCATGCCGCCCACGCGAATGTCTGACAAAAGGTGCATGACGTCGTCTTCCGACGGAAAGCTCGAGCGATGGTCCCCGAGCGCAATCTTCACGCCAAGCACTTCGGGGATCGTCAGCATCTCGCGGCGCACGGAGCCCGTGATCGTCGTCACAGGGAACATGTAGTTCGAAGTCCACATGTAGGTCGTGACGCCCTCGGTCTTCAAGGCCCGCACCTTCCCCAGAAGGTTCGCGATGGAACGGGTTTCCGAATCCGTTCCCGAAACGCCCACCACGGTCGTAATGCCGGCGTCCACAAGTTCAGAAAGCATCAATTCAGGGCAGCGCGTCACGGGGCCGCCCTCGCCGCCTCCGCCAGTCACATGCACGTGCTCGTCGATCACGCCCGGCATCATCACGCGGCCCGCGGCGTCCACGGTCTCCAGTCCCGGCAACGTGACCGTGAGATCCTTCTCGACGGCGACGATCTTGTCGTTCACCACCAGCACGTCCGCTCGACCCAGGTGACGGGGCGCGTAGACGTCAGCGTTCTTGATGAGAAAAGCGCTCATGAAAACCATCTCCCTCTTTTCGCCGCCTCCGGCCGCCGCTTCAAGCGTCCCTTGCAGCAGTCCGGCCGAGGCTTCAACAAATCGGCGACACGCTATCACAAAGCGAATCCTTTCGGTTAGAATCTCCTGCTTCACAGAACAGTCCGCGGCCGAGTGACGAAATTGGTAGACGTAGCGGACTTAAAATCCGCAGCCTTTGGCGTACGGGTTCGATTCCCGTCTCGGCCACCAGAAGTTCTGAAGAATCAAGCCTGTACAAATCGTGCAGGCTTTTTTCTTGTCGTTTTTCTGCCTGATCCGCTCTCCTCTCGCCTCGCCCGAGGCGAAGCCCCGGCCCGCCGAACTACAATTTCCAGCATTGCATTCCTTCTTGGTTGGGACTCGTCATGGCGCTCTTTGCGCGAAAAGATCTGGACATGCTCTCAGGCTCGCTCTGGGACAAGATCATCCTCTTTGCCATTCCGCTTGCCTTCACTGGCGTCCTTCAGCAGCTCTTCAACGCCGCGGACGTCGCCGTTTTAGGACGCTTTGTCTCAAGCGAAGCCATGGCGGCCGTAGGAACCGACGTTCCTGTAATCGGCACGGTCGTGAGTCTCGCAATGGGACTTGCGCTCGGGGCGAACGTCGTGGTAGCGCGCTTCATCGGCATGAAGGAGACGGACGCCGCCAACCGCGCCGTTCACACCGCCTTTGCACTCGCGATTCTCTTTGGCGTCGCGATCGCCGTGCTGGGCGAAGTCTTCTGCTCGCAGGTGATGGCGCTTCTGTCCGTCCCGGACTCCGTGATGGAGCATGCGACAGACTACCTGCGAGTCTTCCTGCTGGGCCTGCCCTTTGTCACGATCTACAACTTTCTTGCCGCCGTCTACCGCAGCAAGGGCGACACTGCAACGCCCCTCATGGCGCTCATCGTCGCCACCGTCTTCAACATCGCGGGAAATCTCTTCTTCGTGATCGTCTGCGGCCTGGGCGCAGGCGGCGTCGCTCTCGCCACCGTGCTCGCGAACGGCCTGGCGTCGGCCATTCTCTTTCTTAAGCAGCTTCGGATGACGGGCGTCCTGCACCTTGACGTAAAGCGACTTCTCACGATCGACCGTCCGGCCCTTGCCGCCATGGTCCGCATCGGACTCCCCGCAGGCATTCAGGGCATGGTGTTTTCGCTCTCCAACATGATCATCCAGGCGGCGATCAACAATCTCGGCGCCGACGCGATGGCTGGCTCGGTCGCCGCCTTCACGCTCGAAATCAACGTCTACTGCTTCATCAATGCGTTCGGCCTTGCCGCCACCACGTTCGTGAGCCAGAACTATGGCGCCGGGAACCTCGCGCGCTGCCGCCGGGCCACCTGGGTTTCAATGTGGCTCAACTTCGCAGCGACCGCCGTCTTGACGGCGGTCGTCCTTGTCTTTGCGCATCAGATGCTCGCCTTTTTCTCCGACAGCGAGGCGGTGATTGAACTCGGCGTCGTGCGCCTCTGGTCCGTGGTCCTCCCCGAACTCATCAACGTCGTGATGGAAACGGTTTCGGACGCCATGCGCGGCTACGGGTATTCACTGCCTCCCGCGATGGTGACCCTGGTCTGCATCTGCACCATCCGCGTCATCTGGGTGTACGCCGTCTTCCCGCTGGCCCCCGCCTTCGACACGCTGATGACCGTTTACCCCATCAGCTGGATCGTGACGATGCTGCTTCTCGTCGCGCTCTACTTCCGCCACCAAAAGCAGCTTGAAAAGCGCGCCAAGCGCTCTGCCGCATGACAACGCCGGAACTCACGCTCTACGCCACCGAGATGGGCCGCGAAGCCTCGGAAGCGCCCGAGCTTGCCCTGACGCCTCGCGCCGACCTCGCCGACATCCGAGCCTGGCGCTTCTTTGATGCGGCGCCCGACGAATTCTTCGCGCAGTACGCCTCAGGCTTTCTGATTGACCACGTGCACGTCGCCTTTGGCGCCGTCGACACCGCCACCCGGCTCCTCGCCGACGGCCGTCTTGCCGCCGTCCGCCTCGCGGGGCACTTTGGCGCAGCGCGGCTCGCAATGCTTAAAGCCCTCTGTCAGGAAAAGGGCATTCGCCTCGCCATCCGCCGGCTTCCGGCGCCCCGGGCGCTCGCCATGCAGGATGATGCGACGCTGCGCTGGCGACTGCCGGCTGACAAAGCGCTTGCGGCCGCCGGCCTCAAAAAGGCGGCCGCTGAATCGCCCGCCGTGAGCTGGGCCGCGTGGTTCAACCGCTTTTACGCCGATGAAGTGCTCCCCGTGCTGCGCCCCCGCAGCTCCGCCGTCTTCTTTGGCTTCATGAAGACCTTGTCAGAAGCCTCCGCCCAAGGGCTCAACTGGGCGGGGCTCGGCGCCCGCTGCGGCCTCTCCGGCCCGTCGGTGCGCGACTGGTGCCGCTTTTTGACGGACGCGGGCGTCATTGATCTCGTCAGCGCCCGCAAGGCGACGCCCCCGCGGCGCGCAAAACTCAGGCCCAAGCTCTACTGGAATGCGCCGGGGCTCGCGGTGTGGCTTTCCGACGCCGTCACTGGCGCAGACGCGACGCTTCATCGCGCGCTGCTCGAAAACGCCGTCTATCTGGCGATAAAAGACGCCCATCCGGGCGCGGCGTTCGCGCACTTTTTGGACACCAACGCCGTGAGGGCGCCGCTGCTCATGACAGAAGGCGCGAAGACCACGGCCTACTACTTCCCTTCGGACGACGCCTCGCGGCTGCTTGCCTTGAAGCACCAGGCCTCGCTCACCAAAGCCGGCATCGTCACCGAGCCTCCCGTCTTCGTAGAGGAAGGCGCCGCCTCCGACTCAACCGACAGCGTGCGCCGCCTCATCGTCACCGCCCCGGACTGCTAAACTCTCCCGACTGTTTTTCGGGGTTCCCACATGAAAAAGCTCCTTCTTCTTTCCCTCGCAGCCGCCTCGCTCTCGGGCTGCCAGACAATTTCTGACGAAGCCGCGCTCTTCACCGGCCGTGAAGAGACACTCACCAACCTCATGGGCGACACGTGGCAGATCAAGGCCGTGTGGCCGTGGGAAGACCGTGCCATCCGCCTGCGCGAAGGCCTCAACGAGCGAGCCCAGCAACACTGTCGAAAGGACGACAAGGGCGCGCAGCTTCTGGACGCCGTGACGCAAAAGCGCAGCGGCCAGCCCGGCAGCGAAGGCTACCTCGTCTTCCGCTGCGTCTCTTCGCTCCCCTCGCCCACAGGCGGGCTCTTCAGCGACGACGAGAAGTAGGCGTCCTTATAATCATTGACTCGACATTTTTTCCTTCAGACTTCACGCATGCAGCTCACCGACTGGATCAACTTTGCCGCCCTCGCGAACATCATCGCCTTCTTGTGGGTGTTTCGCGCCTCGCTCGCGCGCGAAGACCGCGTGACGGCCGTGCGTGATGCGCTGCGTCTCAAAAGCGGCAACACGGGCTTCAAATTCTGGTGGATTCTTTTTCTCCTGAGCGTGAGCTACCGCTTGGGCGCCGCCGCAAGCGCCACGCCCGAAGCCGTGGCCTACGGCCTCTTTCCGACGCTGCTGCTCGCGCTTCTCTTGATTGACCTCGCGGAAGCCAAGGTCGCCGCCTACGACGCCAAGTTAAAGAGCGACTACCGCCGCGCCAGGCGCCGCACCGCCAAGGCTCGCGCCCAAGCGCAGGACGAAGCGTCCGAACCGTAACGGCGACCTCAAAAATTCCAGCCGCCCGGCAGTCTCCCGAGCGGCTTTTCTTTTGCCTACCCCGCGCAAAAGCGCCCGGAAAGCCGTCAGGCCGCCGGGCGCTTTTCGTGTTTCAGAGAAAGGTCAGAGCTTCTTGAAGATCACGGTGGCGTTCGTGCCGCCAAAGCCGAAGTTGTTCTTCATCGCCGCGCGAATTTCGCAGTGCTCGGGCTTCACCGCCACTTTGACAGGGCACTCGGGCTCCTGCTCCACGAGGTTGATCGTGGGCGGCACGATCTGTGTTTCGATCGCCTTCACCGTGAAGACGCTCTCCAAGCCGCCCGCGCCCCCCAGAAGGTGCCCCGTGGCGCCCTTCGTAGAGCTCACCCACATGGCGTCCGCATGGTCGCCAAAGACTTCGCGCACCGCCTTGCTTTCGTTCACGTCGCCCACGCCCGTCGAGGTGCCGTGCGCGTTCACGTAGTCGATGTCGGAAGGCTGCATTTCGGCATGCTTCAAGGCCATCGTCATGCAGCGCGCCGGACCGTCCGTGGAGGGGGTCGTGATGTGGAAGGCGTCGCCCGTCAGGCCGTAGCCCGCCACTTCGCAGTAGATCTTCGCGCCGCGCGCCACGGCATGCTCATACTCTTCCAAGACGAGAACGCCCGCACCTTCGCCGATCACAAAGCCGTTGCGGCCCTTGTCAAAGGGGCGGGAAGCATGCTGCGGATCATCATTCATGCGGCTCAAGGCGTGCATGTTGTCAAAGCCCGCCAGCGTATCCTCGCAGAGCGCCCCTTCGGCGCCGCCCGCCACCATCACGTCCGCATCGCCGCGGCGGATGATCCAAGCCGCTTCACCAATCGCGTGCAGGCCTGAAGCGCAGGCCGTCACGGTCGTAAGGTTGGGGCCCTTCAAGTGGCGAAGGATGGACAATTCGCCGCTCGCAAGATTGATGATCGTCCCGGGGATCATAAAGGGCGAAACACGGCGAGGACCGCGCTCCATCAGCACCTTGTAGTTGGCGCAGAGCATGTCAAGGCCCCCGATGCCGGAACCGATGATGCAGCCAGCGCGGTTCGCCTCTTCTTCATTTTCTTCGAACTTGAGGCCGGCGTCATCCAAGGCCTGAATGCCCGCGGCGCAAGCGTAGGCAATGAAGCGGTCAAAGCGGCGCGCCTCCTTGGCGGGAAGCCACTGGGCGGGGTCGAACCCCTTTACTTCCGCTGCAATCTGAGCGCCGAACTGGGAGGCGTCAAAACGGGTGATCTTATCAATGCCGCACTGGCCGGCGAGAATCGCTTCCCAGGAGGAAGCCACATCAAGTCCTACGGGACTCACGGCACCGAGTCCGGTGACAACGACGCGACGCATGACTGTCAATTCCTTAGCTTGGGTTGGTTATGAAGTCGGCAGACACAAAAAAGGGCCCGCAGGCCCTTTCTCTGGATTTTGCTGCGCGCCCACTGAGCTGCGCAGCAAAGCCGCCGATGCCGTCATCAGGCCTTGACGTTGGCCTTGATGAAGTCAATCGCCTGCTGAACCGTGCGCAGGTTTTCCTGCTGTTCGTCAGGAATCTGCACCTTGAAGGCGTCTTCGAGAGCCATCACGAGTTCCACCGTGTCAAGGCTGTCAGCGCCGAGGTCTTCGATGAAGGAAGCTTCGTTCTTGATGTCGGCTTCGTTCTTGCCCAGCTGTTCGGCAATGATCTTCTTGACCTTTTGTTCCAAATCGTCCATTTAACGTCTCCGAGGAGAGGAAGTAGTAAGAATTCTGTGTCAAAGGAATGCTGAGCACTCCCAACGAAGGCAGGATTTTATCAGGCTTCACCCGCAAAAACACTATCCCATGAACAATCCGCCGTTCACGGGCAAAACGGCGCCCGTGACATACGCCGCAAGGTCTGAGGCGAGATAGAGCACGGCGCCGGCAATATCATCCGTTTGTCCGAGCCGGCGCGCCGGAATGCGAGCGGCGAGCTTTTCGCGATCGTCTTCGGCGAGCGCCCTCGTCATGTCCGTGTCGATGAATCCGGGCGCAATGCAGTTCACGGTGATGCCGCGGCTTGCGACTTCCTGCGCGACCGAGCGGCTCATGCCAACGAGCCCCGCCTTCGCCGCGGCGTAGTTCGCCTGGCCGGCGTTGCCCATGCTGCCCACGACGGAAGACATGTTGATGATGCGGCCGTAGCGCGCCTTCATCATCGGGCGCAGCACCGCGCGCGTCAAGATGAAGGCCGCCGTGAGATTCGTCGCAATGACGGCGTCCCAGGCTTCATCTGACAAGCGCATCGCCAGCATGTCGCGGGTGATGCCCGCGTTGTTCACCAGAATGTCGATGCGGCCCTTTTCATCCGTGATCGCCGCCACCGCCGCCGCGCAAGCCGCGCGGTCGGTGACGTTCAAGACGATTCCCTGCCCCTTTTCACCCAGAGCAGCCGAAATCTTTGCGGCGCCCTCTTCGCTCGTTGCGGTGCCGTAGACAAAGGCGCCGGCGTTTGCAAGCGCCTTCGCGCACGCGGCGCCGATGCCGCGCGTCGCGCCCGTCACAAGCGCTACGCGCCCCGCCATCGCCGTTTCCTTCAAAATCGGTTCCATAGTGACTCCTTACGCGTGAAATCCGTCTTTGGCCACGAGCTCGGCAATCGACGCCGTCGAGCTGATGTTCGCCGTTTCAATCGAGGGCTCGATGCGGCGGATGAGCCCCGCAAGCACCCGGCCCGGACCACATTCGACAATATGCGTCACGCCTTCGGCCTTCATGCGGCGCACGGTTTTCACCCACTGCACGGGGCTTGCGGCCTGCAGGGCGAGATTGCGGCGGATCGCATCCGCCTCTTGTTCAAACTCCGCGTCCACATTAGCGATGACGCCAAACTGCGGAGCCGCCGCCGCGGTTTCCGCGAGACGCCCCGCGAGCTTTTCCGCAGCGCCCTTCAAGAGCTGGGAGTGGAAGGGGCCGGAGACCGCAAGCATCAGGGCGCGCTTGGCGCCCGCCGCCTTCGCCGCTTCGCACGCGCGCTCCACCGCCGTCTTATGACCGGCGATCACCACCTGACCAGGCGAATTGAAGTTGACGGGCTCCACCACCTCGCCGTCGCGCGATTTTTCGCAGCAGGCTTCCACCACGTCGTCCGCCAGTCCCAGAATGGCCGCCATGGCGCCGACGCCCACCGGCACCGCCTCCTGCATCGCCTGCGCACGGAATCGCACCAGACGCACCGCGTCTTCGAGCGTGAAGACCCCGGCCGCCGTCAAGGCGGAATATTCGCCCAGACTGTGCCCAGCGGTGAGAGCGGGCTTCACGCCCCCTGCGGCAAGCCACGCTGCGTAGGTCGCAAACGACGTCGTGAGAAGCGCGGGCTGCGTGTTCACCGTGAGGTTGAGGCTTTCCGCCGGCCCCTCGGCCATGAGCTGCGAGAGAGGCTCGCCCAGCGCTCGATCGGCGCGGGCGAAGACGTCTGCGGCCGCGGGGGAGTCCAGAAGCCCCGCCGTCATGCCGACCGACTGGCTGCCCTGGCCGGGAAACACAAAGGCTATTTTCATTTTTAAAAGTTCCTTTCAGAGGAAATTGTCTAGATCCATTTCACGAGCAGGCTGCCCCAGGTCATGCCGGCCCCGACGCCCTGCAGGAGGACCGTGTCGCCCGCCTTGATGCGGCCTGATTCGAGCGCCTCCGAGAGCGCAAGCGGCACCGACGCCGCCGACGTGTTGCCGTGATGCGCCACCGTCATCACCGTCTTTTCTTCAGGGATCGCGAGCTTTTCGGCAATCATGCGGATGATGCGGCTGTTGGCCTGATGCGGCACCCAGACGTCCACGTCCTCAGGCTTCAGTCCGGCGGCGCCGCAGACTTCCTCGGCGGAGTCCGTGAGAGAACTCACCGCCAGCTTGAAGACCTGCCGCCCGTTCATGTGAATGAAGCCGCGCCCTGCCGCCACGCCGCCCTCAAGGCGCGCCGGCAGCGAGAGCGTCTCTTCGCCAAACGTGCCGTCAGCGTGCATGCGGTGCGACAAGATGCCCGGCGCGTCGGACGCCTCGAGCACCACGGCGCCCGCGCCGTCGCCAAAAAGCACGCAGGTTGCGCGGTCCTTCCAGTCTACGACGCGCGAGAGGATTTCAGCGCCCACGACAAGCGCGCGTCGGTAGCCCCCGGTGCGAATAAGGCCGTCAGCGACGCTCAAGGCGTACACAAACCCAGAGCAGACCGCCTGCACGTCAAAGGCTGCGCACCCCGCGGCCCCGAGGGCCGCCTGCAGCCGGCAGGCGGTGGAGGGAAAGACCATGTCAGGGGTCGTCGTCGCCACCACGATGAGATCGATGCCGCAAGCGGCGACGCCCGCTTTTTGAAGCGCCTCGACGCTTGCGCGGCGCGCGAGCTCAAGCGTGGTGAGCCCCGCTTCAGCAATGTACCGCCCCTCAATGCCGGTGCGCGTGCGAATCCATTCGTCGCTCGTTTCAATACCGTCGCGGGCGAGTTCACGGGCGAGCTCGTCGTTCGTGACATAGCGCGCGGGCAGCGCCTTGCCCGCAGCAAGAATTCGGGAATAAAGCATGTGACGTCTTCTCTTAGAAACACTGCCCGAGGATTGTACCGACTCACCGACTGTCCCACGCATCATCCGAAACACCGACTGCCGTCGCGAAACCGCAGGCGACAAAAAAGGCAGACTGCCTCGGAAATTGCTTTCCGCTTCAATCTGCCTTTTCGTCTGAGCCCATCCAACCGCGCGAGCGGCCGGAACGCGACGAACGACTTTGTCTCCGAGTATCCAGAGGTGTCAGACTTATCCGCCTCGTTCCCAACGCACAAGTCGTGGGAGCCTCGGCGCATCTTCTGCTCTGGCGCCTTGTGAAACTGCTTTCGCAAGAACGTCAGGGAACCGCTGCACTTTAGGGTGTCGGACGGTCTCGAAAAACTTATTCGGCGTCGTTCTTCGTGGCAATGACCTTCTTGCCGCGATAGTAACCGGTCGGGCTGATGTGGTGACGACGATGCACTTCGCCGGTCGTCGCTTCAACAGCGGTCGGAGGATTGGTCAGAAAGTCGTGAGCACGATGATTGCCGCGCTTCGCGACGGACTTCTTATTTTGCTGAACAGCCATTTTTACACCCCACGAGGGAAAACTTGAAAGCGCGCCATTATACGCAAAGCCCTGCGGCTTTTCCACTGTGCCGCACGACTTCGTCGCGCAAGTCGAAAAGATTTTCGAACCAAAATGGCGCAAAAGTTTGATTTTACCGATTTTTCACTTGGTTTTCAACCCAGCCAGAACTGCAAACGGATTCGGACGCTCCATTTCTTCGGGCGCCTCCTCCGTTTCGAGCTTGGAGCGGTCCGGCTCGCAATCGTCGTGCTGCGGGAAGGCGGGCAGCGACAGGATAAGCTCCTCCTCCACCCAGGCCGTCGCATTGAAGCGGCGGCTTCCCACAACGACGTCATAGCCGTCATCCTCCTCGATGGGCATGGCGTCGGCCTCGGCCTCGGTCTTCGTGAAGACGAACGGCACCTCCGTCTCGATGTCCACCGCACAGGGCTTGCCGCAGCGCACGCACTGCGTCACGAGATGCGCCTTCACGGAAAGCTTCGCGGCGGGCCGCCCCTTCACTTCAGGAAGCCCCTGTGCAGTCCACTCGACTTCGCCCGCGCGAGCCTCGCCCTCCAAAGCCTTTTCCAATTCCGGCAGGTCAGCCAGCGTCGCTGTGCCGGAAGCGGTGCGGCGCAATCGCGCCAGGTCAAAGATGTCGATCATCTGAAATTGAGTCATCCCGAGCAACCCTAAAGAGGCGGCTCCATTACAATGCCGCCCACTATGACTAAAACGCCTCTGATTCTAGCGAGCTCCTCGCGCTACCGCCGCGAGCTCCTCAACCGTCTGGGTCTTGAGTACACGTGCGAAAGCCCTGACGTCGATGAAACCCCGCTTCCGGGCGAAGCCCCGGCGGATCTGGCGCTGCGGCTTGCGCACTTGAAGGCCGAAGCCGTCGCCAAGAACCATCCCGACGCCGTCGTGATCGGGTCGGACCAGGTCTGCGACCTGGACGGAACGCCTCTTGGAAAGCCCCACACCTTTGAAAAGGCCGTGGCGCAGCTTCAAGCAATGCAGGGCCGCCGCCTTGTCTTTCACACCGCGGTGTGCGTGATTTCGCCCGCGCTTTCTCCGCAGGACACCGTGAGCGACACCGTGATCACCATGCGAAAGCTCTCGGACGAAGCGATCCGCGACTACGTGGAGCGCGAGAAGCCCTTTGACTGCGCCGGCTCGGCGAAAATCGAAAAGCTCGGCATCGCTCTCATGGAGTCCGTCGCGAGCGACGACCCCACGAGCCTCATCGGGCTTCCCCTGATGCGCGTCACGACGATGCTGACGCGCGCCGGAATTCCGCCCATTGCGGGCCTTGCGGCGTAACGCCATGCCTGCCACGCTTTATCTTCTCCCCAACCGCATTGCAGAGACGGACTTTGACGCGGTGCTCCCCAAAAAAGCGCTCGCCGTATTGCGGCGCACAAAGCGCTTTCTGGCGGAGAACGCCCGCACCGTCCGGCGCTTTTTAAAGGCGGCCGGGCACCCTGCCGCCATCGACACGCTCGACGTGATTGAAATTGGTCACGAACCTGACGTCACGCAGTTCGACGCGTGGCTTGCGCCGCTGCTTGCCGAAGACGCCCAAGACACCGCGATCGTCTCCGAATCGGGGTGTCCTGCGGTCGCCGATCCTGGCGCCGGGCTCGTGCGGCGCGCCCATGAACTCGGCATTGCAGTAAAGCCGCTCGTAGGCCCCTCGTCCCTGCTCCTCACCCTCATGGCGAGCGGCATGAACGGCCAGCGCTTTCGCTTTCTGGGCTACCTCCCCATCGAGCGCGACGAGCGCACGGCGACGATCCTCAAGATCGAGCGCGAAAGCGCGGCGGCTCAGGAAACCGAACTCTTCATCGAAACGCCCTACCGCAACAACCCGATGCTCGCAGCGCTGGCGGAAACCCTCCATCCGACGACGCTCATCACGGCGGCCACCGACGTCACGGGCGAGGGCGAATCCATCGTCACCAAGACCGCTGCTGACTGGAAGAAGGCGCTTCCCGAGCTTCCAAAGCTCCCCACGGTCTTTGCCGTGCTCTCGCTCACAGCGCCCAAAGCAAATTCCAAGGCTCCCGTGAAAGCCTCGGCGTCCCGCCCGCATGGCTCAGCGCCGCAGGCGAAGCGCTTAAAGAAGCCGCGCATCTGACCCGCACCCAACAAAAGAGGACGGCACCCGACGAAGGCCCGTCCTCTTTTTTTTCGTTTGCCGCACCAATCTCAATCGCGCAGCAGCTCCGCCGCCGGCTCGCGCCCGAACCACTTCTTGTAGATGCGAGCGAATTCGCCGTTCTGCTTGATCGTCGTCAGACCCCGATTGATGCGCTCCAGAAGCTCCGTGTTGCCCTTTTTCACCGCAATGCCCAAGTCCTCCGTCGAAAGCGCCACGGGCACGGTCTTCACCTTGCCCTTCCCAGCCTTTGCAACGTAGTAGTCGTTTGTCGGAATGTCGTTGATGACAGCATCCACGCCGCGGTTTCTGAGTTCAAGATAGCACTCGTTCAATTCATTGAAGACCCGCACGCTGGCGTTCGGAACAGCCTTCGCGGCGATTTCGCCCGTGGAACCGATGGAAGCCGCGAGACGCTTTCCCTCCAAGTCCTTCGCGCTCTTGATCGTGTGGTTGTCCGCATTCACCACGACGCCGAGGCCGGCGATGTAGTAGCGGTGCGAGAAGTCGACGCTTCGCGCGCGCTCCTCGCTGATCGTGATGTCATTGATCGCAATGTCGATGTTGCCAGTTTTGAGCGCCGGAATGAGGCCGTCGAAGGCGAGGTTCTTCACCACCACCTTGAAGCCCGCATTCTTGCCGATGGCGCGGATGACGTCCACGTCAAACCCAACGTACTCGCGGGTCTTCGAGTCCTGCGAGCCAAAGGGCGGATAGGCGGCGTCCATGCCCGCCGTGAGCACCGGCTCGCCCGCCGATGCGACAAAGGAAAGAAAACCGAAGCTCGCCGCGGCGGCCCCCGCAAGGAAAGTGCGCTTGTTCATGAGAAAATCCCGGTCAGAAAGTCAAGGTCCCGTCACTTTACACGCTGACATCCCCGCCGCCTCAAGTGAAGACGAGGTATTACATCCGAAGTCAAAAGCTGGGCAGAAAGACGCCGACCGCTTCGCCGCTCAGGTAAGCTTTGCGCACTTTTCATTTTGAGGCCTTTTCGCCATGAACCATCCGCTTCGCGACCTCATCAAAGCCACAGGCGGCGCCGTCGTGATCGACGGCGCGATGTCCACCGCGCTTGAAGCGCTGGGCTGCAACCTGAACGACGCCCTCTGGAGCGCCCGGCTTCTTGCAGACGATCCCGACAAGATCCGCACGGTGCACTCGCAGTACTTTGAAGCGGGCGCCAACGTCGCCATTACCGCTAGCTATCAAGCTTCGGCCGCAGGCTTTGCGAAAAAAGGCATCGATGAAGCAGAGGCCGCGCGCCTCATCGGCTTGTCGGTGACGCTCGCGCAGGAAGCCCGCGACGACTATCTCGCGTCGAACGCCAAACGAACGCTTCTCGTCGCTGGCTCCGTCGGCCCCTACGGCGCGTTTCTTGCAAACGGCGCCGAGTACACCGGAGACTACGCGCTCACGTCTGAAGAATTCCGCGAATTTCACCGCGTGCGTCTGGACGCCCTCGCCGCCGCAGGCGCCGACCTCGTTGCGATTGAAACCCAGCCGCGCCTCGACGAAGTCGCCGTTCTCCTTGAAATGCTTGAAGAACGCGGTCTTTCCGCCTGGGTGTCCTTCACGCTGAAAGACGAGGCGCACATCGCCGACGGCACGCCCATTGAAGAGGCCGCCCGGCTTTGCGCTGCGAGCCCCGCCGCGGACGCCGTCGGCCTCAATTGCGTAAAGCGCGAGCTCGCCGCTGGCGCCTTGAAGCGCATGGCCGCCGTGACCACGAAGCCCCTGCTTCTCTACCCCAATTCCGGCGAAACCTACGATCCCTCCACGAAGACCTGGCACCATCCGGTAAACGGTCCCTCATGGGAGCATTTCACGAAAGAATGGCGGCATTTGGGCGTGAAGTGCCTCGGCGGCTGCTGCCGAACGCTGCCCGCGGACATTGCAACGATCGCGCGCCTTCTGCACGCCGCCCGCTGAAACCGCCTCACAGAAAAAAGCCGGGCGCCCCGAAAAAAGAGCGTCCGGCGTTGCTTTTGGCGAATAGGACTACTTCACCACCGCCTTCTTTTCGAGATCCTCCACGTACTGCTGGAGCATCTTCTGCGAAATCATCTCGCTGATCTCAGCGCGCTTCGCTTCAAGCGTCGGGAAGTCCTGCGTCGGACGCGTGTCCGTGACGTAGATTACGTGCCAGCCCGCTGCGCTCTGCAGAGGGCGCGCAGCCGCCTCGCCTTTCTTGAGCTTTTCCACTTCCCCGCGAAATTCGGGACCAAACACCGCCGCCGACTGCCAGCCCAGCAGCCCGCCTTGATCCTTGGTGTCTTCGTCCATGGACTTCTCCGCGGCGAGCTTCTTGAAGTCCGCGCCCTTTTTGAGGTCGGCGATCACGGCCTTCGCTTCCTTCTCGTCCTTCACGAGAATGTGCGCAATCGAATACTCCGTCTCGCCCCAGGCCTTGCGCTCCTCGTCGTAGATAAGCTTCACGGACTTTTCCGACACAGGGTTCTTCTTCAAAAAGTTCGCAAGCGCGCTGTTGTAGAGCACGACGCTTTCGGCGTTGGCAAGCTCCCCCTTCACCTCCGCATCCCGGTCAAGCCCCTGCGTCTTCGCGTCCTGCGCCACGGCCGTGATGCGCGTCAAGCGCCGCCGCACCTCGTCCTCAATCCCGGGCGTCATCTTCTGGGCGCGGCGCGCAGCCATCACCTCTTTGGCCTGCGCCTCCTGCTGCGCCTTCGTCACCGTCACGCCATTCACGGTGAAATCCTTCAGTTCGGCCTGCGCCGCCACCGCGGCCGCCAGCGTGATCGCCGCCACCGCGGCCTGCATCATTCGCTTCATTGCTGTTCCATTAAAAAATCCGCCGGGCAAAAATGCGCACAGCGGACGAGAGTCAATCGCTTTCGCCTCAGGCGATTTTGGCAAATTCCGTCGCAAGGTGCTCCTTGAAGCGCTCAAAATCCGCTTCAATCGCGGGGTTCTTGAAGACGTCGTTTGCCATAAAGCTCGCCAGGGGCTTCATGCCGATGAATTCAAACGTCTTGTGCAGCGGCATGAAGACGCCGTCAATGCCGCGGCCTTCAAAGAACTGCGCGGGATCCGTGAAGGCCTCCAAAGGCGCGTTCCACGTGGAGGAGAGCATGTAGTGCTTCTTCGTCAAGAACCCGCCCGAGCCGTACTTCTTCTGCGGGTTGGCGCGGCTTCGGCCGTCGCCCCCGCAAAGCTTCGGCGAGCAGAAGACCAGGTCTTCGTAGCGCTTCAACTGCCATGGCGTGCTCATCCACCAGCCCGGCGTCTGCACGATGACAGCGTCCGCCGCCTCAACCTTCGCCACTTCCGCTTCGAGATCAAAGTCGCGGTCCACGAGCGTAATTTCCGCAGTCCACCCCATCTTCTGCAGTTCAACGGCTGCCAGCGCAGCGAATTCGTGATTGAGCGTGCCGCCCTTGCCGAAGTTCTGGCAGCCGGCGTCAATGATGAGAACCTTTTTCGTCATGATGATTCCTGAAATTTTGAGAATATTCCTTTCTCGGAAACGAATGCCTTACCAATCGCGACGTAAAGCCCCGTCGTTCAGGACGGGGATATAAGCCGCGTTCCTCTTATCCAGAAACCAACTATAATAAAGCGTATGTTGATGCGCAAAGGTTTTTCATCAGGGCGATTGCATGAATCATTTCTTGACAATATCCTTGGTTTCGAGTAGTTCAA
>CAVJBF010000048.1:0-18478 GCA_963647785.1 Acutalibacteraceae bacterium
GGTTTCCTCCATGAGGAAGTCCGACGTGAGCTGGAGCTCGTTCGCCTCAAGGCGCAGGGGCGTTTCAGCCCCCGTCGTGTAAAGAAAGAGGTGGCCGACGTGAAGCTGCTCGTCCAAGACGTCGTAGCGCCGCACGGCGGCCGGAGCGATGTCGTCTGCGCGGTACGGGTCGTGCGGGGCGAGGCTCTTTACGACGCCCGCGGCGAGAAAGAACTCCGCCCAGAGCACGGCCGATTCGGCGACCATCGCGTCCGGGAGAAACATCCCGGCGCGACCCACGCCAAAATAGCGGCGCCGGGTGGGGTTGAGGCGGCAGGCTTTGTCCACGGCGTCAAAGGCTTCGCGAAACGCCGCCATCGCGCGGCTCGTGAGAATGTCCGGCAACCGCACCGTGCGGCCCATCACGGAAAAGACGAGAAAGCCTCCGGTCGCCGGGCCTCGCTGCGCTGAGCGCCAGAGGCCCGGCGCGGGCGCGTGCGGCGCAAAAGCGGCTGCCACGGCCTGCCCCCAGGGCGAGAGAAAGAGCCAGGATTCGGCGGACTGCGAGCAAAGAAGCAGTCCCGTCTCGCGCGTGAGCCGCGTTTCGCCCGCAAAGAGGGGCCCTTGAGTCGGAGGCTGGAGCAAGGGCGCGAGGCGCCGCACGCCATGGCCGACGCGTTTGGCAAAGGACTTGCGGCAGAGCCAGTGCGAGTTCAAGGCGGTGAGGGCGTCGCCCGTGTCTTTGGCAATCGCCTGCGCCCAGAGGGCGGCAAAAAGGCCCGTGTGGGCGCTCTTTTCGAGGCCCGCGTCAAGGCGAAAGTGCTCAAGGTCCGTCCAGAACGCGAGCGCTTGGGAGGCCGCGCCGGGCGCAAGAGGGCGGACTTCGGCGGGCAGCCCCTTGGCGCAGAGCGTGGCGGCGAGCGATGCCGCGGGATCGTCGGGCGCGAGGCGCGCCATCGAAAAAAGAAGGATTTCCAGCAGCTGCAGGCGTCTTTCCGGAGGACCGCCGCGCGGGACGGCAAAGAGCTCCAGCGATTCAAGAATGACGCGGGGCTCGAGCCTTTCGGCGGCGGGAGCGAGTCGGGGGAGCGCCCGGCGGGCGGCGTCCGGCGGGACGATGAGCGGGAGGCGCTCGGCAAGCAGCGCGAGCGAGGATTCGTGGGGCATGGGAAGAAGGGGAGAAAACGCAGCGGCGACGAACGCTTGCGAAAGGCGGAAGACGGGCTCATCGCCGCAAGGGGAGAGGGTCTTCCGCGCTTTCGAACCTTTCGGTCTCAGCCGGCCTTTTTCTTCAGGGCGCGCAAGTGATCTGCGGCGATCGAAAAGGGCGGCTCGGGCGTGAGGTCGATTGACGGCTTTTCGTCGCGGGCCGATGGCTCGGCGGGCGGCTCCTCCGCGCTGCGTCTGACGGGCGAAGCGGGGGCAAAGAAGTCAAAGGACGACTGAACGCCGTCGCAAAAAGCGCTGCTGGTGCAGTGGGTCATGGCGGTCTCCCGGCAAGAAATGGCGGGGAGCCTTCGCCCGCAGCGGGGAGGGTTCTCCCCGCATTGGGTTAAAGGAAGGGACTAGCGCAGGGCTTTTTCAAGCGCGGCGAAGTCAAACTGCACGACGTGCTGCATCTGGGCGGCGCCGGCCTCTGAAAGCCCGTCCGTGATGGCGAGCGCGAGCGCTGTTCTCACGGGGTGCTCTACGCCGGGCGAAGCTGCAAAACAAAGCAGCAGCTCCGCAAAGCGCGTAAGCGAGCGCGGGGAGAGCGGCGCCGCGAACGCGCTCCGGGGGTCTGGCGGCACGACGCGGGTTGCGCGGGCAAATCGCACGGCTTCGCGAAGGATCGCTTCAACGCGCGATTTGGCGAGTCCCGCATGGCGCCGGGCGGTCTTTCGAAAGAGCATCGCCCTTTCGGTCGCTTCGTCCGGATAGTTTGCTGCAAGGTGCCAGCATCGGTCCGCGACGGAGAGGTCCTGTGCGTGGCGCCCCAGGTACTGAGGCGTTTCCGCGGCGTCTCCGAGCGGCCGGTTGTCGGTGAAGATCACCCGGGCGTTGGGATGCCGAGGCACCACTTCGCCCGTGCGGTCCACGACGATGGCGTCGCCTTCGAGAAGGTCGTTGGCGGACACCCAGACTTCGGCGGGCGCGCAGGTCATCTCGTTCACGACGAGGATGCAGCCGCGCCGCCAGGCAATGAGCGCCGGACCGTCCGTCCAGACGAGGCCGTGCGTGACGGGATCGGCGCCCCACTGTCCGATGAGCTCGTACTTGTCCATGCGGCGCCGACACGTGAGGGTGACGACAGGGGCATGAACGCGGGCGAGGAATTGAAGAACAGCGGAGGTTTTCCCGCAGCCGGAGGGGCCGGAGATGTAGAGCGGGGCCGACGTGTCGGTCCACTCCCACCAGAGGCGCAGGCGCTCGAAGAAGTCCGGCACGAAGACGTAGTCCGGATCCGGTGCGATGAAGCGGGCGCCGGCGGGTGCTTTTTGTTGAGACTGAAACCCCAGGACCGTGCGATCGGACAAGAATCCAAAGTCTCGGGCGGACACGCGCGCTGTGAATTGCATCATGAGAGTTCTCCTTGTGGATGAAAGGGATGAGCCCTTTTGATCACAGGCGAGAACCCTGAAGGATGCTGAGGTGACGCAAGGTCACGGCAGCGCCGGTCGCGGGCAAACGCCCGCAAAGGGTTCGGTTTGGTTGACTCTCATTCATGGCTCCCGGTGAAGGGAGAATCGGCTGAGAGCGGGCCGTGCTGCAGAGACGGAGTGTGCCACAAAGGCGGACGAGGAGCAAAAAAGAGGCGGGAGTTTTTTGGGGAGGCGGCTTCGGAAAGGGCATGCCGGGCGGCGACGCCCTTGGAAAACAGGGGGCGGCTTCTTGGGCGTGCGTTCGCCGTTGACTGGGGCGAACAAGGGGGGCTTCGCGTTGCGGCAGCTCCTGACTGACATCATAATGACGCGTGAATGGTTTGACCGCGCGGTCGCAGGAAAGCCGCGGCGCGGATTTTTAGGAGCTTTTCTTCCATGGCTTGTCGTCCTCTCTGCGCAGCTGAAGCGCCAGCGCTTGTCTTGCTTGAAGACGCGTCCGGCGTTCCGTTCGTGCATCTTTCTCAAAACTACCGCACCGATGCCGCCAAGCTCTCGAAGGCGGGCGTGATTCTCCTTTCGGTGCCGCTGCCGGCCCTCATATCGCAGACGGTGCTCCTTGAAGCCATGGGCGGCCTCGCCCGGATGGCCGAGGAAAAGGCCTGGTGGAAGGCGGATGCGGCGACGGACGTCATTCGGGACTGGAAGACGTCGTTTTCTCTGATGGAGGCGCTCTTTGCGGCGGCTTCGCCCGAGTCAGTGCTTTCGGGCGAAGGGCTTGGAAGCGAGTGGGCGCTTGTGAACGATCTTGCGGCGGCGTGGGGCCGGGCGTCGCCTGCGGCCGTGAACCGGCGCGTGACGGACTTCATGGCGGCTCGGATGAACGGCGCGACGCCGCCGCTGTGCCGGGCGTCGGACTATCTGGAGCTCGCCGGCAGCCGGCTTGCCGCCGTCTGGAAGCGCGCGGGGCGCGAGGCCTTTGCGACGGCGATGCCCGCTGTGGTTCACACGATCGATCGGCAGCTTTCAGCGAACCGGAAGGAGGCGCTTGCCGAGCGCACGTTCGGGGCGCTGACGCTTGCTGCAGCGGAAAGCGGCGAGGCGGCGAAATGACGGATCTCATTACGCTTCAAGACGTCGTGGCGGCCCGCATTGACGCCGGGCGCATCAGCGCGACGCTGGACGAATTTCTGGGCACGATCGGCCTGCAGCGCGCCGTAGCGCATCTTGGTGCCGACGCGGCGGGGCTTTCATCCGAAGCGCTTCAGGCGGTCGTGAAGTCTCTCGTCGCCTCCTATCGCTGGGAGCTTCCGGCGGCGTCCGACGTCTACTGGGCGCAGTTCGGCGACGCGTTTGCCGCGGCCTTCAGCCGTTATCGGACGCCGAACGCCTGGACGGACCGCGAAGCCTGCGACATTGAGGCCGCCCGCGTCGAGCAGCGGGCGGTGCGCTCGGTCGGTTCGGGCGTGACGCTTGCGCGCAACCTCATTGTGGAATACTGCCTGCTTCTCGGGAATCGCGCCGGCTGGCGGCGCTTCAAGAAGTTTGCGCAGGCCGAGCTCTGCGGGCTCGACGCGGCCTTTGACCGCTGGTACCCGTGCAGCCGGGCGCGCTTTCTGGTGGAGGACGCAACGGGCCGCCGCGTCTTGAAGCTCGTGCTAGACGCCATCGAGGCGGCGCCCGACGAAAGGACGGTCTACGACCTCTTGGCAGCGGTGGAGCGGTTTTCCGAGCGCAGGGCGGCGATTTTTGAAAAGCTCGCCCGCGGGGATCCTGCGGCGCCCTTTGAAGCGGTCTTTGCTGAGGCCGCGGGGCTGGCGGTTCGCAACAGCCCTTTGCTGCGCCTTGTTGCGGCGGCGCTTTCCCCGGACGCGCCGCTTGACGCCCCGCTGCGCGCGGCTTTTGCGAGGATGTGCCGGGCGGCAGGAATTGACGCAGCGTGAAGCGCGGCTACTTCTTCAGAACGTTTTTCAGAAGGCTTCCGACGGCTTCCACGGTGTCGGAATTAATGCTGTTCGAGAGCTTTGAAGCCGAGGAGGAGAGGGACGGGAAGAGATTGAGGCCGGAGGAGATCACCTGGTCCTTGAGGAGGCTGCCGGCGATGTAGCCCACGGTGTCCTGCAGGCCGTTTTTTGGATCCTTGGCGACCACGGCCGCAAACTCCTTGCTGCAGGAATTCAGGGCGAGCTTTGTGAAAAGGGTCTTCGCCTTCGTCTCGACTTCCGTCACCTTCGCTGCCGGAATCGTCTGCACCTTCTTCGCGGCGGCGGTCTTTCCGAGCGTGACGTAGGCCCACTGGGTCATCGTCTCCTGATCAGCGGACGTGGTGTTTTCGAGAATGCACTTGCCGAGGCTGTCGGAATAGGTGCTCGCCTCAAGGGCGGTGCTCACGGCGAGCGTGAGAAGAACGGCGGCGATCTTTTTCATCATGTTTTGTGGGCTCCCGGCCCGAAAAGAAAGGAAAAGTGCGGCGCATTCTAGGCATGACGGGCCGCGGCGTAAAATGACGGCGCTTTTTGTGAGGGAGCATCCCCTCGGTTTTCGTGACAAGGACGACATTTGTGACAACGACTGCGACGGCCGGCTGGCTTCTGGCGATGGACACTGCGGCAGACGCCGTATCGGCGGCCGTGATTGAGACGGCGGGCGGAGCGGCTCAGGAGGCGATCTCCCGCGAGCCGCATCAGCATACGGAGATGCTCCTGCCGCTAGTGGACGGACTCTTGAAGGAAAAGGGGCTCAAGCTTGCGGACGCCGCGGCAATCGCCTTTTCCGCCGGCCCCGGCGCCTTTGCGGGCGTGCGCACCGCCTGCGCGGCGGCGCAGGGTCTTGCCTGGGCCGTGGAAAAGCCTGTGGTGGCGGTGCCCACGCTTGCGGCGGCCGCGCTCCTACTATTGAAGCTGCACCCCGCCGCGCGCCGCGTGATGCCGGTTCTCGACGCCCGCATGAAGGAATGCTACGTGCAGGTTTTTGAGCGCGGCGCCGAAGGAGAGATGCCCGCAGCCGTCACCGAAGCGCGCAGCGTGGCGCCGGAAGCCGTGGCGGGCATTGCCAGGGAAAACGCCGCGGAGGCGGCGGGCGGCTCCGGACTCGTGGTTTACGAGGCGGCCCGCGCGCCGCTGTCGATTCCCGTGACGGCGCCTTTGGCTGTCACGGCCGCCGTGGTGGCGGAGGCCGCCCGTCGGATGTTTCTTGCGGGCGACGTGACGACCGCGGCGCTCGCCTGTCCCATCTATGTGCGAAACCGCGTGGCGCTCACGATCGAAGAGCGCCGCCGCGGCGAGCGCTTGTAGGGGGCGTCATGCAGCGCCTCACGATTTCTCTGGCGGACGACCTCACCGCCGCCTTTGACGATCTCATCAGCCGGCGCGGCTACACGAACCGCTCGGAGGCGTTTCGCGACCTCCTGAGAAAGGAGCTTGCCGCCGACGCCGAGGCGACCGCGCCCGACGCGGGCGACTGCGTCGCGGTCGTGAGCTACATGTACGACCATGAGGCGCGGCAGCTTTCGCAGCGCCTCACGAATCATCAGCACGGTCACACGGGGCTCGTCATTTCCACGATGCACGTGCACGTGGACGAGGCGCAGTGCGCCGAAGCCGTGGTGCTTCGGGGCCCCCGCGGCGACGTGCGGCGGCTGGCGGAAAGCCTCATCGCTGAGACGGGGATCGAGCACGGCGCGGCGAACCTCATTCCGCTCGCGCCCGCCCGCCGTCACCCCGATCACGAACATCATCACCCACACGATGCTCGAGCGCATGAGCACCGCCATTGGCATGAGGAGGCGAAGTGAAGCTCTCATTTCGACCGGTGACGACGCAGGACTTGGAAGTCGTCGCTCCCATGCTGCACCGCGCCGATCCCTTCGGCTGGACGATGAAGCAGCTGCAGTCGGCCCTGGCCGTGGGGTGGACCGTCACGGCCCTGGAAGCGGACGGCGTCATCGCGGGCTGCGCCATCATGATGCAGGCGGTGGACGAGGCGGAGCTTCTGGAAATCTGCATCGAGCCCGAATATCAAGGCCGGGGCTTGGGCAAGGCGCTTTTGGCGCGCATGATGGCGGACGCCTGCGCGAGCGCCGCGCGCCTCATGCACCTTGAGGTGCGCCTTGGCAACGCAAGAGCCCTTACAATGTACGAAAAGGCGGGCTTTTGCCGCGTCGGCCTTCGCCGCGGCTACTATCCGACGCTCGCCGGCCCCCGGGAGGACGCGGTGCTGATGACCGCCGAGCTGAAGTCTCCCGCTACGTAATTCATTTCAGGACGCGCATGCCATTAACGCAGGAACAAAGCCGAATCTGGCAGGCCATGAACATCGGGCCGCAGTGGATTCTGAGAAGTTCAGACGATCCTCTGGCGCAGGAGGAGCCTGCGCGAGCGGCGCCAGCGCAGGCGGCGTCAACGGCGGCAGCGCCGCGTCATGCGGCGGCGCCCGCACGTTCTGCAGCCCCCGCGAGAGCGCCGGCGCGCCCCGCGCACGCAGATGCTTCAGGCGGCGGGTTCCTCGTGAACGAGCCGGGTCCCAGAAGCCTGAAGCCCCTGGCGCGCTCCGCAGCTGCGGCTTCGGCGCCTGCTGCGCCCAAGGTCATCGCCGTCGTGGACGAGGCGCTCGCGCAGAAGGTGAAGACCGCTGACTGGGAGGGCGTGAAAGAGCTGATCGCCTCGTGTCATGCCTGCACGATGAGCCGCGGCCGCACGCAGACGGTTCCGTCGGACGGGGCGCCCGGCTGCCCCCTCGTCTTCGTGGGCGAGGCGCCGGGGCGCGATGAAGACTTGGAAGGCGTGCCCTTTGTGGGCAAAAGCGGCCAGCTCCTTACCAACATCCTGAAAGCGGTGGCGATCGAGCGCGGCCGCGACGCCGCCATCATCAACGTTTTGAAGTGCCGGCCGCCCAACAATCGCGACCCGATGCCCGAGGAGGCGGCGGCCTGCCGGCCGTTCCTGCTGCGGCAGCTGGAGCTCCTGTCGCCCAAGGTGCTGATGCTTCTGGGGCGCACGGCGGTGACGGCGCTTTTGCCTGACGTCGCCGACCAGTCGATGACGAAGCTTCGGGGCCGGGTCTTTGAAGTGACGATTGCGGGCCGGACCGTGAAGACGATGGTGTCCTACCACCCGTCCTACCTCTTGCGAAACCCCGTCGGCAAGGAGGCGAGCTGGCACGACCTGCTCGCTGTGAAGAAGCTCCTCGCGGACGTTCTTGCCGCCGCCTAGTTTTTGGAATGCATCATGGATTTTGACTACTGGTACCTTGTCTTTGTTCCGCTCCTCTTTGCCGCCGGCTGGTGGTTCCGGGGGCTCGACGGCCGTCAGCGGCGCCTGGAGACCCACGGGCTCGATGAAAACTACTTCAAGGGGCTTTCGCTTCTCATTTCCGACAAGCCCGACATGGCGATCGACCACCTGATGGAGGTGATGCGCCTTGACTCCGAGACGATCGAACTGCACCACGCGCTGGGGAACCTCTTTCGCGAGCGCGGCCAGTTTGACCAGGCGATCCGCATCCACACGAACCTCGTCAACCGCGCCGAGCTCACCGACGCCGAGCGCATGCAGGCCTTGTCCGAGCTCGCGCAGGACTTTGTGAAGGCCGGGACCTTTGACCGCGCCCAGCAGGCCTACGAGATGCTTCGCGACAGCAGCGCCGAGCGCCGCAGCGAGGCGCTGGAAGCCCTGATGCGCATCTTCGTCACCGAAAAGGACTGGCAGAAGGCGATCGACGTCGCGGAAGCGCGCCGCAAGGCGTTTGGAACGGACCTCTCGCACGAGATCTCGCACTTTTACTGCGAGATGGCGGCGGCCTCGCGCCGAGCGGGCGACGGCGAGCGCGCAAACGAGCTCGTTGAAAAGGCGCTGGAAGCCAATCCCAGAAACGTGCGCGCCCTCATCATTGCGGCCGACATGGCCCTGGCGGCGGGCGACGCCGCCACCGCGCAGTCCCGCTGGACCGCGATCGAGCAGGACGCGCCGAAGTACGAGCCCTTGATCGCCGCCAAGAAGGCGGACGTGCTTGCCGAGAACGATCCCAAGGCGGCGGTGGAGTACCTCAAGGGCGTCTTCGAGCGCACGGGCAGCGCCGACGTGCTTTCCGCCGTCGTGCAGCGCTTGAGCAACTGGGAGGGCGCCGAGGCTGCGGGCGGCTTTGCCGTTGAGGCTTTGCGCCGCAAGCCCAGTCTGTCCGCCTTCGCCGTTTTGTGCAGCGTGCGCAAGCAGAGCGAGCCCGAGAACGAGGAGGCGGCGCTTCTGGCGGACCTCACCGCCCGGCAGTCCAAGCGCTCCGGCCGCTATCAGTGCCGTCACTGCGGCTTTCTCTCGCACACCTTCATGTGGCAGTGTCCGGGGTGCGAGGCGTGGGACGCGTTTCCGCCGCAGCGCATTGAGGAAGCGCGATGAGAGGAGCCGCCTGTTGTTCGGGCGGCTTTTTTCACGGCGCGCTGCGGCGCCCCCTTTTCAACTGGCCGCAATGACGGCACAATTCGGGTCTTCCTTTCACCGCTTTTCGGGGAGACTCACTCCATGTACTACGTTATCAAGGTCCAGATCAAGGGCATCACGAAGCCGCCGGTGTGGCGGCGTTTTCACGTGCCTGTCAACGCGCGGCTGTCTGAGTTTCACACGGCCATTCAGTCCGCCTTCGGCTGGCACAACGATCACCTCCATTCCTTTGAGGACCGGTCGGTGCGCTGGGCGACGCGTTACGAGGACGACTGTCCGACGCCCTGGGATGATCCGCAGCCGGATCTCACGGTGAAGCAGTTTCTGCAGACGGTCCCCAAGCCCACGTACGTCTACGACTTTGGCGACTGGTGGGAGCACGGCCTCAAGGTTGAGTCAATTGAAAAGGGCAGCGTCGATGGCATCCAGTGCGTCGCCGGCCGCGGGGCCTGTCCGCCCGAAGACTGCGGCGGCGTCTGGCGCTACGAAAACATCAAGCGTCTTCTTGCTTCGAAGAACCCCGAGGACGATGAGGCGCGCAAATTCTGGATGGAGTTCATGTGCTTGGAGTCGCCGGAAGACTTTGATCCCGCGGCCTGCGACTACAAGCCGCGTTGACCGGCGGGAGACGATGCAATGTACTACATTATCAAGGTTCAGGTTAAGGGCGTCACGAAGCCCCCGGTGTGGCGTCGCTTTGAGGCGTCGCCGACGGCGCGTCTTTCGGAGCTGCACCATGCCATCATCTGCGGCTTCAACTGGTCGGGCGGCGGGTGCCATGAGTTCTGCGACTTTTATAGCGGCTGGAGCACCGAGTACGACTACGATGATGAGGAAAGCACTTTCTGGGACCGGCCGGGGCCGGACCTGACGCTGAAGGAGTTTTTCGACAGGTGCTGGCGCCCTGGCTACATCTACGACAACAGCTGGGGCCACGTCATCCAGCTCGAAAAGGCGGTGCGCGGCGAGAGCCGCGACGACATCGTCTGCGTGGCGGGCCGCGGCGCCTGCCCGCCCTGTGAGTGCGGCAGCGCCGGCGACTACCAGTACTTGAAGCAGCTCATGGCGTCGACGGATCCGGAGGACGCGCAGGAGCTCGCGGACTACGCCGAGGAGATCTGCCTCGACATCGAGGGCTTTGACCCCGACGCCTGTCCGTATCCGGCGCGCCGGGCCTAGCCTGTCCGTGTCAGCAAAGGACAGGCCGAGAAAGCCCTTTTCTCAAAACAGCGTGCCCTGCACCTGGGCCTGGACTTTTTCCGGCTCCGCCGGACGCTCTCGCGTGAGAAGGAGCAGTTCAGCTACTTTTTCGGGATCGTCAAAGAGTCCTTCAAGGCCCAGTCGCTTGACGAGCGCTCGAGCCTCGTCGGTGACATTGTGAAGCTGCGGGCGGCCGTCGGCGTCGCGGCTCATCGCAATGCTCTGCAGCGTTTGGAAGACGCCGCTCGCGGAAATGCCTGTCGGCGCGGGCTTGCCGCGGCGGCGGGCGTCTTCGAGCGAGGCGGAAAGGAGCCTTGCCTGCAACGTTGCGATGATGGAGAGGGCGATGAGCGCGATGAGCGCTGAAAGCGACGGTGCCGATTCGCCGGAGTTTTCAAAGTTCAGGTTGGCGTTGACGAGCGTCGCCTGCAGGTTGAGCACTTCTTCAGAAGTGAGCTTGAGCGTTCCGGCAAAGGCGAAATATCCCGGCACGCCGACGAAAAGCGGCGTCTGTTGTTCGATGAGCTCCCGGCTGGGATCGCGGTAGACGAAGACCTTGAGTCTGGCGGAACGGCTGCCGCTTTGAATCGGCAGTTCCGTCTTGAGCCCGTAGCAGCTGCGGAGGCGAAGAAAGTTCGAGGCGCTGTGAAAGTCGGTTTGGCGGCGGGCGATGAACGCCTGGATTCGCGGATCTTCTTCGAAGTTTGCTGCCAGAAAGCGGATCTTGTCCTTGGCGAGCGCGAGCAGCGCTTCGTCCGAAAGCTGGCGCGTTGTGATGAGCGCGATGTCCGTGCCGGCTTCCTGGCCGCGTTGATGCAGGCCTCGGAACGCCTTGAAGAATGCCGCATCGTCGCCTTCAATCGGCCAGCAGCCCACAGGCTGGCCGCCCTCCGTGGTGAGAAGCAGCATGTTGACGGACGGGATGCCTGGCACGAAAGACTCGAAAATCGCAAAGTCAAACGCCAGCAGCCGGTCGGGTTCGAATCGGGCGGCTCGCTTCATGACGTAGGCAGGCCAGTCGATGGCTGGATCGAGCGCCGCGAGGTCGGTGGAGCCGTCGCCCAGAAGAACAAGTTGTTCGGGCTCTGACATGAGCGGCTCGGGCCAGGCGGCAAGCGTCGTGAGGATGCCGCGGTTCACGGCGCGGATGATGGCTTCCCGATCGCACGTCGTGCCGAGGTCTTCGATCACGCGGGCGTGCTTGAGGAGTGCGGTCATAAACGCCGTGAGGCCGACGAGGCGCTCGGGCATGGCGGCGCTGCGGCGCTTTGCCGCAACCGTCGGACGACGCTTCGGAGCTGGCGCAGGCCGTGCGGCCGGCGCTTCAGCCGCTTCTTTTTGAGCTTGAGCTCTTTGGCCGGGATCCTTCCAGCGCTTCGGGTCGCGGCGGCCGGCGACGGGGTGACAGGCTTCGTAAAAGGCGTTGGGGACGAACCGGCCTTCCTCAACGGTGCCAATGTAGTCGCGTTCGCGCTTGATCTTGCCTTCAGCTGTGCGGAAGCTGTAGGCGAAGAACACGTAGTCGGCCTGAGGATTTTTCTGGATGTGTGCGCCTTCCGGAAGACCGGCGATGTCTTGCTTTGTTGCCACGAGTCGTTCCCTTCAAAAAGCTGGTGTTGGTGGAAAGCCGACAGTATGGCGGCTCGGAAGCGGCAAAGCAAGGGGAGAAAAGAGAAAACAGTCTGAAATCAAGGGGTTGTTTATTGTTCTGGCGCCTGCTTCATTTCCACGCAGAGCTCCTCGGGCGAGAAGCCGTAGAAGTTGATGAGCTTCTTCATGCCGGTGATGTGCTCGCTGTCGGTGTCTTCGAAGGTCACGGGATAAAGGTCGCTGAACTGGTAGTGATGACTGCGAATGGCGATTCGCAGGATGACGAGCGAGCGCGTGCGGTTTCGCTCCAAACGCTCCAGGAGTTCTCGCACCTTTGGGTTGTGCAGACAGCGACTGGCTCGTTCCTTGATATAATCGTAGTACATAATATTTCCACGAGACGACTGGTGGCAAGCGGCTTCAAGCTTTGGCTTTCCAGCCGTAGAACGCGGCGTGTTCGGAGGTGATTTCCTGATGGTCCTCGGGACTGATGAGCACCATATTGTGCACGTCGTCGGCGCCGCCTTCGCTCAGGGGCTGGATGTGGTGAAGCTGCCAGCCGGCGGGATCATCGATGCCGTGGGCCTTGAGGTAAGCCGCCTTGGTGGCTTCGCTGCGCTCGACGTCTTCGCTTGCGACATGCGTGCTGTCGGGGTCTTCGCCAGCGGCGGTGAGCGCCGCGAGCTCGTCAGGGGTTCCGGTGAAGACGCCGTTTTCAACGCCGGGGTAGTCGCAGGCGTCGTTGATGAGCGTGCAACCCGCACCCGACGGCGCGTCGTCCGGTGTGAGGGTCCCTGCGCCGGCAGCGTAGACCCCCGCCTGGCAGAGGTGCGTGAGATGGGCTTTGTTGGTTTCCGTCACAAAGCGCTTGTCGTGAACGAGCGTGTCGTAGGCGGCGCCGGTGACGGCCGCGCCGCTTTTGACGACGTCGAGCGTGCCGGTCACGATGCTTGCGGCCCGGCGGCAGAGGATGTCCGTTGCGCCCTTGATGTCGCCCGTGCAGAGCTTCACGGCGCCGTCCACGGCGTCAGCCGCGGTGTTCAAGGTGCCGGAGATGACGCCCGTGACCGTGTCGGCGGCGATGTCCGTGACGAAGCGGAAAAGGTCGCCCGCGGAGGCGCTTTCGCCTTCGGGCGTGACGTCGATGATGTCTTCGGCTTTTGCTGTCATGGACGGTCTCCTTGCAGTGCCTGAACCGTGTATTCCTTCAAGGTGCAGTTGAGGCGGTTGAGGTCATGGCGTGCGAGCTCAATGCCGCGCTGCGCCGGCGGCAGGGCCATGGTGAGCGCGAAAAACCGCGCGCCGCGCTCGCAGACTTGGGCGGCGGCTTCCATGGAGAGCGTGCCCATGACGCAGTCGCCTTGGGCAACCTCCGTTGTGTTGAGATGGTCCACCCAGCGGTCGGCGGTGATGCCGCGAGAGCGCGCCCAGTCGACGGCGCCGGGATGGCGTGAGACAAACCAGTCGGTCATGGCAGAGACTTCTTTTTTCATTAAGTTTTGACAAGCAGCCATTATCCGGTCCGCAAGGACCCTGCGCTGCTTTCGCAAATTTGTGATTTTGCGGCATGGCGAGCGATACAATCGGCGGCAATGGCACGCAACAGGCAAGTTTATGGAGGTAACCAGCATGGCCTATGCTCGACGAATTCTACTGATTGCCATGGGCACGACGCCGCATCTTTTGACGGTCACGCTGGCAGCGCTCTTCAAGAAGGCCCCGGCGGCGATGCCCACGGAGATCCATGTCATTACGACGCAGAAGGGCGCCGACTGCGTTCGCCGTGAATTCATCGAAAATCCTGAAGGACTGCTCGGCCGCTTTTACGCCGATTATGGACTGCCTTTTGTAGGGATTGCCGCTGAAAACCTTCATGTGATGACGGGGGCGGACAACGAAGGGCTCGACGACATTCGAACGCCGGAAGAAAGCGCTCGGGCGGCGGATTTCATCGTGGATCTGGTGCGAAGCCTCACGTCCGACTCCGAGTCGTCGCTCACGGTGTCCATCATTGGCGGGCGCAAGAGCATGAGCCTGCTTTTAGGCAGCGCCATGATGTTCTTCGGCCGAGATCAGGACGCTGTCTCGCATGTGCTTTCAAAGGACGAGTCGCCCGCGAGCGCCTGTGCGTACCCAGCGCTGCAGGTGCTGCGGCAGGATCCCGATGTCGTCAATTTGGGGGAGATACCGTTTCTTCGGCTGCGGCCCATTCTGCCGTCAGCGCTTTTGACGAGCCGCTACTCCTACAGCGAGATTGTGGAGGCTTCGCAGGAGCAGCTTTCGCATCCCGTCAGGGCAGTGGTCCGCAGGACGGGGGACAAGTGGCGGCTTTTTGTGGATGGCGTGGAAGTGAAGCCTGAAAAGCGAAATCTGGGGCTTTACCTCTGGCTGGCGCTTCGGCACAAGCTTGGTCGGCAAACGCCGACGTCGTTTGGCCTGGTGACGCTGGAGACTTTCTTTCTTCTTCGGGTGCAGTTCATCAAGGTGCTCGAGCGGGTGCTTTCAGAAAAGAGCTGGCAGAGCGCCTGCGAGCTGTATCTCGGTCTCACGGAGAGCCGTCTGCATGAGTTGCTGAAGTTGGCGGCAAGGCAGGAGATCGCGAATGAGGCGGAGCTCTATCGCTGGGTGCAGAAGCAGTTGACGGACGAGGAGCTCGAAGCGGTTAACAGGGCGAGTGGCGATTTTTCAAAGAAGATTTCCAGCAATCGCACGAAGTTCAATGATGCGTTGAAGGAAGCGCTCAAGGACGCCGTGCCCGACGTGACCGAGCGGCGGATCGGCCGCTGCTGCATTGATTCTACGGGAGACAAGGATGGCGCAGTCTATTCGCTAGGACTGATGCCGGCGGACATCAGTCTGCCGCAGGAGCTGCTGGCGGTGCTTTCGGGGGCGACGTCTCATCCGGCGCAGCATTGGAAGACGGTTTGAGAAAAGCGAAAATTTGCGAAAAGCGTGCGGCTGGCGGCGTGGTTCCAGAATGCGGGTTCAGTGTGGAAAGGATTGAACTGCCATGGCAGCAAACGTTAGGAAAGCCCTTCAGAACCGGAGAATTCGATCTGCCAAGTGCGGGAATAGAATTCCCGTTCTTGTCGCCGTCAGCTGCTACGACGATGCGACGCAGCGTGAAGTGTCGGTGACGCTCGCGGACAGCGGCGCATGGCGCTGGCAGACGCGGCGTCGCCAGACGGTGGAAGCATCAGACAACGGCCGGCTGGCGCCGGGCGTGCTGCAGGATTTTTTGAGACGCCTGAAGCTGGCGCTGGCGGCGTCGGGAACGTTGCGGACTGCGTCGCATGGCTTTTGGTTTGTTCGTCTTTATGCTGCAGGAGGTCTTCTGCAGTTTTTCACGGGACCGGTGGCTGGTGACGGATCGGCGCTTGCGCGGCTGGACGAACTGCTGGCTCAGGAGCTGCATCTTGCGGGCGGCGTATTCACGGCGCCGTGAAGAACAAGACGAGAAGAACCATGAAAGACGAATCGCCTCGAGAACTTTATGGCAAGCTTGAATCCAGGCTTTCGCCTTTGCTGCGGGACATGCTGGCACACAAGCTCCCCGTCATTGCGGGAAGCCGCTGGTGGGAGATCTGCGTGCTGAGTTCTCTCTCGCCGGTTCAGCGGGACAACATGCGCGATGAGGCAACGCTTGAACAGTTCGATTATCCGGCGTTGGTGAACATCGTCTACAAGAACTGGAAGAGCCTGCGGCACGTCACCGGCATTGGCAACGAGTTCACGAACTATCTCTTCACGATCAAAACGTTCCGCAACGATGTTGAGCACCAGCCGGATCTCATGGTGAGCGGCAGCCGCCGCGAACATGTAGTGCAGGCGGCTCAGCTTGCGGAGGCCCTGCTCACGGGAAAGCCTGCGCCGGCGGCTTCAGGAAGGCGCAAGCGGGTTTTGCTGGCGGCTGCGCTCGCGGTGGTTGTGCTTGTCGCGGCGGGCGCCGGGGCGGTCTGGAATTTGTCGGGCGGCAAGGCCTCTGGGCAGACGCTCCCGGCTGGCGAGCGTCTGAGCCAGGCATCACGCCGAAGCGAGGAGGCGCAGCGGATTCAGAGCGCCGCACTGTCGTCGGACAACGTTACCGTGCGGTTGAAGAAGATGGTGGCGTACTCGCACTTCGCAAAGAAGGGACTCTTTGGCGAGGCGGACTTCAACGCCAATTATGAAGAGCTCACGCAGCGCATCCGCCGCATCCAGGCGCACTACGGCATGCCGGCGACAGGAACGCCTGACGACGAGCTGCAGGCATTGCTTGAAGAGGACAAGGTGCCGCTGGAGCTCATGCGATGAGCGCCGTTGACGGGAGGTCGTGACGGGCTACTCGCCGTCCGCCTTTTTCTTGGTGCAGTTCTCCCACCCCTTCACGAGGCGCCAAGGTCGCTTTTTGTGGTCCTTCATGACGGTTTCTGCGGAGCCATCCCAGCCGTCAGGCACTTCAATCGCGGTGAAGTCGTTTCTCTTCCACGAGATGATGACGTAATGCCGGCCTATCTCAAACGGGAAGCCGCCGACCGCCTGCTGTGCTTCGGTGCCGTTCAAGTGGTAGGCCGTGAGCTTGTAGATCTTGGACCAGGAGTCGTAGGAGGGTCGGTAGTAGCGGGCGCAGATTCTGATCTGGTCGCCGGCCGCGGCGTCGGCAATGAGTGTGGTGAACAGCGCGGTGATCAGGATTTTCTTCAGCATGTCCGGACTCCTTTGGGGGGCGTCCGGACATTGTAGCGGTGGTTTTCAGCGGCGCATCTTCGCGAGGCTCAGTCCGTTGGCGGCGCATCCTGTGCGCAGCCGGCGCTCCCAGTCGTCAATCGCCCGCAGGAGCGTTTCGCAGTTCTTTGCGCCAAGCAGGCTGCGATCCTGCGCGCGGCAGCCGAATCGAACGGCCATCAGGACTTCTTCAGGCGAGATGCGACGCTGCTTGCAGCGAAGCGCGAAGTGCTGGGTGTTGGTCATGGCGTGACTCCTTCTTAACGGCAAGACGCCTTGAGTGTAGACACCGCGAGAGGGAGTGCAACAAACGCAAATTTGTCGAAAAACCGAAAATTTGCGGAATTCAGAGAGCGGGCCTTCCGATTCTAGAGTTCGCCTTGTCTCACGAATGACAAGGAGAAGCGCCATGAGTCGAACCCGACACTTGAAGCAGTACACCGACGGTGCAGCGGCGGAAATCATCCGCAGCTACCTGATTGAACAGGCCCGAGACAAAGGATTGAACGACTGTCTTGAGGCGGCAGATTGTCAAGCGGCGCTTGAGGATCTTTGCAAGGTGAAGCAAGCACTCGAGACCGTGCGCCGCCGGGGCGGAGTGGTGGTTGTATCGGAAGGCGAGCGCTTTATTACGGCCTATCGCTTCAACTCGATCAACTACAGCTATTCGTCCCCGGAAAGGAATGCCGTGCGGCTGACAAGAAGCGAGAAGCTTTTTCTTTCAGAGCGAGGCGTGCAATGGCTGTGACTTCCTCAACCTCCGCAGAAACGAGCGCTTCGCTGCTCGACGCCATGCTTCACCAGAACCTGAATCGCCTGATGGCCTTTGACCATGGGCTGCGCACGCCGGTGGTGGAAGTGGTGTTTCGTCATGTCAAGCAGCGACTCATCGAAGTGATCGAAGAGGCCGACATGGTGATGGGGGCCGTGGCCTGGCTCACGGATTTGGACATACTGCAGGCGATGGCAGGAAGGCCGACGCTGCTCGTCATCCAGAAGGAAGATTTTCTGAGGCCCGACATGGAGTCCGTGCTGAGCAGCGAAAAGAAGCGGGCGCTTCGGGCGGCTTATGACAGGCTGGGCGACTTTGACGGCACTCGAGTGACGGTCGGGCCGTTTTTTCAAGCGACGTCGGGCGTGAGCGCGACCATGCCGTCCGTGCTTTGCTACGGATGCTGCCGGACAGGGCAGATGTTCCGCATGCCGCGCATGCACAACAAATTCATCGTGTGCTTGAGGGAGTCCCCCGAGGGCTTTTCGCCCTATGCGGTCTGGACCGGATCCTTCAATTTCACGGAGCTTTCGAGGCATTCGCTCGAAAACGCGCTGATCGTTCGCGATGCGGCGATCGCGCAAGCGTATGCCGCCGAAGCTCAAATGATTTATCTGCAGGGCGAGCCCCTTGACTGGACCAGTGAATGGGTTCGTCCGCAGACATCAAAGCCGGCAGCCTTGCCGGTTGCAACTACTGGGAGTTGAAACACTCATGACCAAGTACATCTATGACCTCGAGGGGCTCATGAAGCAGCACGATGTGGACAGCATCACAGAGCTCAAAGACCTCGGCTACGACGTGGAAGAGTACCTCAGCCGCCGCAAGGCGGAGCTCTCTGACGAAATGGCCCGGCTCAACCAGATGCAGGAGGCGGTCGATTCGGCCGAGCGCAGCAGCGAGTCAAGAAGCTGTCCTGCGTACTACGACGACGAGCCCTACATTGGCAGCTGGAACATTTGTTCTGAAGACTACATCGGGACGTAGCCTGCGCTCGACGCAGCAATTCGCCGGGGGTGCGGGCGCCGTTGCCGGCGCCTCCGGTTCAGTCGTTTCATTATCACCCGCGCCGCAAAACCCGTTCCTTCAGGAGGGGGATATAAGGCGCCAAGGTTGTAGTGTTCAAAACTACGGAAGATCGCTGTATCATCCCAAACATGAGAACCTACAAATACAAGCTCCTTTCGGCGAAGCGCAATAAAAAACTGCACCGACAGATCAAT
>CAVJBF010000049.1:0-18176 GCA_963647785.1 Acutalibacteraceae bacterium
AGGCCTTCTTTGCCTTGTTGGCCGTGTAGAAGACGTCAGCCCACACGCCCGTGCTGGTCGTGTTTTCGACGTTGCGGCGAGCCACCGTGGCGTTGACCTGCGCGGTCGCATCATAGGCGACGTTGTAGACGCCCGCCGTCACCGGCGCGGTGAGGTACTCTTCCAGCGCACGGACGCCGTCATCCTTGAGGCTCGTGCCATCTGTCAGACCTGCCTTGGTATCAGCCACCGCGGCGATCACCGCCTGCGTCTTGGCGTTGGCGCCTTCGGCGAGAGCGGCCTCCAGAGCGGCCTTTGTTTCGGCTGACGCACGGGCTGCACCCTTGTCATCGAAGACAACATTCAGCTTGTTTCCTTCGATGTTCCCCTTCAGCAAGGCGTGCGTGTCACCCACCGTCACGTTGGCAGCCGAAACATCTCCACCACCCAAAAGTGTCAACGACTTTTTGCTCGTCAGATTGGCCAACTTAAATGTAGCGTCCTCCTCAATGCTAAGCGCACCGCCCTGGAACACCACATCGTTGGATCCGAAGGCACTGACGTCAATCACCACTGCGGCGTCCTCAGTCACGCTCACCCCATTAGAGACCACCGAGCCACTCCCTTCCACCACCATGATGGAAGCTTCGGCACCATTGGAATCTGCACTTTCAACGCCAATGCTCAGCTGGCCATCGTCAGACAAAGCAATCTTGCGATCAACATAGAGAACAGCCTTGCCATCCGCTTCGCCGCCCAACACAGCAGCCGCAAGCGCCGTTCCATTGGCATTGGTCGAGACAACAGCACCAGGAGCAACTGTCACAGTACCTGCAATCTGCGGAAGCTCAGAAGGAGAAGCCCCTTCATCGCGGCTCTCAACAGGTATGCGCGTCACCTGCTCACCGATAACGAGCTGGCCACCAGCTGCAATCTGGGCTGTACCCGCAATATGGTTGGCGGCCAAGGTGCCATTGACGTTCACGTTACCGCCAATTTGCTCAGCGGACAAAGCACCGTCAACATTGCTAGTATCTATGCTAGTCATTACGACGTTCTTTGCCTTAAGTACCCCAGCAACATCAAGCGTCTCCACCTGAACATCCTGAGCTTCAAAATTACCAGCAACACCAAGAGCCTTTGCAGACAACTCAGCAACATTGACTTTGCCCGAGGATGTTTCGTCTTTGCCAAGTTGCAAAGTACCTTTCACATCAAGCGCTTTAACCGTACCTGCAGTGGAAATCACATTGCCGTCTTCGGTGTTGCCGCTCAGGATCAGCGTACCGTCTCCACCTGTGATTTCCACTTTGGTCGTGCCATTATTCACGGCCAACGCTGCAAAGCCTACAGTCGCACCACCAATATCCTTGGAGACTGTCCCCCCTTGGGCAGTCACATTTTCGAGGGAGGCCGTCTGGTTGATAAGCGCCGTACCATAAGCCGTATCAAACGTAATGCCTTTCTCTTCATCGGTCAGCGTCAAGTTGTCAAACATGAGGTTGACACCCGCATACAGACCAACCGCGGTCTTGACATCGGCCTTCGACAGTTTCAGCTCTCCATCATTCACCGTGATAGTGCCGCCATCCAGGCCAGCCGTCACCCACTGCGTACCAAGCTCTACGACAACCTTCGCCTCGTTTACGTTCCACAGATTAGCCGAGGTTGTGATGAGCTCGCCGCCATTAACGACCAAAGCCCCCGCTACGTTTTCCGTCTTCTGCCATTCCGCAATGGTCAAAGTGCCGCCGGTCACCTCCACAGCACCCGCTTTTTTAAGCTCAACACCCCCAAGGGTGTAGTTGCCGGACGCAATCGTCAGCTTGCCGCCATCGGCGGCAACCAGCAGCTTGCTCGAGCTGTTCGAGGAATAATCCTTACCTGCCACCTGAATCTGACCGCCGTTGAGCACATAATTGGCCTTCAGCGACAGGCGATTATTATTGGCATCGCTATCAGACGTCTTGGAGTTGTACCCCGCAACGTTGAAAACGCCGCCCTCGTTGATCTCAAGTGCACCCTGAGTGACTTTGTCAATGTCGGCATTGAGCACGCCGCCGTCGGAAATAGTCAGCTTGGCACCTGTCGTAGCAATCGTCAGGTTCTTGTTGACCGTCAGCGAAGCACCTTCCCCAATGGCAACCGTGCCGTTCTGAATCGACAGATCAACAAGTTCATGTGAATTTTTGAAGTTCACCGTAGTAGCAGTCGTACCACCAATCACAACAGCTCCGTCATAATTGTCGCTACCACCAGTTTTCTTAATGTCGCCGCTGAGATTGAAGGTGGCACCGTCCAGCGCAAGACTGTCGCCCGTCACGACGAGCGTGCCGCCCTCTTCAAGGTTCAACTTGCCGCCCACCACATTGATGTGTTCAGCCGTGAAATCGGAGGTCAGCACGCCGCCGTCGGCAACCGTCACCGCATGGGCACCAAAGTTGAGCATGCCCGTATTCGTGACTTTGCCTGCAATCTCAACATCGCCATTGGACGTCAGAATGCCAGCGTTTGTGAACACGCCCCCCTTGGAAACAACCAGTGAATTCGTCCCGTCAACGGTATCCCCGCCGGAAATCGTCAGAGTACCTCCATTGGTCAGAGTACCCTGCTGGTGGACCTGAACTGCACTAAAAGCGTATTCCCCCGACTTGATGGTCAAAGCACCAGAGCCCTTGTCCCCCGAGCTCGAGGTCCCTATCTTCAAGGCGCCCGTATAATCCTTGCCTGCTACTTGAATCTCGCCGCCGTCAAGCGTATACGTGGAGTCATACGCCAAAAGGAGACGGTCATTTTCTTTACTAGCGGTGTTCGTCGCAGAATTCAACGCTTCGATGTTGAAGATGCCGCCCGTCTTGATCTCAACATCCTTGAACTTGTTGTTGCTCTGGAAGATGGATGCGTTGAGCGTGCCGCTTTCAATCGTCGTCTTGGTGTATTCGACTGCCTCTTCACCTTCGTTCTTGTTGGCGAGCGTAATTTTGGCGTCACCCTTGATGTTCAGCTCAGCAATTGCCTGTGACGCCTGAATATTCAGCGTGTCCTCCGTTTTCGTGGCGTTGATCTTCACGCCAGTGGCCCCGACAATGATCACGCCATTGACATCAGAACCTCCTTCAAGGTTGATGATGGAGTTGCTGGCATCCTTTTGAACAACTATAGCTGCCGTAGCATCCGTTGCATTGATGGTCCCCTGGTTCGTAAAGGTTCCCGCCATAGAATCAAACTGCACGCCGCCCGTAAAGTCGAGGATTTTCTCATCCGCCGTAACTTGTGCCTTTCCGACGGTAATCGTGCCGGTGTTAGTGGCTGTGCCACCATTGATCTCAATTCCATACCCACGATCAATTACCGTAATGTCGTTTTTGTTGACAACAGCTCCCCGAGCGGTTCCGGATCCCTGCGTCGTCATGCCATAGGCATTCTTGGCTACGATAATCCCTTCGTTGACCACCGTAGCACCTTCGGCAGCCATCATCCCCTTTTGCCCCCAAGGCGTAGCAACGCTTGTGTCTTCTGACGCATAGTTCGAAGTCACATAAATAGTGCCTGCATTCGTCACGGTCTGGTCTGCCCCATTGGCATAAAGCCCCGTAAGCTTATTTCCACTTGCCTTTGCATTAACCCAAAGATTTTGACTTCCCGCCAGCGAGTTATTCGTCGTGAACACAACCGTTGTTCCCGTACTTTCAAACAGGTTGTTCTCCTTGATCTGTTCCGCCGTCTGATTCTCTCCAACTGCTGTCAAACCGTCCGGCGCATCTTTCCACGAGCCTGCCACCGCGCCGCCCACAGCCAGAGAGGCCGCCACGGCCGCCACCACCATCTTGAGCGCCTTGCCCTGACGAGAAGAGGCCGCCTCGCTGGTGACCACCGTGCCGCGCGTGAGAGAGCGGGCAACTTTATAAGTCTTGTTCATACGTGAAACTCCAAGAATTCTCATGGGATGTCCGTCAACCGCTTTCACCTTGAAAACTCCCAGAAGAACGGGATGTCTTGGGGATGGGAGAAGCGCCTTTTTCGGACTAAAAAATCGCCGTTTGATGTATAATTTCCATTAACATCAAACAACTTCGCCTTCAGTTTACCCCCCCCCGAGTACCCCCCGTCAAGTACTTAGTTTCTCTTTTTCCATCCCGCCTTCAGGCGTGTTGCAACACGTCCACAAACACCGCCCGTCCAGACGAAAAGAGCACGGAATCGCTCCCGTGCTCATCGTCAGCCTGACACTCGCCAAGCGCATCAGGAATTGAGCAGCGCCACCACTTCCCCGTGGATCGTCCCCGCCGTGCACACAGCATTGATTTCCTTCAAGGGATTCCCTCCCGTCATCGACGTGATGGTGCCGCCCGCGCCTTCGACGACGGGGAGGAGCGCCGCCACGTCCCAGTAGCAGAGCTCGGGGTCAATCATGATGTCCGCACCGCCCGTGGCCACCGCAAAGTACCCGAAGCAGTCCCCCATCGTGCGGTACATCTTCACGCGATCGATGAGCGTCTGAATGCGAGGCGTCCCGTGCTGCTCGGGCGTCGTCCAGTGGCTCGTCGCAAGCAACGTCGCCTTTGAAAGGTCCGAGCATTCGCGCACGTGAAGCGGCCGGTCAATCACCACGCCGCGGTTGGCTAGATGCATCGTCGTGCCGTCAAGGCACCCCACCGTGCGCACGTTCGCCGCCGCATGGCTGATGCTCGACAAAATCGGCCGGAACCCGGCGCCGTTGTCTCGCTCCAGAGCGATCAGCGTGCCGAACAAAAACGAATTCGTGATGAAGCTCTTCGTGCCGTCGATGGGATCCAAAATCCAGCGATAGCGCACGCCCTGATCGTCCGCCTTCCCTTCCTTTTCACCCCACTCTTCGCCGAAGATGCCGTGCGCCGGGAATTCCGCCTCAATCAAGCGGCGCATCTTTTCTTCGGCCATCTTGTCCGCCTGCGTCACGGGCGTGCCGTTCTCCTTGTCCTCCACGGCAATCCCCGTGAGAAAGCGCGGCACGATGACGTCAAACGCCGTGTCAATCAAACGGTTCAAAAACGGCACGAACCGGGCCTTTTCTTCCGGCGTCATGGGCGCCGTGTAGGTTTCACGCATCTCGAAGTCCTCCGAGAAAATGTCTGTCGTGCGCCGATTCTACGGCCTTGCTCGCTCTCTTCCGCCACGCTTTCTGCCTAGCCCGACGCATCACCAGCGCCTTCTTCATTTCGTCCCTCGCTTTTCCGTGCTCGACAGGTTTCGTTCAAATTCAGCCCCTTTCAAAATCCGTCGCACGCATTTCAAAGAAAACCTCGATTCCCGCTTTCTTTTTCCCGTCCATCGGCGCACAATGAGGACACTATCGTTTCTTCCTAGGGAGAATGCATTATGTCCGGCTATTCCACTGAGAACCTGAGAACGATCGCTTTCGTCGGCCACGGCGCCGTCGGAAAGACGAGCCTCATCGAGGCGATGCTCGTGCGCTGCGGCGCGCTGAGCGAAGCCGGCAGCATTGAGAAGGGAACGACCGTCTGCGACAACGATCCGCAGGAAAAGGCCGTCGGCCATTCGCTTCGGACCGCCGTCGTCCACGTGGACACCGCGTTTCCTGAACTTCCGCCCGTGCGCATTCACGTGATCGACACACCGGGGTACCCGGACTACGCAGGCCAGGCGTTGTCCGCCCTTGACGCCGTCAAGAACGTGGCAGTCGTGGTGGACGCCGTGAAGGGCGTGGAGCTCATGACGCGCCGCATGATGCAGTGGGCCGAAGAGCGCAATCTCTGCCGCATGATCGTCATCAACAAAATTGACGCCCCGGGCGCAGACTTGAAGCGCCTTTTAGGCGAGCTGCGCGACGCCTTCGGGGACGGGGTTCTCCCCATCAACCTTCCGACGAAGGGCTGCACGCACGTGATCGACTGCTTTGCGCACGACGAGGGCGAGTCCGACATCATGACCGTGCCTGACGTGCACCGCGCCTTCATCGAGCGCGTGGTGGAAGTGGACGACGAAGCGATGGAGCGCTATCTCGAAGCGGGGTCCGCGGATCCTTCGACATTGCACGCCCCGATCACGAAGGCCCTTCGCGAAGGCCACATCATTCCGGTGTGCTTTACGAGCGCCAAAAAGATGATCGGCCTTCGGGACTTCATGAAGGTCATCATCCGCCACATGCCCGCGCAGACCGAAGCCAACACCGCCCCCTTTGTGAACGCCAGGGGCGAACGGATCGTGGTGTCGCCTGAATCCCGCGAGCCCGTCATCGCCCGCGTCTTCAAGGTGGTGAGCGACCCCTTCGTCGGAAAGATCGGCGTCTTCCGCGTGCATCGCGGCACGATCAAGCCGGGGATGGAGCTCTACGCCGGGGACGCGAAGAAGTCCTTCAAAGTGGTGCGCCCCCTCATTCTGCAGGGAAAGAACACCATGGAAGCCGACGAGCTGCGTCCGGGCGACATCGGCGCGCTCACAAAGGTGGAGGAGCTCAACTACGGCACGGTGCTTCATTCCGATCCCGCCGACGCCGGCGTGCGTCTCCCGCGTCCCCCGTATCCGCGTCCGATGTTCGGCCTTGCGATCGAGCCCGCGCGCCGCGGCGACGAAAGCCGCATGGGCGAAGTGCTCCAAAAGATGCTTGCTGAAGATCCCACCTTGGCCGTTGACCACGACACCGTCTTGAACGAAACGGTTCTGCGCGGTCTCACGGAAATGCACGTGCGCACGGTTCTCGAACGCATGAAGGAGCAGTTCAAGCTCGAAGTGACGACGAGCAACCCGTCCGTTCCCTACCGCGAAACAATCGGGTGCGAAGCCGAGGGCCACGCCCGCCACAAGAAGCAGACGGGCGGCGCCGGGCAGTTTGGCGAAGTGTTCCTCAAGGTGGAGCCGCTCCCCCGCGGCGCGGGCTTTGAATTCGTGGACAAGGTGAAGGGCGGCGTCATTCCCTTCAACCTCATCCCGGCGGTCGAAAAGGGCGTCAGGGAAGTGCTCGCCACCGGGTACCTCGCGGGCTATCCGATCGAAGACCTCCGCGTCACGGTTTACGACGGCAAGTCCCATCCCGTGGACAGCAAGGAAGTGGCGTTCGTCGCCGCGGGCCGCAAGGCGATGCTGGACGCCCTCGCCAAAGCCCACCCGCTCGTTCTGGAGCCCATTGTGAAAATCACGGTGGCGTCGCCCGACGACGCCATGGGCGCGGTCACAGGCGACATCGCCGCCCGCCGCGGCCAGGTGCAGGGCACGGACAACCTCACCGCCGGCATGACGCAGATCGAGGCCCTGGTGCCGCTCGCGGAGCTCACGGGCTACGCCGCCCGGCTGCATGCGCTCACGCAGGGCGCAGGCTCCTTCACGATGGAGCCCGCGGACTACCGCCCGGCACCCGCTGCGAAGGCGCAGGAGCTCGCCGGCCGCTTTGAGCGGAAGGCCGAAGAAGACTGATCCCGCTTGTCCTGAGAGGCAGACGCCTCTCGGGCGCCTTCATTTCACCTTGACGTGCCCTGCCAGCCTTGTCTGGCAGGGCATTTTCAAAACTGTTTAACAAATCAAACAGATTCGATCAATTGATCATGAGTGACCGCTTATATTAAACAGTATTGAAGATTCCGTTCATTCCGTTTAACATAGGCAATCATCAAGACCATTCTCCTTTTCGTCATGCGCACGCTCGCCAACATTCCCCGTCCTCACTACCTCAAGGCGCTGCTCGCCTGGAAGGACGATCCCGCCATCAAAGTCGTCATCGGCCCGCGCCGCAGCGGGAAGTCCATGCTGTTTCGGCTCTATCAGGAGAAGCTGCGAGCGCTCGGCGTCGCGCCGGAACGGATCATCGCCTACAACCTCGAGGATCCGCGCCTCTCGGAGCTCACCGACCCGACGGCGCTCTACAACGCCGTTCTCGCCCGCGCCGCAACGGCGGAAACCTGCTACGTCTTCATCGATGAGATTCAGGAATGCCGGCAGTTTGAAAAAGCGGTGAACGGTCTGGCGCTTCTCGAAAACATCGACATCTACATCACGGGCTCCAACGCCCACATTCTCTCGAGCGAATTGACAACCTATCTCTCGGGGCGATTCGTTCGAATAGAGATGATGCCGCTCTCCTTTGCGGAATTTCGCAGCGCCGTCGCTGCGGACGGCCTCTCGCCCGCCGAAGACTTCAACCGCTATCTTGAAGCAGGAAGCTTTCCAGCACTGGTTCCTTATCGTGATGATCCGTTCAAGATCAACACCTATTATTCATCCCTCATCGACACCGTCATCGAAAAGGACATCCGAACCCGTTATCAGATCCGCAACACGACGCAGCTTCGGCGCGTCATTCAAGCGGTCGCCTCCTCCATTGGCAGCCCCATCTCTGCTCGCAAGCTCACCAACACCTTGAAGAGCAACCAGGACAACGCATCCAACGCCACCATCACGACGTACCTCAAGGCCTTGGAAGAGGCCTACCTCTGCTATCGCGTGCCGCGGTTCGACGTGAAGGGAAAAAAAACGCTCACCACGGACGAAAAGTTCTACCTCTGCGACGCCGGCCTGCGCCAAAACCTTATTCATTCCGCGACACAGGATCTAGGACGCCTCATCGAAAACATCGTCTATCTGGAGCTGCGACGCCGCTTCACCGAAGTCACAATCGGCAAGGCGGGCAAACAGGAGGTGGACTTCGTCGCCCGAACCCGCGACGACGTCCGCTACTACCAAGTCTCAGCTTCCGTTCTGGCGGAAGACACCTTCGAGCGCGAAGTTGGCGCCTTCGACGCTATTGACGACCATTACCCGAAAATACTGCTCTCGCTCGACGCCGTCGGAAAAGGCCGCAGCATCAACGGCATTCGGCAGATAAACCTCATTGACTGGCTGCTCGCCGCCGATGGCGCAGGCGAAGTCCCGGCCGAGACCGCCTGACGATGGGGGCAAAGAAAGCGCCGCTCAAGGACTCAACCTCAAGCGGCGTTTTTTCGCGAGCCTTGCCAGCGTGCGAGCGGCACCTCAAAGACGCAGCGTAAAAGTGACCGGCCCGTCGTTCGTGAGCGACACCGCCATGTGGGCGCCAAAGACGCCCGTCTCCGTGCGCAGGCCGCTCTTTTTCACTTCGCTCACAAAGAGCTCAAAAAGCCGCCGCCCCGTCTCGGGATCGGCCGCGGGCGAAAAGCTCGGCCGGTTGCCGGAGGCGGTGTCCGCCGCGAGCGTGAACTGCGAAACGAGAAGAAGGTCCCCCTTCACGTCCGCAACCGAGCGATTCATTTTCCCCGCCTCGTCCTGAAAGACGCGAAACTTCAGGAGCTTTGCCGCCAGACGCGCGGCCTTGTCGTCCGTGTCGCCCTTTTCCGCGCAGACGAGCACCATAAGACCTGGCCCGGCGGCGCCGACCACCTTTCCGTCTACTGCCACCTCGGCGTGCGTCACGCGCTGCAGGAGCGCAATCACTTCGCGACCACCGTGATGCGAGCCCAGCGGCGCTTGCCGACCTGCACCGTGTAGGTGCCGGCCTTCAGCTTGAGGCCGCGGTCGCTCACGCGCTCGCCCTCAAGCTTCACGCCGCCCTGGTCGATGTTGCGCCCCGCTTCGGCGTTGCTCGGCACCATCCCAGCTTCCTTGATGAGCTTCATGATGCCGATTTCGCCGCCTTCGGCGGCAACCGTCACTTCCGGAATATCCGACGGCGCCGCTCCGCCGCGGAAACGGGCGTTGAATTCGGCCTCGGCCTTCTCGGCGTCCGCCGCCGAGTGGAATCGCTCGATGATTTCCTTCGCCAGCAGCACCTTCGCGTCGCGCGGATTGCGGCCGCCCTCGGTGCACTCCGTCTTGATCGACGCGATCTCGGCGTTCGACTTCAGGCTCAGAAGGTCGTACCAGTCCCACATCAGGGCGTCCGAAATGCTCATCACCTTGCCGAACATGTCGTCGGGCGTGTCGGTGATGCCGATGTAGTTGTGCTTGCTCTTGCTCATCTTCACAACGCCGTCCAAGCCCACCAAAAGCGGCATCGTCAAGATGCACTGCGCCTCCTGCTCGTACTGGCGCTGCAGTTCGCGGCCCACGAGGAGGTTGAAGCGCTGATCCGCCCCGCCCAATTCAATGTCGGACTTCAACGCCACCGAGTCATAGCCCTGCATCAAGGGGTAGATGAGCTCGTGCATGGCAATCGGGAGCTGCTGCGCGTAGCGCTTCGCGAAATCGTCGCGCTCCAAGAGGCGCGCGAGCGTGTAGCGACTCGCAAGGCGGATGAGGCCTTCGGCGCCCAGCTGGTTGTTCCACTCGGAGTTGTAGCGGACTTCCGTTTTTGCGAGATCAAGCACCAGCCCCGCCTGCGCGAGGTAGGTCTCGGCGTTCACCTTGATCTGCTCAGGCGAGAGCGGCGGACGGGTCACGTTGCGGCCCGACGGGTCGCCGATCGCCGCCGTGAAGTCCCCGATCAGAAAGATCACCGTGTGGCCCAGATCCTGCAGCTGCCGCAGCTTGTTCAAGACCACCGTGTGGCCGATGTGAATGTCCGGCGCCGTGGGGTCAAGGCCCAGCTTGCAGCGCAGCGGAACGCCCGTCGCCTTCGAGCGCGCAAGCTTCTGCTCGAGCTCTTCTTCCAGCAGAAGCGTGTCGGTGCCGCGCTTGATGGTCTGCATCGCTTCCACGATGTCGGGCGTCACCTCATACTTTTTGACCGTCTTTTCGGCCGGGGTTTCAGATTTTGAGGTCGGGCACTGCTGGTCTTCGGACATGGACTTCACCAAAGGAAAAAGAACGCGCGCTTTCGCTTTGAAGCGCCGGAAAATGAGAAAGGCGGGATTGTACCGCCTTCCTTCAAGATTTCCCGCCATTTTTCAAGCGACCGGCTTCGCTCTCAGGCGTCTCGCCCGCGGCGAGCCAGAAGCGCCGCCACGCGCTGGGCGGCCATCACAAGAAGGTTGCTGCGGATGAGCTGAAACGCCGGATCTCCATGCGTGCGATCGTGCCACGCGAGAGACACCGTGAGCTTCGGCGCCTTTTCAGTCACGGGGAGCAGGCTGAACGTTCCTTCGTCCACAAAGAGGCGCGCGAGCGCCTCCGGAATGACCGTGTAGCAGTCCGTGCCTTCCAGCATCATGGGCGCCGCCAAAAAGAACGGGAGCACCGCCGCAATCCGTCCGGCGCTTGCGGGATTAAACCAGCCGCCTGCCGGGCTGTTGGGCGAGCGGTCTCGGCTGGGCTGCGTGTTGACAAGGACCTGCCGCCAAGGCTGCAGGTCCTCCCGATCAAGCGCCCCCGCCGCCTTCGCTCGCTTTTCCAAGGGGTGTCCTTTTGCGACCACCACGACGTAGGGCGTCGTGAAGACCGGCGCCGCATGAAGTTCGGGCGGCAGTCCCTGCCGCGCAAAAAACGCCAGGTCCAGTCGATCCGCCAGCAGGTCGTCAAAAAGCCGACCGTCTGACTGGATCACTTGAAACATCACATGCGGGAGCTTCGCTTGAAAGTCCCGAAAGATCGACGCCACGCCCACCGCGCACGCATTGTCATAGGCGGCGACGCGCACCGTCAGGCTCAAGGTCGCCGGATCCACCGTCGATGCCGGATTCTTGAGGGCCGAAAGCGCCTTCAGAATCGAGCGAACGCGCGCAAGCCGGTGCTTCGCGGACTCCGTGGGCGTCATTTGAAAGCCGCTTCGCACGAAAAGGGGCTCGCCCCAGTAGTCCCGCAGCTTGGCGAGCAAGCGGTTTGCCGACGACAGGCTGATCCCCAGCCGCTCCGCCGCTCGCGGCAGCGAATGAACCTCGGCCAAGGTCATAAAAAAGACAAGCGCCTCGCCGTCGATCCCCGCCGCATAGTCGGGGAACCGGCGGTCCGTCGCCGCCTCCGTCGAAAGCCCTACGCCGTTTGGCATGGATTCCCTCCGAAATCTGACATTCGAAGTCGTACATTAGCCTATTTTCCGAAGAGTTGCCGCTTCCTAAAATCCCCCTCAATCGTCCGGCCTCTCTCGAAAAACAACGCCGGATCAATTCTTTGCAATGGAGAAACCCATCATGAAGCTTTCGATGCGCCTTACCTGGGCCGCCGCCCTCGTCGCCGGCCTCACGAGCGCCGCCAGCGCCATGACGCCTGGTGTCTACACCGAAACCGTCACCGGCCGCAACGGCGACGTCACGGTTGAAGTCACCGTCACTGCCGAACGCATCCAGTCCGTGCGCGTCGTAAAGCACGGCGAGACGCCGGGGATCGGCACGCTCGCCGTGGAAAAGCTTCCGGGCGCCATCACCGCTGCGCAGACCTCTGGCGTTGACGGCGTGACGGGCGCCACAGTGACGTCTGACGCCATCAAGGCTGCCGTCACGAAGGCGCTCGCCAAGTCGGGCGCTGACGCGAAGTTCACCGCGAAGAAGGACGCGGGCGACACATCCGCCGCGGCGCCCCTTGTCACGAAGGCCGACGTCATCGTCGTGGGCGCGGGCGGCGCCGGCATGGTGGCCGCCGCGACCGCCGTGGACGGCGGCGCCAAGGTGGTGGTCCTTGAAAAGATGGCGATGATCGGCGGCAACACCGCCCGCAGCGAAGGCAACATGTCCGCGATCGATCCCGAGCCCGAAAAGCTTCTTGACATGACGCCCGCCGTGCGCGCCATCATCGCGAAGTACACAGACCGCGAGCCCTGCAGCAAGGAAGCCGCGCGTCTGCAGGCGGTCGTAAAGAAGCAGCTTGCGGCGCACGATGCGGCTGGAAAGAAGTACATCTTCGACTCGCCCGAACTCTTTGCGCTTCAGACCATCATGGGCGGCGACTGCAAGAACGATCCGAAGCTCGTCCTCACGATGGCGCGTCACGCCACCGAAGCCATGCAGTGGCTCGAGGGACAGTCCTCCATGACGTGGTTCCACGTGCCGCGCCACTGGATTGACGTCGGCATCGGCGGCATCTACCCGCGCGGCCAGTGGCCCCGCCAGGCGGACGGCAAGACGCCCATCTCCACCTACGACGCCTACATCAAGCCCCTTGCGGACAAGGTGACCGCCGCCGGCTCCCACATCTACACCTCTATGAAGGTGACAAGCCTCGTGCGCGCCAACGGCCGCGTCTCCGGGGTCACCGCAACCGACAAGGACGGCAAGACCCACACCTTCACCGCCAAAAACGTCATCCTCGCCGCGGGCGGCTACGGCGCCAACCTGGCGATGGTAAAGAAGTACAACCACATCTCTGTCATTGCGACCTCCAACCAGCCCGGCACCACGGGCGAAGTGATCAACGAAGCGGTGGCGGCGGGCGCTGCGCTTGAAGGCATGGACTGGATTCAGATCCATCCGCACGGCAATCCCCAGAACGGAAACGTCGAGTCTGCGATCGCCGGCCGTCCGCAGGACACCCCGTACGTCAACAAGAACGGCGTGCGCTTCATCGATGAAACGGGCCGCCGCGACGAGCTTTCAAACAGCATCCTGAAGCAGCCCGGGCAGGTCGTCTACTCGATCTTTGACCAGCAGACGATCGACCAGAAGAAGGTGCGCGAGGACTTGATGAAGAACGCCATCGTTCACGGCTACGCCTATCAGGCCAATTCGCTCTCGGAGCTTGCAAAGGCTGCGGGCATCCAGGAGGACGCCTTCCTTGACACCATGAAGACCTACAACGAGGCCGCGAAGTCGCAGAACACGAAGTCGCTGCCGGTGCCCAAGATTCTCATCGGCAACACCGTGGAGAAGGCGCCCTTCTACGCCGTGCCCATCACCGTGACGATCCATCACACGATGGGCGGCCTCAAGATCAACGAAAAGACGCAGGTTCTCGACGAAAAAGGCCGCGTGATCCCAGGCCTTTATGCCGCGGGTGAAGTGACGGGCGGCGTGCACGGCTCCAACCGCCTCGGCCGCAACGCGCTCACCGACCTTCTGGTCTTCGGCCACATTGCGGGCCAGCAAGTGACGCAAAAGTAACCGCCTCTCCTCCTCTCTTGCTTCCGGCATGGCGTTCGCCTTGTCGGAAGTGTTTTTTTCGGCCGCTCCTACCACTCCAGCGGGCGATTAAAGTAGCGCAGGAGCCACAAGCGAAAGAACGGATCCGTCAACCGATAAGTCTTCTCCGACTCCGTCAAAAGGTCCTTTGCCAGAAGCGCCCGGGCCGCCCCCTGAACCGAGCTCGCCGAAGCAAGGCGGTGTCTTGCCACAAACGCGGCCGACGTGATCTGCCGCCCCTCTCCATCGCCACCGCATAGAGCAACGCCTTTTGCGCGGGCGGAAGCTTGGACAGAATTTCCTTGGCCCGAAACTCTCGATCGTCCAGAATGCCGTCCAAAGCCTCTTGAATGCGGGCTTCCGTGCATTCTCAGCCCTGCGCCGTCTTCCGCACGCCTCTCAACTGCAAGTACGCCGCCGCGCATTCGGCCGCCACAATCACCGCAATGCCCGCACAGGCCGCGGCGTCCGGCCGCTCGCCAAAGAAAACCGCCCCCAGCACGACCGCAAAGAAAACCGCGGAAAACTGCAGCGTCGCACAAAGCAGCGTTCTGCCTTTTCCCCATCCCAGCGCCTGCGCAAACTGTGCCAGCACCGTCGTGACGCCCACCACCATCAGCCAGGGATCGGCAAAGAGCTCGCCCACGGGCTGATCGCCCAGAACCGCCGTCAAGGCGCCGGAAATCAGAAAGCCCCCTAGCGCAAAGTAGGTTACGGTGCGCACCACGGGCTCTCCCACGCGGCCGAGCTCCTTCAGAGTGAGGCTTACCACCGCCGAGCAAAAGCCCGAAAAGAGTCCCAGCGCCGCCCAGAGAAAATGTCCCTGAAAGCTCGTGGGGCGCATCACAAAACAGACGCCGGCGAACCCCGCGACAACGGCGGCGGTGAGCCGCCAGTCCATGCGACCGCTGCGCCAGAGCGCGACGCCCGCCGCCCACGCGGCGATGAAAAGCGGCGCCGTGTACGCCAGCGTCTGCGCCACGCCCAAGGGCAGGTGACGCACCACAAGGATGTTGAGCGACAAAGCAGTGATCCCCGCCGCAACGCGCCGCAGGTGCAGCCAAGGATGCGCTGTCGCAAGGCTCACGCGCCCCGCACAAGCAAGGAGCCCCGTCGCCGCCGCGAGGTACGTCGAGCGCACAAAGAAGATTTCGTAGAAGCAGCAGTCTGCTCCGGCGAGCTTCATGGCGGCGTAGGTGAGCGCGGTGGAGAAGGTTGCCACCAGTATCCAGAAGGACTGCATAAGACTAGGTAAAAGAGACTAGATCAGCCGATGATACCGCTGGCGTCGCCTTCGCCCCGGCTTTTCGGCGCTTCACCGGGCTATCCCTGAGCTTCTTTCACCTTCTGCCGGGAGCCTCTTTCATTTCTGGCGCACAGCGCCAGCCACAATCCCTGCGTTCGGCAACCGTCCCTCCGCTACTTGACGATCACTTCCACGTTCGCCAGCGCCGGCAGCCGGCGAACCGTGACGCCCGTCACGTATTTTCCTTGAATGCTGAGCACTTTCGGACTCAGCACCACTTCCTGCCGCTCGCGGCTGCGATCCGTATAGAACGCCACCGCGAGACGCTTGCCGCGGATGTCCGACGACGTCTCGATGGTGATCGTGCCGTTCTTGTTGGTCTTCCACGATGCCTCGCGCAACCGCACCGTCAAGTCTTCAATCGCCGCCGTGTTCACTGCCGGCACCGTCCGCCCCGTCCGAACGACGGAGTAGTCATAGTCCATGCCGCTCACAACATCGATTCTGGAAACACCGAACCATCCCGCCATGGCGCCCGAGTGGTACATGTCAAACCTGTCGCGGCTCTTTCGCAGCCGCACGAAATACCAGTCAGGAATCTCGACCGATGCGGACGGCCCCTTCACGAGCTTTTCGTAATTCACCTGCCCGTTGCGGATCGCCTCCTGATCCTTCGCTACACCGTAGGAGATGAAGACAAGCGTCCACGACCAGACCGCCACCGCCATCACAGCGAGGCCCAGGATCCCCAACAGCCAGCCGCTCCACTGCTTGAAAAAGTCCGCATCAAGCGCAAAAGACACCGCAATCAAGAGAAAGAAGAACACGCCGCTGTACGCACGCGCCGGCATGGCGGGGCTACCCGCCATCACAACAAATGCCGCACAGCTCGACGAAAGAAACAGCAGCGACCAGCCGAGCTTCTGCGCGTTGTCGTTCATTCGGCGGCGCCAGTAGAGCATGGTCGCCCCCAAGACTTCCAGCGCGTAGCCTGCCAGAACACCCGGAGATAGCTGCCACGGTGAAGCTGCATCAGGATCTTGTCCTTCACCGACATCGTCTTGAACTCTTGAAACGCCAGCTGACTGGCACGAGCGAAGTTGCCGGGCGCAAGCAGCAGAACCAGCATGCCGATGACGAGTCCCGCGCCATACAGGCAGGCGCTCTTCACATTGAACTCCACGTGAAAGCGCTTCATCAGCACGCAGGACGCGATGAACGTATAGACAAGCGCGAGCGACGTGTTCTCGTTGGTGCAACCCGCAAGAAGCGCCAGCACGAATAGCATCCCGCGCACGCCCCAGCTTGTCGATGTGCGGAACGTGAGAAACGCGTAGAGAAAGAGCACGATGCAGAAGTTCGTGACGAGGTAGTTGCAGGCGCCGACCACCCAGAACGTCGTCTGGCCGAGATTGGGATTGCAGATCCAATAAAGCGCCGTGATGAGCAGGAACTTGAAGGGGGAAAACTTCAAGTCAAAGAGCCGGCTCGGCAGATCGGCGATGAGCCAGCAGGTGCCCGCAGCAAAGAGCGCCATGATGAGCGACACCACGGCGTGGCTGCGACACGTCAGGATGAGCGAACTCGCGTAGTCAGCGACCAGTCGTCCCGACCATCCCATGTAGTGGCGCCAGTGCTTCGCCCAGTCAAATCCCATCTGGCCGTAGCTGTAGTCGTCCGAATGAAAAGGCGTCAGGTATTCGATGATGAAGAACGCGAGGATCACCAACGCAACGGCTGCCGTTGCGCTGCGCCCCGCCGCAAAGGGGCGAGAAAGTTTCATGAGGGATTGTTTTCCTTGGTTTTGAGAACGTAGCGAGGGCGGTGCTTCGTCTCCATGTAGATGCGGCCGATGTATTCGCCCAGAACGCCGATGCCGATGAGTTGCACGCCCCCGAGAAAAAGGACGACGCAAAGCAGCGACGGGTAGCCCTGCACTGGATTCCCAAAGAAAAGCTTCTGCAAGATGATGGCCGAGATGTAAACGAAGGCGACGAGCGAAATGAAGCCCCCGACGTACGTCCAGATGCGCAGCGGGAAGGTCGAGAAGGACGTGATGCCCTCCAGGGCGAGGTTCCAGAGCTTCCAGCCGTTGAACTTTGATTCGCCCGCAACGCGCTTCTCACGCGCGTACTCGACGATCGCCGTCTTGCCGCCGCCCCAGCTCAAAATCCCCTTCATGAAAAGATTGCGCTCGGGAAGCGACTTGATGATCTCCACGTTCTGACGCGAGAGAAGCCGGAAGTCGCCGACGTTGGGCTCGATGTGGTTCGTGCTGATGGAGTTGTGAAAGCGGTAGAACCACTCGGCCGTCTTGCGCTTTGCCCACGTGTCGGAAGAGCGGTCGGCACGCTTGGCGAGCACCATGTCAAAGCCCTCCTCCCACTTTTCAACGAGCTGCGGGATGACGGCGACGGGATCCTGCAGGTCCGCATCGATCGGAATGGCGCAGTCGCCCGTGCAGTGTTCGAGGCCGCAGAAAAGGGCGGGCTCCTTGCCGAAGTTGCGAGTAAAGGACAAGGCCTTCACAAGCGAATCCTGCGCCGCCAGCCCATTGATGATTTCCTCCGTGCGATCGCAGCTCCCGTCGTTCACGAAGACGATTTCCACCTCATAGCCGGGGAGCTTGACCTCTCGCCGGACGGTGGCGTAGAAGATGTCAATCGTCGCCTCTTCATTGAAGACCGGGACGATCAGAGATAGGGTCCGAGTCATGAGGCAAACACAAAGAAGCGGGAAAGCAGAAAGCCCGCCACATAGCTCACCGCGCAGTAGACGATGAAAGTGATGACAGGATGGACGGCGAGCGCGTCGCCAGCGGCGCCGCTTGCCAAGCTCAGAAGCGCCATGACGACGGCCATCTTGAGGAACTTTGCTGCGGTCGGCCGCTGCTTGAACGTGAAGCGAGCGTTCGCAAAGAAGCTCACCATCACGGCTGCGAAAAACGCAATGAGATTGCCGACGGACTGGGCTGCCCCCAGCGCCACGAGGGAAAAGAAGACGACGGCCTGACAGCTCCCGACGACTAAAGTCGCGGGGTTCCGAGTTACTTCAGAGCTTCT
>CAVJBF010000050.1:0-17807 GCA_963647785.1 Acutalibacteraceae bacterium
CGTCACTAAGGCGGGGGTTTTGGGGTGTTGTTTTCCTACAAATCCACGATGAGCCTGATTATCTTCAAGTCGAGTGTATTTGAAAACTAGGTAAAAAAAAACCCGCGTCGCACGAAGCTTCGCGGGGCCAGAGTTCAGCTTGTGGAAGAATTATTTCTTCAGCGTGAACTTGTGGCAGTCATTGCACATGAACTGCACGTCCTTCACGGGACGGTCCGCCTTGTGGCAGTCTTCGCAGTTCACCGCGCCCTGATGCGACACGTGGGGGTTCGGGGACACGCTCTTCGTGCGTTCTGCGAGCGCGTCATAGGAGACGTGGCACTTCAAGCACTGGTTCTTCGTCGCAAAGCCCGTCGCCTTGGGCCAGGATTTCCCGTGCATCTGCGCGAGGGTCATGTCCGCAGCCGAGGCCGGCGCGGCCGAAAGGGCGAGTCCCGCCGCAAGCGCGAAGGCGGCAGCAAAAGTCTTCAGCATGTTTTTTCTCCTGAGTTCTCGTTAGGCCTTCTTCGACTTCTTGGCGGCCTTGGCGCGGTTCGCCATTTCAGCGCCCGCAATGCGGCCGAACACCGTGGCGGCGCCGAGCTGCGCGCCGCCCGCGTAGTTGTGGAAGAAAATGCCGCCCGCGGAGTTGCCCGCCGCGTAGAGGCCGGCGATGGACTTGCCGTCCAAATCCTGAATCTCCGCCTTGGTGTTGATCAGGGGGCCGCCGAAGGTGGCGGTCATGCCGCCCTGGAAGGGCACGGCGTAGAAAGGAGCCTTCGCCACGGGGTGCGGCTGCTTGTAGGTGCAGGGCGGGTTCATTTCCCCGAGCTTTCCTTCCTGCAGAGCCTTGTTGTAGGCGTCCACGGCCTTTTTGACCTTTTCCGCCGGAAGCTTCACCTGCTTGCAAAGCTCTTCGATGGTGTCGGCCTTGCCGTAGGGATTGTTCAAGCGGTCAAACTTCGGGATGACGCGATCTAGGACGGAGCAGTCGCTGTCCACGATCACCCAGGCCATGTTGTCCAGCGTCTTCTGCGCGCAGGTGCGGGCCTTGATGACGTAGGTGTTGTTTTCATCCATGAAGCGGTTGCCGTTCGTGTCCACCTGCACGCCGTAGCCGGAATTCAAAATGTCCGCCGGGTTCACATGGGTTTCGCCCACGATCGGGCCCGCATGGAACTGGTCCATGTTGACGAACTTCGTAAAGAGCGGCTCGGTGAGCGAAATGTTTTCGCCCGTGGTGTGGCGCGAGCCTCGCAGAATCATGCGGGTTGCCCAGCCGCCGATGTAGCGGTCCACCATGCCGGGGTTGGCGGAGAAGCCGCCCGTGCAGAAGCAGACACCGCCGCGGCTCATGAAAGTCTTCTTCCCCACGGGAGTCTGGACTTCGACGCCCGTGACGGCGTTGCGATCGTTCGTCACCAGGCGGATTGCCTTGTGCTCGTACTTGATCTCGATGCCGCGCTTGGCAGCGGCCTTCAAGAGGTCCTGCACGAGCTGCGCGCCGCCCGTGACGCCCTTTTTCATGTCGCCCACGACGCGGCAGGTGCGGCCGAGACGCGGATAGGGCATCTTCTTGATCTTGCCGAACTTCACGCCGATGTCGCTTTCAAGCCAGTCGATGCCGGCCGTGATGTTGTCGGTGTAGACGCGGTTCAAGGCCTTGTCGCCCATGCCCTTGGAGATCGCCATCATCATGGCGTAGAAGGCGTCGGCGGTGTCGTCGTCAATGCCCTGCTCCTTCTGATGGCGGGTGCCCCAGCCGCAGATCGAGCCCAGTGCGTAGATGGCGTTGCCGTCGGGACGGTCGCACTTTTCCAGAACCACCACTTTGGCGCCCAGATCGTGCGCGGTGATGGCGGTGATGAGGCCCGAGGGGCCGGCGCCGAGAACGATGGCGTCGTAGGTGCCCGCAACCTTCGGGGCGGGAGCGGCTTCAGCGGCGACGCCGAAGGTCGCAGCGCCCGCCGCGGCGGCGCCGATGAACGAGGTCTTCAAAAGACCGCGGCGGCTCACATCCGTGTTCGACATGGTTTCTTTCTCCTGAATGGTCCGGCGGCAGGCCGCCGGCAGGCGCCGAGTCCGCCGGTCGGGCGGCGTCCCTTCACCTGAATTTAGTCTTAACAGGAGGGATTATGACAGGCGCGCACCACTAAGTAGTCCTGTGCGGGATCAAGTCCGGCGCAGAAAAACGGGCCGTTTCAATCGAGTGAAGCGGCCCGAGAGGACGTGAGAATGTCGGCTCTTCAGTGAATCGCCGCCAGCATGAACTGCGCGATGTGCGTCATTTCGTCAGGGCACAAGGTGTGCTCCATGTTGTACTCGCGCCAGATGAGGGTTTCCGCAAGCGATTCGATGAGCTTGGCGCCCGACTGGGCTGCGAGGGGATTTACGACATCATCAAAGGCGCCGTGCCCCATGAAGACCGGCGTGCGACGGCCGCCCTCGGTGATTTCTGCGGGGAGCGAGGCGGCCAGGGGCAGGTAGCCCGAGAGCGCTATGACGCCTGCGAGGGGCTGCGGCTGGCGAAGCCCCGTGAAAAGCGCCATCGCAGCGCCCATCGAGAAGCCTCCGAGGAAAATCTTGTCGGCGGGCGTTCCGGAGGCGACGAGCTCCCGGATCACCTGGCTCACCCGCAGGTGCATGGCGCGGATGCCGCGCTCGTCCTCAACGGACGTGAAGTCGTTGGCGAGCACGTCGTACCACGCGGTCGTCTTCCAGCCGCGGTGGGCCGTGAGTGCGATTTCAGGGGCCTGCGGAAACACAAAGCGCGCGGCGGGGGCGCCGAACTCCGCTACTTCTTCCGCAAAGGGCTCGAAGTCGTGAACGGTCGTGCCCATGCCGTGGAGCCACACCACCGTGCACTGGGGATCGGCGCCGTTGACGGGTTCCTTCACAAAGCACCGAAGCGCCGGGACGGCGTTCACGGGACGGCGTTCGTTAAAAAGCGGCACGCCGCGCTGCACGGAGCGGCGGGCGATGGCCTCAGGGCTCATGTGCGGGCGCTCGTCGCGAGGCGCGGGCTTGGAAGCTGCGGGGGCGGCAGGCGCCGTGACGCGCACGGCAGGTTCCGCGGAACGCGCAGGTTCGGGGGCTTTCGGGGGCTCCGCCGGCTTTTCCGAGGCGCTTGCCGAGGCAGCTTTGTCTTTCGGCCGGAAGGCTTTCACCACTTCGTCGTCCGTTTCAATGCGAGGGCCGCCGATCAAGTCGAGGCAGTAGGGAACGGCGGCGAAGATGCCGGCTTCCTTCACGCTGCCGTCGGGGTTCTTGGCGCCGCCGAGCGTTTCCGCGATCGCCTTGGGGCGGCCGGGGAGGTTGATGATGAGGGCGGCATGATCCGGAATCTCGCGCAGCACCGCAACCTGCCTTGAGAGGATGGCAGTCGGCACGAAGGCCATCGAAATGCGGCGCATCTGTTCGCCAAAGCCCGGCATTTCGCGCGTGGCGACCGCGAGCGTTGCCTCAGGCGTCACGTCGCGCCGTGCGGGCCCCGTGCCGCCCGTGGTGAGAACAAGGTCGCACCCCACGTTGTCCGTAAGGTCGCGGAGGGTGCTTTCGATCTGAAAGCGCTCGTCAGGGATGAGGCGCTTTTCAATGCGCACGGGCGTGGTTACCGCGCGGCGGATCCAGTTTTCGAGAGCGGGCAGCCCTTCGTCTTCATAGACGCCGGCGCTCGCGCGGTCAGAAATCGAGACGAGCCCAAGAATGAGTTCATTGTCAGAGGAACGTTTGACGGCCATGGCTGATTTTCTCTCAAATGAAGACGGCTATTCGTCGTCCTTGGCTTCGACGGCTTCGAGGTTGAGCGCCGGAAGTTCTTCGGCGTAAAGGATTTTGTAGATCTCGCGGAAGGCCTTCGGAGGCTTGGCTTCTTCGGCTTCCTTTCTTGCCTGGCGGATGAGCTGGCGCAGGCGCTGCAGCTCGATCGCCGGGTGCTTCTCGGCGTAGATCGTGAGGAAGTCGTCTTTGGCAATGAGCTCCTCGCGGGCGCGTTCGGCTCGCTTGTGGGCTGCTGCCGCCGCTCGGCTTTCCCCCGTGGCGCGGTCGATCGCCTCGCGCACGGCGGCGGCGTCGAGATTTCGCATGAGCTTGCCGATCAGCTGCAGCTGGCGGCGCTGCGCCCCGAAGGACTTCATCGCAGCGTAGTCGCGGATCGCGTGCGCGGTTTCTTCGGGAAGCGGGATCTGGCTTTGTTGTTCGGCGGTGAGCTGCGTGAGTTCTTTTCCCAAGGCCTGCAGGGCGTCGCAGTCGCGCTTTTTCTGGGATTTCGAGGGACGATCGTCGAAGTCGTCATCCTCTTCGGACTCGACGCGGGTGTCGTAATAGGATTTTCTGGGCATGATGACTACGGACGGAAGGCCGGTGCGTGGCTCCGTCAGGCATGATGGGTTAGGTTTTCTGGCTTGGACCAGACATAGTTATATAGGAAAGTATCATAGCGAAGGTCGGCGTGGTGCGGACGTTTGGGCTAAAGTCAGGAACAAAGCGATCGGGGAAACGGCCCCGAGAAGAAGGAGGATTTTATGAACGACACCATTCGAACCATGACGGGGCACGCCTCGGTGCGCGACTACACCGAGGAGCCCGTGGCCCCCGACGACTTGGAGGCCGTCATGGAGGCGGCTCGCGCCGCATCGAGCTCCTGCTTTTTGCAGCAGGTTTCCGTCATCCGCGTCACTGACGCCGAAAAGCGACGGGCGTTGGCGGAATTGTCGGGCGGCCAGCGCCACGTGGTGACGGCGCCGGAATTCTGGGTCTTCTGTGCTGACCTCGCTCGCGACGTGGCGCTCGTGCCGGATTCAGCAACGGGATGGACGGAGCAGCTTGTGGCGGCGACGCTTGACTTGGGCATCATGGCGCAAAGCGCCATGACGGCCTTGGAAAGCCTGGGGCTCGGGGGCGTCTTCGTGGGCGGCATTCGCAACGGCATTGAGAAGGCGGCCGAGCTTTTGGCGCTCCCGCAGCACGTCGTGCCGCTTCTGGGGCTCGCGTTCGGGCACCCCGCGGTGAAAAACGGCGTGAAGCCGCGGCTTCCCGTGTCCGTGCTCTTTTCAGAGAACGTCTACCGTCCGGCAACGGACGAGGCGATCGCGGACTACGATCGGATGATGCGCGACTACTACCGCAATCGCCCGAGGGGCGCCAAGGACGTGGCGTGGAGCGAGACGATTCGGCCCATCATGATGCGCGAGCAGCGGCCTTTTGTGCAGGCCTTTTTGCAGAAGAAAGGCTGGGCGAAGCGGTAAGGCGCCGTGCGTACACAATTGGAAATGCATTTTTAAGGGGCCTTCGAACAAATCGACGGCGCTGCTTCATTAGACTTGCATGACAGTGGAGCGCACAGCGTGTGCGCTCCAGCTCTTCTTCGGGGAAGAAGGGCGCCGGTCTGTGGACCGGCATCAGGACTCGCCGGACGTCCCCGACGGCGTCAAGAAGAACAAAGACATGTTGAAACGAATCGGACTTCTGATCCTCACCAACATCGCCGTGGTGGTGATGCTCAATATCGTGCTCTCCGTGATCGGGGTGGTCTTCGGGCTCAATTTCGGCGGCATGGCGGCCGCGAATCCCGACATCATGGCCCTCTCGGTGTTTGCGGTCGTCGTGGGCTTCACGGGCTCGATCATTTCGCTTCTGATGAGCAAGACGATGGCCAAGCACAGCATGGGGGTCGAGCTCATCAATACGCAGAATCCGCAGCCGGGGCTTGAAGCCTGGCTTGTGGGCGTCATCGCGCGTCTGGCGGATCGCGCGGGCGTGGCGATGCCGGAAGTCGGCATCTACGAGGGCGAGCCCAATGCCTTTGCGACGGGGGCTTTCAAGAATTCGTCTCTCGTCTGCGTGTCGACGGGGCTTCTGAAGCTCATGAATCAGAAGGAAGTGGAGGCCGTTCTGGGCCACGAGATGAGCCACGTCGCCAACGGCGACATGGTGACGATGACCCTGGTGCAGGGCGTGATGAACACTTTCGTCGTGTTTGCGTCGCGCCTCGTGGGCTGGGCGGTGGATCGCGTGATTCTGAAAAACGAGGATGACGCGCCGGGCGCGGGCTACTACATGACGAGCATGGTGCTTGACATAGCGCTGGGGTTCCTCGCGGGCATCGTGGTGGCGGCCTACTCCCGCTGGCGTGAATACCATGCGGACGCGGGCTCCGCCCGGCTCTTGGATTCGTCCGAGCCCATGATCGCCGCCCTGCAGCGTCTCAATACGATGCAGCCCGCGGAGCTGCCGGGCGCGATGAAGGGCTTCGGCGTCTCGGGCGGCATCGGCAGCCTCTTTGCGACGCATCCTTCCTGCGAAGATCGCATTGAAGCGCTGCGCAAGGGCGAGTACGCAAAGTAATCGCTGGTTCGCTGGATTTCACGAAGGCCCGTGCTCCTCGGTGGAGGCGGGCCTTCGGCGCATCCGGGATTTTGGAAGGCAGCTCGCAGCCAGGAATTCGTCGATGCGTCAAAAACATTCAGGATGCTGCGTGATCGGCAACGTTTTCCATCCCGTGTTTCTCAACAAGGAGCATTGGTTTTGGGTGACGGAGAAGCGACAGGCGTAAAGCATGTCAGCGGCATCTCTTGAGAACGTGCCGTCCTGCGCGATCCTGCGTCCAGGCGCAGCCTTCCAGCGCGTCGTAAAGCGCCCTGGCGCGATCCAGCGACACATGAAGTCGGGCGGCGATTCGCTGGACGCTCGCTGCTGGATCAAGCACGAGCGCCTGTGCCGCGGCGGCGATCTGAGGATCCGTGGCGGCGTCCGGCACGGCGCGCACGGACGCAAAGACGCGCTGAATTCCGGACGCCCACGCCTTCACGACCGCGTTCGTGGTGTTTTTGGAGGGCTGGGGAAGCGCAAGAAAGACGCACCGCTCCCGCTTTTGCACCCAGACCGCGAGCCGCGTGTCCGACAGGCGCCGGCCGGCATCGAGCGCCCGGCCGCAGGCTTCGGTTGTGAGTGGCTCCGCCTCAGGCGTTGTGATCGCTTGCCAGAGATAGGCGGAGAGAAAGATGACGAGGCGCGGCCGCCGCGCCTTGAGAACCTTGAGGAGGTCGGGCACCTGATCGGCGACGGCTTTAACAAGCTGCGGCCCGTGGGCGAGGGCGGGCTCTTTTTTGGGCCAGAGCGCGAGCGCAAAGGCGCGCTCCAGGGCGGACTCGCGCCCCCGCACGCGCGCGAGCGGCATGTCCCAGAGGGAGAACCACTCGATGAAGCGTTCCAGGACCGGGCCGCGATTTACCGAATTGTCCGAGAGAAACGCCCGCCGCGGCGTCTCGTCCGCGGGAACGGTGCGGGGCATCGTGACGACAAGAAGGCCCCCTGAGGCATTCTCCGGGGTTTCCAACACGTCCGAAAGCGACGGCATCAGGCCCCCGCCGTTTCAAGAAGCCGCTTGATCGCCGACGGATCGTGCGTGCCGATTTTCTTCAGGGCGCCCGCGCGGTGCACTTCCACCGTGCGCAGCGCAATGCCGAGCCGCTCGGCGATTTCGCGCGAGACGAGCCCAGCGGCGATGAGCTTAACGATCTCGGTTTCGCGCGCCGTGAGCTGCGAGAGGCGCTCGCGCGCCGTGTCCTCGGAGACGGCGCCGGTGGCTTCCGCCAGGGACCGCGTCGCGGCCTTCGTGATGGCGCGAGTGAGCCGCGCCTCGTCCACAGGCTTTTGAATGAAGTCGCAGGCGCCGTCCATCATGGCCTGCACCGCCATGTCGATGTCGCCATGCCCCGTGATGAAGACAACGGGGAGCTTCACGCCGTGCTCCTTCATGAGCTGCTGGCACTCAAGGCCTGAGAGCCCCGGCATCTTCACGTCGAGAATGAGGCAGCCAGGAATGGAGGGACGGTCGCCTGTGAGAAAGCTTCGAGCGTCATGAAAGACGGCCGTCTTCCAGCCGTCCAAGTCGAGAAAAAGCTGCAGCGCCGCCGCGAGGTCCGCATCGTCGTCGCAGATGCGGATGACGCAGTGGGTTTTCACGTCGTCAAGCGTCATGGGAAATGTCCTTTGCGCCGACAGCGGGCGCCGAAAGCGTGAGGGAGGCGGGCAGGTCGATTTCGGCCGCAAAGCCTCCGAGCGGATGATTGAAGAAGCGGATGCGGGCGCCGTGGTTTTCCACGATGCCCTTTACGATGGAAAGCCCGAGGCCGAGTCCAGTGGCCTTGCCGCTTTCAACGGGCTCGCCCAGAAGCGCGAGCTTTTCCTCGGGAAGTCCCGGTCCGTTGTCCGTAATCGAAAGCCGAATGCCGCCGTCGTCCTTTTCGTAGAGCGTGACGTTGATCTTGCCGTCCTTGCGGCCCGCAAGCGCTTCGCTCGCGTTTTTCAAGAGATTGAGAACCACGAGCTCCCACTCGAGGGCGCTCACTTCGGCCCAGACCGAAGAGGGCGCCGTGAGCACAAAGGACACGAATTCCGCTCGTCCCGCCGCGCGCCAGGCGGCTGCGGCATGCTCGATCACGGCTCGAAGGTCCGTGGGGGCGCGCTTCACTTCCGAGACTTTCGCGTAGGCGCGCACGTTGTCCACGATGGCGCCGATGCGCTCGGCCTGCTTCATCATGCGGGCAAGGACGGAGAAATGCTGTTGGGCGGCGTGGTCTCGCTCCATGAGCTTGGCAAGGGACTTGCCGTAGAGCTCAAAAGCAGCCAGAGGCTGCCTCAGCTCGTGCGCGATCATCGAGGAAATGCGGCCGATGAGTCCCGTGCGCTGCAGGGCGCTGATGCGCTCGCTTGCTTCGAGCTGCTCGGCCTTGAGCCGCTTTTCGCGTTTTAAGGATTCCTCAAGCTCCGCCGTTCGCCGGTGCACGAGCTGCGTCACCCGCAGGCTGTGCACGGCCAGCGCCGCGATGAAAAAGACGAAAAGGACGATCGGAATCTGAAACGTCTCCCAGACGCGCTTCAGGTTCCATTCGTTGAGGTACGCAAAGGGCCCCACCTTGAGCTCTCGGTAGAGGCGGTCGATGGAGCTCAAGTCGGTTGCCACCGTCCAGTACTGGCCTTGGTCTGTGGGCGGCATGGAGAGCACGACCTGCGTCACAAGGCGCGAGATCGCCGGGTCGGTGGCGGGCGTCGTGGCGATGATCCACGAGGGATAGAGGGCGGTGGAGGACTGGCAGGCGCCGCCGTCCGCCTTGGGCTCCACGACGCGCCAGCGGCCCGCCTCCTCGGGGTGCTTCTTCACGCGGTCTTCGAGCCAGCACAGCCGCACCACGGCGCCGGAGACGTAGTGCTCCTTCATGAGACGCACGGCCATTTCGGTGTTTTCCGGGCCCGTGTAGACCATCTCGGAAAAGAAGCGCTCGGGGTCGTAGCCCCGGTCGGCAACTTCGCCCTTGAGGCGCAGGGCGGTGAAGCCCAGCGGCGTCGCCGCGGCGACGCGCAGGCCGTAGAGGTCCGCAAACGTCGTGACGCGCGAGTCGGCGGGAACGACAAGGGCCGAGCCGTCGCCGGCGTTGGGGTTGGGGTAGTCGCGGCTTGCGAGCGTCGCGAGGTCTCGGGCGCCGTTGATGACGTTGAAGCGATAAAAGCCCGCGCTCGCGATGAAGACGTCCACTTTCTTTTCGGCGATGGCGTCTTCGAGCTCGGACATCGTGAGGTCCGTCACGTGGACGTGCTCGGCGCCAAAGCGCGCTTTGAGCGCCGCAACGGTGGGCGCGATGATGGGTTCGTGAGGCGAGGGACGGATGTAGCGGACGACGGCGACGTAGAGGTCGTTCTCCGCAATGGCGTTGTCGGGCGCCGCTTCAGGAGCGAGGGCGGCTGCGGCAATCCCCGCTGAGAGCGCCGCCGCCAGTCCCGGCGCCCATCGGCGCACCAAGGTCATGGCGCTACTTCCGCGAGCGATCTTTCCAGAAATTCCTTCACGGGGGCGACGGACTTGGGCTCGACGAGCGTGCCGACGGCTTTGCCCTTTTCCAAAAAGACGATCGTCGGGATGTGTCGCACGTCAAAGCGCGCCTTGAGGCCGGGGTTTTGATCAAAGTCCGCGTGAAGAAAGCAAGCCTTGCCGGCCCAGCGCTTCGCGAATTCCGCCATGAAGGGGGCGATGCGGCGGCAGTCGATGCACCACGCTGCGCCGATCACGAAGACGACGGGCAGGCTGGAAGACGCCACCACGACGTCAAAGGTGTCGTCCGTGACGGCGGTCATGAGGCGCTGCGCAGTTTCAATGTCAGACATGGAAGGCTCCTCGCGTTGCGAATGCCCTCATTTTACGGGAAGGCGTTATGAAATTTTTCTGAAAAAGAGCGTTTCTGCCGGGCTTTGGCGACCTGCGCCGCCGCTGGCATCTGAAATAATTGCGCATTGCAACCGAAACAGGCGTCGGAGCGTGATGAGATCGTTCGATGCCAACAGATGCCGATTTGATTTTCATGAGAAAGAACAAGAAGCCCGCCATTGCGAGTGAATGGCGCGAAGACAAGGAAGCCGAGGCGCGCGCCCGGGAAGAGGCGCGGCTTGCCGCCCGGCGCGAGTTCCGACGCAAGGTGCTGGCGGCCGTCGGCCGCTTTTTCCGCGCTCTGGCGCTGCGGCTGGGATGGATGGTGGCGATCGTGGCGGGCGTGCTCGCCGCGGCGGCGCTCGCGAGCTACACGCCGGAGGATGCGGGTTTTTCCACCACGGGCGCCGCGGTGCCGGCGAATCTTTGCGGCCTCTGGGGGGCGTGGTCGTCGGATGCGCTCTACTGGGGGCTGGGGCTGGCGGCCTGGTGGGTGCCGGCGGCGCTTCTCATCTACAGCGCCGTGTGGTTGCACATGGCCTTGACGCAGAAGGTTGACGCTGCGGTGAAGCCCTTTTCGACCGCTTTGGGGCTCGTGATTCTCACGGGCGCGACGGCGGGACTGTCCGTCATTGAGTTTTCCTACGCCGGGCTGAAGCTTCCCATGGGGGCGGGCGGGCTGCTTGGGCGCGCGGTGGCCGCCAATACGGCGCCATTTCTGGGCGTCTGGGGCGCGACCTTTGTGCTTTCCGTGCTGATTCTGGCGAGTGCCTCCTGGGCGTTTCACTTCTCCTGGCTCACCGCCGCGGAGAAAATCGGGGGCGGCCTGGAGGAGGGAGTGGCGAAAATCCGCGTGTTCTTTGCGAAGCTCCGACATCGTGAGAAGCCCGAGAAGGAGGCGCCAGCGGCAGCGGAGGCCGGGCCCGCGGAAGTCGTGACGACGCCGGCGACTGAGGAGCGCCTGGCGGACGACGCGGCTGCGGTGAAGGCGCCGGCAGCGACGGCGGCGAGCGCGCCGACGGCGCAGGGAAAGGCCGCAGCGGCCGCTGGGCGCGTCTGTCCCGAGAGATCGCTTTTGGATTCGCCGCCAGCGGAGCGCAAGGGCGTGTCCGAGGACGCGCTCGAAATGACGAGCCGCCAGATTGAATCGAAGCTGCAGACTTACAAGATTCAGGCGCATGTGGAGCACGTGCAGGTGGGGCCTGTCATCACGCAGTACCAGATCGATCTTGCGCCCGGCGTGAAGTCTTCGAAGGTGGAGGAGGTGAAGAAGGACCTGGTGCGCGCGCTTGCAGTGCAGTCCCTGCGCATCGTCTCCGCCGTGCCCGGCACGACTTACATGGGGCTGGAGATTCCGAATCAGAAGCATCAGCGCGAGCAGGTGTACTTGAGCGAAATCATTGGAAGCCGCGCCTATCAGGAAAGCGCGTCGCCCCTCACGATCGTGCTGGGGAAAGACATCGGCGGCGCGCCGGTGGTGACGGACTTGGCAAAGCTTCCGCATTTGCTCGTGGGCGGCACGACGGGCTCGGGCAAGTCGGTCGCGATCAACACGATGATTCTGTCGCTGCTCTACAAGTGCGATCCGTCGGAATTGCGGCTTGTGATGGTGGACCCGAAGCAGGTGGAGTTCGTGCCCTACAACGACATCCCGCACCTTCTCTGCCCCGTAGTGGACGACATGAACAAGGCTGCCAACGCCTTGAACTGGCTCGTGCAGGAGATGGAACACCGCTACAAGCTCATGAAGAAATTTGAAGTGCGAAGCTTCCTCGCCTACAACGACAAGGTGCGCGAGGCGGAGGCGGCGGGCGCCCCCCTCATGGATCCCTACAAGGTGACGGCAGACAACGAGCCCGCGAACGAGCCGCTGAAGCCCTTGCCCTACATCGTCTGCATCATCGACGAGCTCGCGGACCTGATTCTCATCAATCGCAAGCAGGTGGAAAATGCCATCGTGCGTTTGGCGCAGAAGGCGCGCGCTGCAGGCATTCATCTCATTCTCGCCACCCAGCGCCCGAGCGTGGACATTGTGACGCCCTTGATCAAGGCGAACGTCGCCGCGCGCGTGTGCTTCATGGTCTCAAGCCGCTTTGACAGTCAGGTGGTTTTGGACGAAGGCGGCGCACAAGATCTGCTGGGGCAGGGCGACATGCTTTTCCGCCGGCCGGGGCAGCAGATGGTGACCCGCATTCAGGGGTGCTACGTGAGTGACGAAGAAGTATCGCGCGTCGTGGCGAACCTGAAGGCGCAGGGGGCGCCCGACTACGTGGATGCGGTGACGGAGACGCCTGAGGAGACGACGGAGGGGCCGGCAGCTGGCGGCAATGGCAGCGTCTCCACGGCGGGGGAAAAGGATCCTCTCTACGATCAGGCGGCGGCCATCGTGATCGAGGAGCGACGGGCCTCTTCGTCCTATGTGCAGCGCCGGTTCGGCATTGGCTACAACCGCGCCGCCAATTTGATTGAAAGCATGGAGCGCGCAGGCATTGTGAGCAAGCCCAACGCCGCGGGAAAGCGCGAAGTGCTGGTGAAGCCTGCGGGAGGGCTGGAAATATGAAGCGCCGAGACTTGATGCTGGCGGCGGCGGCGCTGCCGATGGCGGGGACAGTTTTTGGGGCGGCAGGAGGCGTTGCGGCGCTCACGGCGTTCGTAAAGAGCACGACGTCAGCGTCGGGGCGCTTTGCGCAGACGCTGTTGGACAAGAAGGGACAGCCGGCGGACGCGCCGTCGCAGGGAACCTTTGCCTTTGAGCGTCCGGGCCGCTTTGCGTGGCGCACCGAGGCGCCCTACGTGCAGGAAATCGTGGCGGACGCGAAGACCGTGAAGCTCTGGGACCGGGATCTGAATCAGGTGACGGTGCGCTCGGTGGCGGGCGCTGTGACCGCCGCGCCTGCGGCGCTTCTCTTCGGGGACGAAAAGGCGCTCTCGGCGTTTTTCCTCACGGAAGCCAAGGATCGCACCGCCGGCGCGGCGTCTGCGGTGAAGGCCGTCCCCAAGACGGAGGACGCGTCGTTTGCCCAGGCCGTGGTGGGGTTTGATCGGGCGGGGCTCCCCGTCTTCATGCGTCTTGCGGACCACTTTGGCATGGTGACGGAGCTCGTTTTTTCCGACGTGAAGAAAAATCCGGCGCTTGAGGCCGAGGACTTCGCGCTGCATGCGCTGGCGGACGCTGACATTCTCGAAGACCGCACGAACGTCTTCTGACAGAGCGCTTTTTGTATTACAAGCCGGTCTCGATCCAGGGCCCCTGCTAGAATCAGGACAACTTTAGTTTTTTGGCGGCGGCCGCGCGCCTTCCCTGTGAAAGGAGACGGCGACTTGAGGCCGCCGGTTGTCATGCATTCCAATCTGTCCTTTCAGATGCGGCTTTTCCGCATCGACGAGCTCTTGAGCGGGAAGGGCGAGGCGACGAGCGAGGAGCTTCGGGAGGCGCTCGATTGTTCGCTGCCCACCCTGAAGCGGGACCTGGCCTTCCTGCGCGATGAGCTGGGGGCGCCGGTGTACTACCACCGCGGCACCAAGACCTATCGCTACGCCAAGGGCGCTCAGAAGAAGTCATTTCGCGTCGCTCCCTGGTACAGCCCCACGGAGATGAAGGCCTTTTTTACGGCGCTGGAGCTGTTTGACGCCGTGGAGAAGGAAAAGGGGGCGCTGCTGGCGCCAGACATGAAGGCGATGAAGGCGCGGCTTTTAGCGCTTGCCGTGAACGATGCGACGGGAAAGAACTTTCGCGAGTTCCGCCGTCGCGTCTGCGTCGTGACGCCGCAAGGCAAGGTGGACCGCAGCCCCTGGTTTGAAATGATCGGCTACGCCCTCATGACGCAGCGCCGGCTCCTCATTCTCTACTACACGAAGTCCCGCAACGCCGAGACGCCGCGCGAGGTGAGTCCCGTGCGGCTTGTGAACTACAAGAACCGCTGGTATCTGCAGGCCTGGTGTCATCGCTCGGACGCCATGAAGACCTTCAGTCTTGAATGCATCCGTCATGCAGAGCTTATGACGAAGGCCTGCCGCGAAGTGGCGATCAAGGCGGCGGAGGAGACGGATGAGACGTTCGGGATTTTTTCCGGAAGCGAAGTGCAGAAGGCCGCCATCCATTTTGACGCCGAGATGAGCCCCTATGTGCGGGGGGAAGTCTGGCATCGCAAGCAGGTGCTGCACGAAAACCGCGACGGCACGGTGACGCTGGAAGTTCCGTACGCGAATGAAACGGAGCTGGTGGGACAGATCCTCTCTTACGGCGCGCACGCCAAAGTGCTGGAGCCGGCGGCGCTTCAGGGGGCGGTGGCGAAGGCTTTGAAGTCGGCGCTCTCGCTCTACGACGGCAAGGAGGCGGCATGACGACGGCTTCTGATCGGCGCCGCAAGCCGCATCGCCGGCTGTCCGCACCCGCAAGGGACGTGCCGCTTATTTTCTTTTGCGGCGACCCGCACGGCGCCTTTGACTACATCAACGAGGCGGTGAAGAAGTATCGCCCCAAGGCGATCGTTCTTTTGGGCGACATTCAGCCGTCGGCTCCCATGAACGTCATCTTCAAGGAAGCCATGGCCTTGACCGAGGTGTGGTGGATTCCCGGCAACCACGACAGCGACACCGAAGAGTTTTACGAGCGGCTCTGGAAGGGGCCGCTTGCGGCTCGCAATCTGCACGGGCGCGTGGCGGACGTGGCGGGCGTGAGAATCGCGGGGCTCGGCGGCGTCTTTCGCGGCCAGATCTGGATGCCCGAGGGAGATCCGCACTACCGGTCTGCGTCAAGCTTCGTGCGCCGCGCGGGACACGGCAACCTGTGGCACGGGGGGCTGCCGCGGCGGCACCGCACGTCGATCTTTCCGTCGGTCTATGACAACCTTTTGAGGCAGCGTGCCGATGTTCTCGTGACGCACGAGGCGGCGGGATGCCACAAGAAGGGGTTTGAAGCGATAGACCGGCTGGGGTGCGCGCTTCGCGTGAAGTGGCTTTTTCACGGGCATCAGCACGAAGACCATATCTACGGACGCTACAAAGGCATGACGGTGCGGGGCATCGGCTACCGCGGCATCGTGGATCTGGCGGGAAACGTGATCGTCCCGTCGCAGATGGATCCTCGGGATGTTTTCGCCCTGCAGGAGGCGGGGGAGGAGCCGTCGCCCGAGGCGCTCGATGCGGCGCTGAGCTTTGTGCCCGAGCCGCGGGCGGGCGTGACGAGGCGCGCGGGCGGCCGTCGGCCGGACGCTGTGGAGAAGACGGCGAAGACGGAGACGACGTCAGGCTTGCAAGCGACGCGGGCGCTCGCAGAAAAGGCGCCGGCCGGTGACGAGGCCGCAAGGAAGGAAAAGCCCGAGAAGCCCTACCGGACGCACCGCCGCCGGCGGCGACATCGGTGAAGAGGGACGCACCGAGCGGCGCGTCCCTGGAAACGCTTTTGGCGAACTCAGCGCATGAGTTCGGAAAGAAGCTGGGCGGGGACGAGCGTGCCCGCTGGAATGAGCGAGCCTTCGGCCGGGAGCGCCAGAATGAGGTCGCTGCCGGTGAGATTTGTGAGCGCGGCGGAGCCCTGGTCTTTCAGGGGGAGCGCGACCGCTTCGCCAGCCTTGTTTACCGTGAGGCGGGCGCGCATGAATTCGGCGCGTCCGTCTTTCTTTTTAAGATCTGCCGCGAGCTTGAGGGGAATTTCAACTGGAAGGACGGCGTCGCCGGCGACGCCCGCCATGGCGAGAATCGCCGGGCGCGCAAATTCCAAAAATGTCACGACAGCGGCGACGGGGTTCCCAGGCAGAAGGAAGACGGGCTTTTCTGCGAGAAGCCCGAAGCGCATGGGCTTGCCCGGGCGCATGCTGACTTCCCAGGGGCGGATTTCGCCTTCTGACTCGAGCACCTTGTGCGTGAAGTCGGCTTCGCCCGCGGCGGCGCCGCCGCTCGTGAAGATGATGTCGCAGTCGGCGGCGGACTTGAGAAAGGCTTCGCGCACGGCCTCCGGCGCGTCTGGCACGATGCCGAAGTCAACGACGTCGCAGCCCAGGGCGGAAAGAAGCGACGTGAGCGCGGTGGAATTGGCGTTGTAGAGACGGTCTTCGGGACAGGGACGGCCGGGCTCGACAAGTTCGTCGCCGGTGGCGATCACCGCTGCGCGCACGGGGGAGGTGACGGCGGCTTTTGAGAAGCCCAGATTGGCAAGAAGTGCGGCGTGCGCGGGCGTGAGGCGCGTGCCTGCGGCAATGACGACATCGCCGGGCTTGAGGGTTTCGCCCTGATGACGGACGTTGGCTCCGGCTTTCACGTCGTTGCGGGAAAATGTGACGGCGCGGCCGTCCGATGCCGTCTTTTCAAAGGGGATGACGGTGTCGCAGCCTGTGGGAAGCTTCGCCCCTGTCGTGATGCGGCAGGCGGCGCCCGCTGGGATGACGGTGCTGCAGGGGTGGCCCGCGAGGGATTCGCCCGCTAGCGAGAGCGTCACCGAGTCCCCTGCAGGGAGCGTCGCAGCGGCGAAGGCAAAGCCGTCCATGGCGGAATTGGTGTAGGCGGGCACGGCCACCGGGCTTTCCACGGTCTCGGCCGAGACGCGGCCTGCGACGGCGGCGGCCGGAATTTCCTCAAAGCGCGCAAGTGCAGTGACGTGTGAGAGAATGTCTCGCCGGGCTTCATCAACGGAAACGCGGCGGAGGGGAGCGGTGGACATGCAGAAATCCTTGAAGTCGGACGCCGAAGGCGGCGGATCGAAAGAATTTACTCAAGTTTCCGAAAGTTGCAAGACGAGGTTGGAACCGATGAGAGCGGAGAATGTGACAGCCGTGGTGCTGGCCGGGGGGCTCGCGCGGCGCATGGGGGGCGTTGACAAGGGGCTCGTGCTGTTTGAGGGGCGCCCGCTTGTGATGGCGGCGGTCGAGCGTCTGGCGCCGCAGTGCGCTCGGGTGCTCGTGAGCGCCAATCGCAATCTTGCGCGGTATGAGGCGCTGGGATTGGAAACGATCCCCGATCGCATTTCAGGATTCGGCGGCCCCTTGGCGGGGTGGGAAGCGGCGTGCGCGGCGACCCGCACCGAATTTTTGGTGAGCGCTCCCTGCGACAGTCCGCGGGTTCCGAGAAATCTGGTGCAAAAGCTTCTGGCGGCGCTTGCGGCGCACCCCAAAGCGCGGGCGGCGGCGCCGATCGTGGCAGGAAAGAAGGAGCCCGTGTTTGCGCTTTTCCGTCGGGAGCTGGCGTCTCAAATGAAAGAGGCGTTGGAATCGGGCGAGCATCGCGTCGGCCTGTGGCTCACGTCCATGGGATGCCTTTGGGTGCCGTTTGATGAAGCGGACGCGGCGGCCTTTGACAACTACAACACGATCGATGAACTAAAAAACGCCGAAAATCAGTGATGATTCGTTCTTTTCGTGTAATTGACGCGAAATTTGCTTGACATTGCCTTTTGGGTCGCCCATAATGCGCCCCCTTCGCCGCTTCCTGGCGACGAAGAAAAGAAAGCAGGTTCTCGATGAGGTGGCGCGAAAGCAACGCTTCTGAGGGTGAAAGAGAGAAAGTTCACTTCGAGACTTGCAAAACGGATCTGACCTCTGTATGATGCCGATCCTTGTCGCGAAACAGCGGCAACGCTCTTTAAAAATTTGAACAGACGAACCGATAAGCGTGGGTACTGACGATTGAATCT
>CAVJBF010000051.1:0-17575 GCA_963647785.1 Acutalibacteraceae bacterium
CATCTAAAGTGTAAATTTTCTTATAAATCAAATTGATGATTTTATAGAACCTGCCAAGAGAGAAAAGGCAACGACTCTACGGCACCTTGTACTCAAAGTTGTGGCAACCGCCGCAGTAGTTGACACCGGGCTTATGTCCTTTATGGCACTCCGTGCACGGCAATGCGCCTTCATGCTGGCCATGCGGGTTGGTTTCGTACTTGCCAGCCGTCTTTTTTATCATCGCCTGATAGTCGCCATGGCAATCCGTGCAGACGTCAAGATCCGGGTACTTCGTTGAAGGCTTCACCTTCATGTCTTTGGCGTGACACGTCTCGCACGTCATGCCGCGAGCGACATGGCGATCACCCAGATACTTCACGTCAGCCGCCTGCGCGGCTGTCATCGCCACCAGCGCAAGAGCCGCGAGCATGAAAACACAGGAACTTTTCTTCATTTTTTGTCCTTGGGGTTTGTAAGCGCGAAGCCAGTGCAAAACCAGCTCCGCGCCTCCGCTTCATTCATCCGTGCGGATCACTCGACACATCAGAGCCGAGTGTCAGGAAGTTTGGCCACCAGCTTGCCCGTATGGCGCCCGTAAACCAGGCATTCCGTCAAATTGCCACCGCCCTGATACACGAACTTCAGGGCCGAGGCAATTTCACCCACGCAGTAGAGGTGCGGAATGGGCTTGCCTTCCCAGGTAAGGACACGACGGTCGGCGTCCGCCAGAAGACCACCCTTCGTATTCGGGCCGCCCGCCACCAGCGGCATGGCGTAGAAGGGCCCCTGCGCGATCTTGCCCAGCGTTGCGGGACGACGGCCGAAGTCGGCATCCTTCTTGTCATCGCAGAACTGATTGAAGCGCTTCACCGTCTCAACGAGGTTCTCCGGCACCATGCGCTTCTTGTTTTCCGGATGATTCTTGATCTTTTCTGCCAGTTCTTCAATCGTGTCAGCCTTCAAAATCAAGCCGCTGTCGACCGCCTTCTGATTGTCCTTGTCCCAGTCAACCAATCCGTAGCCTACAACGGAGATGCCGAGACCAACCAGAGACTTCGAGGTGCGAAGCTTTTCATCGAAGATCATCCAGGACGGCGTGCGAGGATAAGTGAGCGTCGTGATGTCAAAGTGCACTGCCGACTTGTAGAAGAAGTAGCGGCTGGGATTGTCTGTGACCTTCGTTTCCGCTTCATAGCGCTTGCCGTAGTTGTCAACCACAATGGAATTGGCGCTGCCGACAGCCGGCGTAATGGAGCCCAAGCGCATGCCATTGCACGTCACCTGCGTCGGCACAATCACACGAGCCGCTGACTTGCCCACCTTCTGCAGACCGGCGCCCACCGCCATGCCCATGGCAATACCGTCGCCCGTATTGGAGGTCGTGCCGTAGAACGCCCAGCCATTGATGCCAGGGCCTTCCAAGAAGGCCTGACGCATGGCGCGACTGTATTCATAGCCACCCGTGCAAAGCACCACCGCCTTCTTGGCGCGCACAAACACCTTCTTGCCCTTCTTCATGCCGACGGCGCCGACAATCTCGCCCTTGGCGTTCTTGAGGAGCTCCACCGCAGGCGTTTCCCACACGACGCGAATCTTGTTGCCCTGCTTCTTCACACCTTCCTCAAGGCACAGCCAGAAGGCTTCGCCCGAGCTCGTTTCTTTCTTCGGGCACTTGTAGGAGACCTGATTGAAGTTCTTCATACGCTTCGTGTACGTCGCACGATAAGCGTTGTAGCGGCAATCCTTGGCACCAGGGAAGTTGGGGAACGACGCCTTGTCGTAACCCGGCTGGCTGCCGCCGATAAATTCGGGATCCAAGCTCTGCATGAATTCGAGGTTGGACGGCGACAGATCAGCCCAGAGCTGGGCCAGACCGTCGGAGTATTCGGGGATTTCGCCTTCTTCCTTCCAATCGATGTTTTCGCCTGAGAACATCGCCTTCGCGTATTCCTTCAACGCCTTCGGATCGCCGTCCTTGAACGGACAGTGGAAGATGCCGCCCGACATGCGGGTGTTGGAAATGTGGGCGTCCTGCGGATTTTTTTCGAGAACCACGACCTTGGCGCCGTTCTGCGCCGCCACAATAGCCGTCGTCGCACCCGCGCCGCCATAGCCCAGAACCACCACGTCCGCCACCATGTCCCACTTCTTCGGAAGCGGCGTCAGCGCCTGCGCGGCAAAAGCCGAAGGAACCGCTGCAGCCGCGGCAGCGCCACCCAGAGCACCCGCCAGAAATTCACGACGATTGGTCATATTCTTCTCTCCTTGTAGTCGTCCGACGATCAATGAACTCAAAGCCGCCGGACGTGTTCCGCGGGGCCTCTGCCCCGACCGATGAGGAGAGTGTAGAAATACGACCTTCCGCCGACATCGGCGTTTTGCACGTTGCCGAATTAGGTAATTCAGCCTAGAATGAAAGATTCTGCCCAGCGCCAATGCCAGCGATTCTTCCGAACGTGCAGGCGGCGGCCAAACCATTGCCGCCAATGCGCTCGGCACCGTGAACACTGCCCGTCGTCTCGCCCGCCGCCCAAAGCCCCGGCATGACTTCGCCTTGCTCATCAAGCACCTGGGCTTTCTCATTCGTCGCAATGCCGCCTAGTGTCGTGTGAATTCGGAGATAGAGTCGCACGCCCCAGTAGGGCCCATTTTCCAACTTTCGTCGCGCCCCCAACCGCCGCACTTCCGTCACGAAGCTGTTCGTCGGCAGCCCTAGCTTGGCCGCCAACTTTTCTGGTGTTGCCTCTCGCCACACGGCGCCCGCATAAAGACCGCGCAGAAGATTCTTGCGCTCCACCGGATCAAACCGCTCAACGGCCGTCTGAGACGCCACACACCAACAAGCGCGTCCCGCGGCCTCTTCCGCGAGCACAGCATCCGCAATCGCTCGGCGCCCGAGAAGCTCATCCACAAAGCGCTTCCCCTCGCTGTTGACAAGGATCATGGCGTCTGGGCGGTAATCGAGGCGAATCGGGTAATGAAACTGCGCTGGACTCCCCGGCACGCATTCCACGCTCTCCATATTGCAGATTCGCGCTCCCACGGCTTCCGCTGCTTCAATCATGTCCCCTTCGGCGCCCGGCTGGCTGTCCACGGCCAGCGTCGCCATCTGGGGCGCCCAACGCTGAATAAGCCGTCGACTGGCACCAAAGCCTCCGGCCGCCAGCACCACGCCTCGGCGTGCCGCCGCCTCAAAGAGCCGTCCATCTCGCCGGCACTGCACGCCTTCAATGCGCCCCGACTCCTCATTCAGGATGAGCGCCGTCACGCGACAATCCGTCATCACCTTCACGCCGCGCGAAATGAGCGCTTCGGACAACGTCTGCACATACCCCGTGCCGCGCGGCTGAAGCGGCTTGTGCGCCCGCGGCCAGCGACTGCCGTAAACCTCAAACACCTGCGGCAGAAACCGAAGTCCCAATCCTTCCAGCCAGCACAACGTCGGAAAACTCTCGCGCGCCAGCGTCTCGGCCACGGCGGAATCATTCAAGCCGTCGCCTGCCTCCAGAATGTGCTCTTTGAAAAGCGCCACGCTGTCTTCTACGTTCAAGGGCGCTTGTCGTGCGGGATCCACAGCGTTGAAATAGCCGCCGGAGATCAGCGTATCACCCCCAAGAAATCCGGCCTTTTCAAGCAGCAGAACTGACGCCCCCTGTTCGGCCGCGGACACTGCGGCGCAAAGACCTGCCGCCCCGGCGCCCACCACAAGCACATCAGCCGATGCTTCGGGACGAAAATCCTGAGCCAACAGGAGATCAGACCCGGCTAAAAGCACACCACCCGCTGCCAAAAGCTGTCGGCGCTTCACGACTCGCCCCCACAGTCTGCCAGCTCGCGCACAAAGTCAGCGAGCTCTACCGCGTTCTCCACATCCAGCTTTCGGTAGACCGCCTCTCGCTGCGAACGCACCGTGCGTTCCGTCACTGAAAGCGCACCAGCAATGACCGCATTGGAAAGTCCCTTGGCCACCATGCGAGCTACCTGTGCCTCGGCGGGCGTGAGCTCTGCCCACACTTTTCGCAACTCATCACCGTAGGCCTGCAACTTCGCCTGCTCTTCGCTCACTTTCATGGCGGCATCTATTTCCGCGGTGAGCTTGTCGGGCTTCGGCGGCTTCACGAGGAAATTCCAAGCGCCCGCGCGCACCGCTTCCGCGGCCATCTCAATGTCACCATGGGCCGAAAGGAAAATCACGGGGAGTGCAATGCCTCGCCGCTTCATCTCCGCCTGAAGTTCAATGCCGTTCATGTCGGGCATCCGCACGTCCAACACTGCACAACCGGGACGCCTGAAGTCGTCGCCTTCAAGAAAGTCCTTGGCTGAGGCGTACGCCACGGTTTCGTAGTCCGCCATCTGCAAGAAGGCGGTGAGCGCCTCCCGCACGGAGGCATCGTCATCCACCAACCGTACAAGTGATGATTTGATGGGTTTCACTTCTCTTCCTCTCCTTCTTCGGCCACATCTATCACGAGCGTCACTCGAAGGCCTTGCGGATCTACGCGCTCAAACGTTATGTGCCCGCCCGACTTTTCGGCAAGCGACGACGCAATCGCCAGACCAAATCCCAGCCCGTCCTCCTTCGTACTTCGGCCCATGGTTCCCAGTGCCGCAAAAGCTTCATCCGAAAGACTCGGGCCGTTGTCTTCAACGCTCACAAACGCCCGTCTCTGCGTCACGCCAGACGTGATGCTGATCTGCGGCTGCTTCTCCTTGGCCACCGCCGCCTCGGCGTTCTTAAGAAAGTTCGTGAGGATGAAGCGAATCTCAAAGGGATCCGCCATCACCCAAGCGTCGGTTTGCACGGAAACTTCCGGAGAAATCTTCCCACCTGCCGTGCGCACGCTCGCGGCAACCGCGTCACTGAGCTTCAACCGTTCCTTCTTCGTCTCGCGCTTCTTGGCGTAGCCCCGCACATGCTCCACAATTGCCGAAGAACGATTAACTTCCGCCGTAATGCGACCGAGAAAATTCTCCGCCTTTTCGTCCAGCGCACCGCGCTTCTTCAAAAAGAGCTTCAGTGCTTCGGCATAAAGCGAGATGTTCATGAGGGGTTGCTTCACCTCATGCGCAAAGATGCTGGAAAGCTGATTCACGATGTGCAGCCGCTCCAGACGCGCCAGCTTGACCCGCGACGTCTGCGCCTCCTCAAAGTAGTGCTTTGTCTCCGCCAGCGATTCCTTCAGCTGTCTTGTGCGACGTTGCACCAACAAGTTGATGGAGACGATGTGAAAAACAACGGCAAGCGCCAAACCCAGCAAGAGCAGGATTTCCGTGCGATATTTCTGCCAGAGCAGTTGCAACGTCAGCGGCTGAACAGCATAAGGCGGCAGATTGAGGGACTTCAGAAGTCGGTACGTGGGAAGAAAATCGTCGGCAATCGTCCAGACGAAGTCCCGATCCGCTGTTGGCATGGAAAGCAACGCCACCGTGACGTCTCGCACGATCTCTGGCGACACGCCCGCAAGCGACGCAAACACCACATCGGGAAATCGCTCGGTGCTGCGCCGACAACCTTCCCCGCCCGAGGCGTCGTCCACCACCCGCAACTCACCTACCTTCACCTGCCCTGCCGCTTCAAGCCGTTCCAAGTCACAGGACGCCATCACGGCAACATCTGCCACGCCAAGCTTCACCAGGAGCGCTGGCCCGGGAATGGCATAGTCCGTGAACTGTTTTTCGCGAAAGAACGAAACGGGATCGAAACCCCGACGAGCCAGTTCACCTGCCGCAATCAGCCAGCCATCAAAGCTCGATTCCGACGTAGCGACCACACGTCGGCCGCGCAGATCACTCAGCGTCTTTGCTGGACTATCACTCCGCACAACAAACGCCGACGCCACGCTGTGAACAGCATCCTGCGCCGCCACCGGCTCCTTCGTCGCTACTTGATGAGCGCCGAAAGGCTCGATGAGCGACACGTAGGCGGAGGCCGACGCCACAATGAAGTTGGGCTTCAGCCGCTGGATATCGCTTTCGGTACTGCGGCGGTCCACTTCGACAATGCGAAAGCGATACTTTCCCAGACTTGCCATAAGGTGATCCAGCGTCGGCGCGTACGTGTCGATGTAAAACTCGGGCGCAAACGTGTCCACCAAGCCAATCGTCACCTCAGCTGGGGCAGACTCAGCCGCTTCCACCATCGCAGGAAACGCGACGGCAATAGACAGCGTCAGCAAAATCTTCTTCTGCATCACATGAAGCAACCTGAGAACAACACAGTCGATGATTGTAGAGCCTGCCGCCCCTTCCACCCCGTCCGATCTCCGCCGTTCCGATCAACCTCTCGTGGGTTGGATTCCGTACATGAGCGTGCCGGGGGCAATGCTGATCGGCAACGGCTTCAGCGACGTCGTCATGCTCATTGCCACAGCGGCGTTCTTCTGCGCCGGCGTGAAATCCTTAGGCATGATCGATGTGCTTCACTCCACCACCGCCTGCACTCCCATTGGGCCTCATGGTGCCCCGTTTTTGCGCTCACTGCACCACTTTCACTCCTTCAGCTTCATTTCTAAGCACAAATTGCACTGGCACAGTTGTTGCTTTATGCCTGCCGCGCTGCGTGACCTCGAAGTCCTCGGCGATACAAGAAGAGATCCACAAGAAGAAACTGACCAACCAACGCTGAGGAGATTCAACCATCATGACGATGGCTCTTGCATCAATCATCATTCTGATCATGTGCTACGGCCTGATCAAGAAATACGAGACCCGACTGGTCTTGATCTGTGGCGGCCTAGCGCTTGCCTGTCTCGCCGGCGACCCGCTCGCCGCCCTGAAGTCCTTCTCCGCCTCAATGAAGCAGGCGAACGTCTTCGAAGTCATCATTTCGTGCATGGGCTTTGCAGCCGTCGTGAAGCTCACGGGCTGCCACATGCACCTCATCGCCGTTTTCGTGTCGCTTTTGAAACGCGCCGGCCCCTTCCTCATTCTGGGCGCCGCGCTCGCGACGATGGTAGTGAACAGCGCCATCCCATCCGCCGCCGGCACGTCCGCCGCCGTGGGTACGATCCTCATTCCGCTTCTCATCGCCGCCAAAGTGCCCGCCCCCATCGCCGCCGCCACAATCATGGCCGGCCTTTACGGCGGCAACCTCAATCCCGGCCATGTGCACCCGACGATCGTCGCCAACCTCGCCCAGCGTCCTTCGATCGACTTCGTCACCATGGCCGCCACGCCGCTCATTGGCTCCGTAGTGTGTGCATCACTCGTGTTGATCGTCCTCTCCTATTACATGAAGAAGAAGGGCATCGGCATGAACACCGAGCTTGAAGAAGGCGCGGGCGAACTCCCGAAAGACTTCAAGCCGAACTACTTCTACGCCGTGCTGCCGCTTCTGCCGCTCATCATGCTGCTTCTGGGCAACACTGGCGTTGTCAAGTGCCTCAAGATGCCGGTCTCTCACGCCATGATCATTGGCGCCGTCGTCGCCATGCTAGTCACGCGCACCAATCCGCAACAGGTTACGAAGTCCTTCTTCAAGGGCGTCGGCGACTCCTTCGGCTCCATTTTCGGCATCATCATCGCCGCCAACATTTTCGTAGCGGGCATGAAGTCCTGCGGCATCATCCAGGCGCTGATCGACCTCATGACCACCTCGCCTGCGATTGCGAAGGCTGCCTCCGTTCTCGGTCCCTTCGGCATCGCCATTCTGTCGGGCTCTGGTGAAGCCGCCTCCATCGCCTTCAACAACGCCGTCACGGCTCATGCGCCGCAGTTCGGTTTGGACATCATGAACATGGGTGCCATGACGGTGCTCTCAGGCGGCATCGGCCGCTCCATCTCTCCCGTGGCGGGCGCCATGATCATCTGCGCGGGACTCGCGAAGGTGAGCCCGATCACGGTCTCGCGTTGGATTGTTCTGCCCATGCTCGCTGCGCTGGGCTTTGCCACCCTCACGCTCTACGTGCTCTAATCCAAGGAAAGTTTCAACATGAACCAAGCCATGCTCAACGAGTTTCTGGAGCTCGTGAAGATTCCCGTGCAGCCCAAGGATGAACGCGCCATCTGCGACGTGTTAAAAGCCAAGCTCACGGCGCTCGGACTCAACGTTCGTGAAGACGACACCGCCGCCAAGGTAGGCGGCAACACCGGCAACGTCATCGCCGTCTTAAAAGGGGATCCTGCCATCCCCGCCGTCCTGCTTTCCTCTCACATGGATCGCGTGAAGAACCCAGGAAAAATCACGCCCGTGATCGACGAAGCGGAAAAACTCATCAAGACGGACGGCACTTCCATCCTCGCCGCCGACGACGTCGCGGGGCTTTGCGCGATTTTGGACGGCCTGCGCCGCATCATCGCCGACAAAACGCCCCACGGCGACATCGAAATCGTCTTCTCCGTGTGTGAAGAAATTGGCGTCCAGGGCTCCAAGCACCTCGACTTTTCGTCGCTCAAAGCAAAGAGCGCCTACATCTTCGATGCACCGGGGCACCTCGGCAAGATCGTGAATCAGGCTCCGACGAAGTGCAAGATCGTGGTTACCGTAAAGGGCATCAAGGCTCACGCAGGAAATGAACCGGAAAAAGGCCTCAATGCCATTCGCGTCGCTGCGTGCGCGCTCGCCGAACTGCGAGAAGGCCGCATTTCACCCGCCGTAACATCGAACTTCGGCATGATTCAGGGCGGCACTGGCACCAACGTCGTGTGTGACCGGTGCGTCATCACCGCCGAAGCCCGCGGCACCGACGACGTCGAGCTGGAGAAGTACCTCGAAGAAGTGAAAGCCGTGTTTGCCAAGACCGCTGAACGCTTCAACACAGAAATCGACGTCAACATCAACCTTCTCTATCACACCTACTTCGTGCCCCCCGAAGCTCCCATTGTCCAAACCCTTATGAAAGCCCTCAAGAAGGAAGGCATTGACGGCTTCTGCACCAAAGTTGGCGGCGGCTCTGACGGCAACCATTACAACTACCACGGCATCCCTGCGGTCGTGCTGGCGCTGGGCAACGCCAAGAACCACACGAATGCCGAACAGCTTTCCTACGAAGACATGTTCGCGTGCGGCAAAGTGGTGCAACACCTCGTCGCTCAGGTAGCCGAAGACGCCAAATCCTGACAACCACCAACAAATCCAGCCGCCCCATCCGCGGTTACTAATAAATCCTTTTTCTTTTGAGAAACTCCCATGAATCGTCGCTCTCTTCTTGCGGCCGCTACGGCCTCCTTGACGCTCCCCATGATGTCCACCGCCTTCGCTGCTGATACGCCGGCAAAGAACCTTCCCCGCATCGCCATCCTCGCCACTGGCGGCACAATTGCCAGCCGCGGCTCCAACTCTCTTTCCCTCACCGACTACGGCGTCGGCTCCGGCCACAAGCCGGTAGGGGTTGAGGTGTTACTGGACGCCGTGCCTGAGATCAAGAACTTTGCTCAAATCACGGGCGAACAGGTCTTCAACGTGGGAAGCTCCAAGCTTTCCATCGCCAACTGGCTCACGCTCGCCAACCGCATCAACGAACTTCTTGCCCGCAAGGACATTGACGGCATCGTGGTGACGCACGGCACCGACACGCTCGAAGAAACGGCCTACTTCCTGAACCTCGTGGTGAAGTCCGATAAGCCCGTGGTGCTCGTTGGCTCCATGCGCCCGGCGACTGGCCTCTCCGCCGACGGCCCCTTGAATCTTGTCAACGCCGTTGCGCTCGCGGGATCCAAGGAAGCGCACGGCAAGGGCGTCATGGTCGTGATGAACGATCAGATTTCGTCAGCTTTCGGCGTCACGAAGCGCAACTCAACGAACGTCGCCACATTCCAGTGCCCGGATACGGGCTTCCTGGGCTACATGCAGAACAACAAGCCCTACTTCACGAGCACCGTCACAAAACGCCATACGACGAACAGTGAATTCAGCGTGAAGGGACTCTCGACGCTCCCGCGCGTGGACGTTCACTACACTACACTCGGTGAAGACGGCCAGGTGATCGATGCCATGGTGAAGATCGGCGCCAAGGGCATCATCAATGCCGGCCTCGGCCACGCCAATGTCCCGAACGAAGTCATGGCCAGCCTTGTTGCCGCCAAAAAGGCGGGCACGGTCATTGTCGTCGGCAGCCGCGTCGGCACCGGCCTCATTACGCCTGTGGGCAAGTTCTCCAAGGAAGGCTTCGTGAGCGCCATGATGCACAATCCTCAGAAAGCCCGCGTATTGCTGATGCTTGCTCTCACAAAAACGTCCGATCCCGCCGAAATCCAGCGCGTCTTCAACGAGTATTGATTTCTCCCGCATTCAGACATCACCATGAAAACCACCTTCATCGCCACCGGCGACAGCTTCATCACCCGCCACGTCGCCGCCGACGGCTACGCTGGCTTCGCTGACGTCAAGTCTCTCATCGAAGCTCACGACGTCAAGTTCGCCAACCTTGAAATGACATTCCATCGTCAGGAAGGCTATCCCGCTGCTACGTCAGGCGGCACTTGGGCCATGACCGATCCGACGATGCTCGACGACATGCTTCGCTTCGGCTTCAATCTTTTCAACACCGCCAACAACCACAGCGGCGACTTCGGCCAAGAGGGCGTCTCCGCCACCATTCGTCATTTGAACGAACGTCGCATGACATTCGCGGGCACAGGGAACACGCTGCAGGAAGCCTCCGCTGCCTGCTACCTTGAAACGAAGAGCGCTCGCGTCGCTCTGATCGGCGTCACGGCCACGCTCGATCCCGCTGCCATCGCTGGCGGCCAGAGCGGCACCATGCGTGGGCGCCCCGGCTTGAATCCTCTTCGCTTCAAGACGACGCACTACGTGAACGAAGAACACTTCAACATGGCGAAGACGCTCGCGGCCGTCACAGAAATCAACGCCCGCACAGAGCAGAAGATTCGCAACGGCTATCTGCCGCCCTTCCCGGAAGGAACGCTCCCGCTTTCCAACATGAGCTTCGTGCTCACCGATGGAGAAGAACACAACGAGACCACACCCAATCCCAAGGATCTGGAACGCACGCTCGCTGAAATTGCCGAAGCGCGACGTCAGGCGGACGTCGTTCTCGTGAGCGTGCACGCCCATGAGATGCGCGGCGCCGACTCTCAAGTGGCGGCACAGTTCGTGGAGACGTTTGCAAGAAAGTGCATTGAGGCGGGCGCCAGCGCCGTCATCGGCCACGGTCCGCATGAACTGCGCGGCATCGAGGTCTATCAGGGCGGCCTCATCTTCTACAGCCTCGGAAACTTCATTTTCCAAACGGAAACCGTGGCGCTGCAGCCCTATGACGCCTTCGCCAGCAAGAGCCTGCCCGACAGCATGAAGATCGGCGCCTACATGGATCACCGATCCAAAAACGGCACCAAAGGCTACATCGTGCAGGAAAACATCTGGCGCGCCGTCATGCCAAGTTGGACGATGGAAGACGGGAAGATCACGGAAGTGAAGCTCCATCCGATCGATCTCGCCCAGAAAGGCACGCGCTCCCAGCGCGGCATCCCCAGCCTCTCTCATTCCGAAGCCACGCTGCAACACCTGCAGAAGCTCTCGGCGCCCTATGGAACGCAGTTTGAGATTCGTAACGGCGTAGGCTTTGTGAAGCTCGGGTAAGCCCGCCTGCACCGTTGCTCCAAAGCCCAAAGAGCCGAGATGATTGTCTCGGCTCTTTTCTTTGGACACAGCATAGCGTCGCATCACCAAAGCGAGCGATTTCGCTACTTTCGTTCCAAGAAATTAACCATTGTCGCAACACTTGTCATGTAGAATTTACTTTGGTAAAGTATTGCCACAAATAGTTTCCATTAAATTAACTTTGAGGTGATGATGACTACTTGGCACGAACGGCTGCACGAAGCCATGGAAAAGAGCGGCGTGAGCGCCGCAGATCTATCTCGGGCGACTGGTATTTCACCGGCCGGCATCAAAAAATGGATCGATGGCGTGACCCAGCAACCTCGCTACGACGATGTAGAGGCGGCCTGCAAAATACTCGGCGTCACTACTCAATGGCTGATGACCGGCGCCGAGCATCAAGGCAATGCCATTCCAGTCGACTGGGACGACTGCGTGATGCTCGAAATGCTCAAGTTTGGCAAAGAACCCAGCAAGGCCTCTGATGAAGAAAATCCTGAGAGCATTCCGTTTCCTCGCCAGTGGTTCCTTCTCCAGTTCCCGCACTCTCAGCCAGAAAACGTAAAAGTCATGACGGCGGCGGGCGATGCCATGTCGCCTCTCATTGACGACCACGAAAGCGTCTTCGTTGACACCGCTGACTGCGAGTCAATCCGAGAAGGCGTCTACCTTCTGCTCGTGGACGGCGAACCAATGATTCGCCGCATTGAACGACTGCCGAAGCAGGTGTTGCGCCTCTCCTGCCACAACCCAGCCTACAGCAGTCTTGACATACAGCCTAATGGCGACATTTCAGTGAAGATCATCGGCCGCGTTCTCAAAGTCTTGAAAATGCAGCTCCTTTGAAGCCTCCCAACGATACGAACGCCCCGGTTTTTCCGGGGCGTCCTGCTTCGTACAAACAGATTAGAACCACTCAAAGAGCGGCCCATCGCTTCAACACCACGCTTTGCTCTTAGCAGCCTCGCGTCCCGCTTCTCTGCCATTGACGAGGCAGTCCATCACCCGCAAGCGCCGATGCGAACCGCCCCACGAATACCACCTACGAATTCACCCGCCGCGTAGAGTCCTGGAATCGGCTCGTCAGTCATCACGTCCAGCACCGCCGTGTGCACATCTGTCGCTACGCCGCCCATGCAGTGGTGAACCTTCGGCGACATCTCGGAGACGTAGTAACCTGAAAGTTACATTTTACTAACTCGTCAATAGGTTTGGATTTTGACATTTCAGTAAATCTGAGTTAGTTCAGTAAATTTAAGGACTTTTTTATAGATTTTAACAAGTGGTCATCGAACAATTTGGTAACTCTCAAAGAGGCGGAATTATCTAGTTTTGTCCGTCTCTGTGGGCACTATGCCCAGCCAAGTGCGCGTGAAGAAGGAAAATGTGGATATTTATGTCTACAAACGCAAGCGTCAGTACAGCCTGGAGCTGGGCTACGCGTGGACGTTTGACTCCCTCCTGCTCGGCGGATTCGGTTGAGCCAGGTCGTCTGTGGACAGGCAGTCAGGCGCTACAGACGTCCTCAAGTACTGCAGTCAGGGCCATCCCGTAAAAACTTCATCACAGCCGAAAACCGTTTAGAACTTGCCACTCACCGAGGCAGTAGATGGCGCCACTGGCCGCTGACGCTACGCCGCCCGCTAGCAAAAGCGTGTGACCAAAATGTTACTTTCAGGGTACCAAAAGCTCGGGCTCAACTCAACGGAACAACTCCGAGAAAAGATTCGGCGAGAATGGTGTTCCTAACCAAAGCCAGCCGCCTATTTCCCCTGCACAAATAAATATCGGGCGAAGTCCTCGAACATTTCCAAACGACGCTTCCCCTCGGCCTCGTCTAACTTATAAAGGTCGATCGCCAACGCATTCACGAGAGAAATCAGAGGTGACAGGCCGTCCGTAAACTGGTGGTACTGAATCGACATAACGAGCGTAACGTCCGCCAAGACCGTGTAAGGGCAAAGCTCGCTGTGCGTCACCAAAATCACCGGCACACCGTGTTTCTTCAATTCCTGAAGCGTATCGACCGTTTTAACGGGATAGCGAGGCATACCGAATACCAAAGCGACGTCGTTCTCATCCAGCGAATTAAATGTTCCCAAACTGCTGAGTTGAGAGATATCCAGCACTTCAACCGCTCCTCGGACTTTCGAGAAGGTATACGCGGCATACATCGCCACCGGTTCACACGCCTGATGACCAACAATAAAAAGACGACGCCGTTTAACCATCAATTCGATGGCTTTCTCGTACGCCGGCCGCGAGAGTTGCTCGAAGGCTCGCTCCATAGCCGAAGTCTCTGCCTGAAGTACCGAACTTAATGTGTCTCCCGCCGGATCTTTTTCTTTGGCGCGATCAACCGATGTCAATTCGGTTTGAACGACGTTCCGGAGTTCCTTTTGAAAAGCGGAGAACCCGGAGAAATTGAGCTGCGTGCATAAGCGATTGAACGTTGCCGCACTGACCTCAGCCTTCAAGGCGAGTTGCGTGGAATTCAGAAAGGCGCTGGTCTTGTAATTTTCCAGAACAAAAACAGCCGCCTTCTTTTGTTGTCCGTTCAGAGTAGGAACGAGCTCGCGAAGCTTATCGAGCAGACCGTGCGTAATTTTCGTCATATAGATAGGGTTAATCCCAAAGCAAAACTGGTATGATGGAGAATATTATTCATCTTAGCTCTTTGATGAATATTTCTCACCATCGCAACAGGAGGTCTTTATGACATCGATGTTTATTTTACAGACGCTCGTCGTCGTTCTGGCGATCGTCATCGGCGCCAAACTCGGCGGCGCCGGTCTCGGGATGGCTGGCGGCGCCGGACTCTTTGTCCTGACATTCATCTTCGGACTAAAACCGGCTGCCCCCCCCATTGACGTGATGCTCATCATTACGGCGGTGGTCACGGCGGCTTCTACGCTCCAGGCAGGCGGCGGTTTGGATCTTCTCGTGAAGTGGGCCGAACGCCTTCTGCGCAGTCACCCAGAACACATCACGTTCCTTGCGCCCATCGTCACGTACCTCAGCACGATTTTCTGCGGCACGGGTTATGTGAGTCTTTGCCTCTACCCCGTCATCGCTGAAGTGGCGACCGAAGCCGGCATTCGTCCGGAACGTCCGATGTCCATCGCTCTCGTGGCGAACCAGCAGGCCATTACGGCAAGTCCGCTCTCGGCGGCCGTCGCAGCCATGTTGGTCGTGATGGCGCCTTTCGGCATCACGCTCGGCACGATTCTCATGGTGACTGTCCCTGCCACCATCATCGGCTGCGCCGTCGGGGCCATCAGTGTTTACCGCCGTGGCAAAGAACTGCTGGACGACCCGGAATACCAAAAGCGCGTCGCAAGCGGTGAACTTGAAGCCGTCAAAGCCGGGGCCAAGAAGGAACGCGTCATCAGCGCTTCCGCCCGCCGCTCGGTGTACATCTTCTGCGCCGTCGTCGTTGCGATCATTGTTTTCGGTTCCTGCCGAGATCTCGCTCCGTCTTGGGAAATCGCCGGAAAGACCGTCACGCTCAGCATTCCTGAAACGCTTGAAATCCTGATGCTGCTCTCCGCCTGCGTGATGACGCTCTGCTGCCGCATCTCCCCGGCCGAAGTCATTAAAACCAGCGTCTTCCAGTCCGGCATGATGGGCGTCGTCAGCGTCTTCGGTATCGCATGGATGATGGATACCTACTTCACGCAGCACAAGGAGTTCTTCATCCAGTCGTTGTCCGGAATCGTTGCGCAGTATCCGATCCTTTTCGCCTTGGTGCTGTTCTTCTTCTCGGCCATCTTCTTCAGCCACGGTGCCACGGTTCGCGCCATCATGCCCTTGGGCGTCACCCTCGGCATTGCGCCTTCGAACCTGGTTGCCATGCTGACGGCGACGAGCGGCTACTTCTTCATCCCCACGGGCGGCCTCACCATTGCCTGCGTCGCGTTTGACCGTACCGGCACGACGAAGATCGGCAACTACATTTTGAACCACAGCTTCATGCGCCCGGGACTCATCACGCTCGCAGTCTCGCTCGCGATCTCCTTCATCATGATCCAATTTGTTTTCTAAAGGTGAAACCATGCGTACAGATACCGACCTCTTAGGTTCCATGGAAATTCCGGACGATACCTACTACGGGATCCAGACCTCCCGCTCCCTCGTTTTAGGCGACATCAGCTTTGCCAAACTCAACCACTATCCCGACGTGATTGAAGCCATGGCACTAGTCAAGCGCGCCTGTGCCCTTGCCAACGCTGAAATCGGTGCTTTGAAACCGGAATTGAGCGACGCCATCGTCCAGGCCTGCAACGAGCTCCTCAAAGGCAAAATGGCGGATCAATTCAACGTGGATATGTATTGCGGCGGCGGTGCCATCGCCATCAACATGAATATCAACGAGGTGATTGCCAACCGCGCGAACGAAATTCTTACGGGGCACAAAGGTTATGACCGCGTACACCCCAACACGCACGTCAATATGTGCCAATCCACCAACGACTCCGTGCCAAGCGCGATGAAGATCGTTTGTTGGAAAGCCGCCAAGCAACTTGTAGAAGCCACCAAAGCACTGGAAGAAGTGCTCGAAGAGAAGATTAACGAGTTCGGGGACGCCGTGAAACTGGCGCGCACGTGTCTTAACGATGCCCTTCCCATCACCTTTGCACAGGAATTCTCGGGATATCTCTCCGGCATCCGTCGTCAGCGCCGGCGCATTGAACTTGCCATGGAAGATTGGCTGACGCTCACCCTCTCCGGGACCGCCGTCGGTACCGGTGTCGGAACGCTTCCCGGATATAAAGAAGCCGTTTATCGCCAATTGCAGAAAACGGTCGATCCTTCCGTCCGCTACGAAGACAATGTCTTTGACGGGATGCAGAACGCGGACAGCTATCTTTACCTCTCGGGACTTGTTAAATGCTTGGCCGTGACGCTCGGCAAAGTTTGTTATGACTTGAAGATCATGGGTTCCGGCCCCTTCGCCGGATTTGGTGAAATCCAGATCCCTGCGGTGCAGGCCGGTTCTTCCATCATGCCGGGGAAAGTCAATCCTGCTTTGCCTGAAATGGTAATTCAGGTCGCGCAGCAGGTCTGCGGCAACGATATGACCATCACGATGGCCGTCGAAAAGGGCGAACTCGATCTCAATATTGCGGATCAGCTCCTCTTGAAGAACCTTTTAGATTCTATGAGTCTACTGACCCGCGCGCTCCCGATCTTTACCGAACGCTGCGTGAAAGGCATCAAACTCAATGCAGAAAAAACGCGTGAAGATGCGGAACGGACGACCGCTCTCGTGACAATGGTGAGCGTCGTGCACGGCTATAAGACCGGACTCAAGATCGCCTTGGAATCGATTGCCAAGAAGATTCCCGTCAAACAGGCAGCCATTGAAACGGGGCAGTTCACGGCAGAACAGGCCGAAGAGTTCTTTGACCCGTTGCTGCTCACCGACGCTGATCGGATGCACAACCTCCTCACGAAATACAAGGCGCTGAGAAACGTGTAGTTCCTGAGTATCTTTCCCCTTATTGAAACGGCTCCCCATCACTGAGGAGCCGTCTTTTTACTCTCCGAAGATAGCCCTACTTCCCGGCCGCCACATCGGCTGCGATACGACCGAAGACAATGTTGCCGGTGACCGCATTGCCGCCGTAGCGATCTTCACCGTGCCAATCGCCGACGACTTCACCGGCGGCATAGAACCCGGGGATGACCCTCCCGTTCTGATCAAGGCCAACTACCTCTGTTATCCGCTGACGAAGAAAGACGGTGTATCGCTGACGGCCATTACCCCATACAACGTTCTTAGGAACTGTTTGAAAATAACCTAGTGATCTACGCTGACTAGTTCGTTGAATTAACGTAAGTTATTTCAAAAAAGAGAGCAAAGTTATTGTTTTGCTGTTCCTTATCACCCGCGCCGTAAAACCCGTTCCTTCAGGAGGGGGATATAAGGCGCCAAGGTTGTTGTGTTCAAAACTACGGAAGATCGCTGTATCATTCCAAACATGAGAACCTTCAAATACAAGCTCCTTTCGGCGAAGCGCAATAAAAAAC
>CAVJBF010000052.1:0-17396 GCA_963647785.1 Acutalibacteraceae bacterium
TGATGCTGGTTTGTTCAAAAATCTGCATCCCATTGCCCGGCCGCAAGCCTTGCCCCGCCTGAGGCGGATGCCTTTACGGTACCCACAGGGATGCCGGAATAGCCTAATTTTCTGAGGCAGAAGATTCTAGCCAAAACTGGCGCGCGACGCCTTGAAATTACGGAGTTGGAGGGATTTTTTCGGGCAGTTGTGCGAGCATGCGCCACAGCGGGACGCACGCTCACAGTACGCTTGCCAACGGGCGCTCACCCAGCACTCTTCAACCGACTACCACCCGAAGAACTCCTTCACCGTCCTCCACGCCACGGACTGCAGGTGCTTTGCATCCGCCATCGCGAGCGGCTTCTCGCAAGCTCCGTTGAACTCCGCCCCTTCAGGCGACTTGTGCATCAGCGTCGCGTAGAGCACCGCCGCCTCCAGATAGGTGCCCGCCGCCGTGGGATGCCGGTTGTCCGCTACGGTCATCGTGAGGTCCGGCCGTTCCGCGAGCGACTTCGCAAACGCAAGGCCCACGGGAATCACCATGGCGTTGTTTTCGTTTGCAACCTTCGTCGTAGCGTCGGCGAGCTGCTGCGTCATCTCTGGCCGCCCCTTGTACGCCCAGGTCATCATAAAAAGTGGCTCTGCGCCAGTCGCACGGATGTCCTTCGTGTGAATGGCGGCGAACTTCTTGAAGAACTTCGCCAGCTCCGGATGAATCGGCCCCTGGCTGTTGTCCTGCAGCACCACTGCGTCAAAAACCTTTCCATCCTTGTACTGGTGGAAGACAAGCTTGTTGCTGCCATCGTTCTTCGTGGAATAGCTGCGAAGCCCATTGGGCCTCAAGTAGCTTTTCACGTCGTGCCAGTCGAGCCCTGCGCCCCCAATCGTCGCCATTGTGGAGCCGAGCTTGTCGCCCTTTGACTTCACAATTCCGGACAATGCGCCGTTCACGCCGCAGTTGTAGTACATGAAGGAATTCCCGACGAGAAGCACCGTCTTCGGCGTCACTTTCAAGGACGTCACCTTGGGCTTCACGGTGTAGTCTGCTGCGGACGCAACCCCAATCGCAAGCGCCAGCACCGCCGCTGCCGTGAGTTTTTTCAGCATGATGAACCTCCCTTACTTCATGTCAGCAAGCCACGCCGTAAGATCGGCTTCAAACTTGTCGCCGTCCGGGAACTTCTCCGACTTGCCGATCTTCCAGCCATGGTTGCCCGTGGGATAAACGTGCAGCGACACTGGACGATTGTTCTCAATCATCGCCCGCGTGTAGAGCAAGGAGCCTAGCGACCCCGCGTATTCGTCCTGCGCGGACACCGCAAGGAACGCGGGCGGCGTCGTGAGCGACACGTGCTTGTAGGCGGAGAATCGCACATCGTACTGAACGGAGCGATCCTTGCCGATCAAATTGTTGCGGCAGGAGCTCTTGGGCTGGCTTTCCTCCTGCATCATGGTGATGTTCGGATAAACGAGGACCGAGAAGTCGGGGCAAGCGTCCCCAGAGCAGGAGACGCTCGCCATCGCGGCAAGATGACCGCCCGCGCTCATGCCCATGACGCCGACTTGATGGAAGCGATACTTCGACGCGAGACCCCGAACCGTCTGCACCGCCTTGTTGGCGTCCGCAAGCGGCACCTCAGGGTTCCCCTTCGGAAGCCGGTACTTTAAGGTGAAGACCGTCACGCCCTGCTTTAAAAGATAGGGGATGTAGCTCGTCGTGAGCGAATCCATCGAGAGGTTGCCGTAGCCGCCCCCGGGGATGAGGACGATCGCCTTTCCGGAATTCTTCTTCGGCACGGCTACTTCAAGGCGGCCTTCGGTGACATTGAAGATCGCGCCCTGCGCGTTCGTGTACTCGGCCTCCGTGATCGTGCTCTTGTTGGGGGCGCCTTCGGGCCAGAGCTTGATCACGTCCGCCGCAGACGCAGACGCGGCCATGGCAGTGACGGAAGCGGCGGCAGCCGCCGCGAGAACGATTTTGCGCATGATTCCTCTCCACGCCTTCTGCACCAAAAATCACGAGAAGGCATATGTCTTTGATTATCACATCAAGGTTTTTCCGCCGCCGACACCGAAAAGCGCAACAATAGAAAAGCCTTGAAAAAAAGAGAAACGCGCGTTCATCAACCTCTTTACCTAGGTCATTTTACCGATGAGCAAAAAACGAAGCTAGACGCAGTTTTGCATAACCTATAATCAAATGATTATGAAAGAACGCGACCTTGTGGCACTGGAGTCTCTGGCGCGCTACGGCACCTTCATAAGCGCCGCCGAGCGTATGAAAGTAGCCCAGCCCTATCTTTCCAAATACGTCCGGGACATGGAGGAGCGCTACGGCGCCCCGCTCGTCAACCGGCAAACAAAGCCCGTGACGCTCACCGCCGTCGGCCGCGGGCTGCTCGAGCGGCTGCGGGAGATCAATGTACTGGAACGTCGGGCGCTCGCCTACTGTCATGACCAGGCGTCGCAAGAGGAAGGAACGATCCGCATCGCCTCCAACTCAGACCGCACGAACGCAGCGCTTTCCCCCGTTATTGGCCGCTTTGCACAGCGCCACCCTCGCGTCATCATCGACCTTTCCCAGAACATGCCCGTGGAACAGGTTCCAGCGGCGCTCCTTCAAGGCGCGGCAGATGTCGGCATGACGTTCGAGTCTCTCATGACGCCCGACTTGAACGGCTACGCGCTTTTCAAAGAACGCCTTCTGCTCGCCGTTCCTAAAAGCGCGACGCCCGAAGGCTGCGGCGCGAACTACAGCGAAACTGGCGACTATCCTCTTCTTTCCGGCAGCGAGCGCTTTCTCGAGACGTTCCCCATGATCGTCAATTTCAAACACGAAGACCGACGGGAAGTGCTTTCGCGCTTTGTCGGCACGACCATCCCCCTTTCCTCAGTGCGCTCTCAGACCGCCGGCAACCGGCTCGCCATTGCCGCCGCCGGCGCGGGTTGCACCGTGATTCAGGAGCAGCTCGCCGGCTGCAACCCCGCCCGCGATCAGTGCCGGTTTTATTCGCTCGAAAACCTTTTTCCTCCCCGCACGCTCGTCATCGCCTGGTCCGCAAAGGCATACTTGTCGACGGCGGCTGAACGGTTCTGCCGCGCCGTGCGCGAGCACTACGCGGAGAAAGCAACCTCTGGCGCAAGCTGACACACTGAACATTGCCTTGCCGAGGCTCCTGCACCCGCGCTCCAGCAAGCTCCATGCAAAGACGAACAAAAGCAAGGAATCCGCCTCAGCCGACTGTCCGCACCGCATCCGTAAAATGGTCCCTCATCTGCAATGCCTTGGAGGCACCATGGAGCCGATGCTCGACGAGATGATTTCTGACCGCCGCCACCTTCACACGATCCCAGAAGAAGGCTGGACGGAATTCGAAACGACCTGGTACGTTGTGAGCCGCCTGAAGTCGCTGGGCTTTCGGGATGTGCGCACGGGCCTTGCGATCATCAACACTGACGCCGTCATGGGGCGCGCCCCCGACGTCGTTCAAAAGGCGCTCGAACGCGCTGCCAGCAACGGCGTGCCTGCTGATTTTCTGAAATCCATCGACGGCTACACGGGTTGCGTCGCGGTGCTCTCCACTGGCCGCCCAGGCCCAGTCACCGCCTTGCGCTTTGACATGGACTGCGTGTGCGTCGAAGAAACCGACGATCCAAAGCACGCCCCCAACGCTGGCGGCTTTCACTCAACGCGCCCCGGCCTCATGCACGCCTGCGGCCACGACGGCCACACGGCCGTAGGACTTGCCGTCGCCCGCTGGGTGATGGAGCATCAGACAGAGCTCCAGGGCACCGTAAAGCTCGTCTTCCAGCCCGCGGAAGAAGGCGTGCGCGGCGCCGCGGCCATCGCCGCCTCCGGCATTCTCGACGACGTGGATTGGATTCTGAGCTCGCACTGCGGCGGCAAAGTGAAGCTGGGCGAAGTTGGTCTCGTCCACGGCGGCGTGCTCGCCAGCACAAAGTACGACATCCGCTTCACCGGCACGCCCTCGCACGCCGGCAACCAGCCGCACAAAGGCCGCAGCGCCCTCATGGCCGCCTGCTCCACCGCCATGCAGCTGGCGGGCATTCCTCGCCACGGCGACGGCGCGAGCCGCGTCGCCGTAGGAAAGCTCGTCGCCGGCGAAAGCCGCAACGTGACGCCCGTGCACGCCTATATCCAGACAGAAGTGCGCGGCGAAACCGCTGAGGTGAACGACTACATGTGCGAGTGCTTGGAGCGCATCGTCCGAGGGAACGCCGAGAGCTACGACGTGAAGGCCGAAGTGACAAAGGCAGGCGAAGCCACGACCCTGATCGAGTGCCCCGAGGTGCTCGACATCGTGCGCGACGTCGCCAAGACCGTGCCAGGCGTCAAGCGCATCGTTGAACTCAACACGCCCGCGGGCAGCGAAGACTTCACGATGATGTTAAAGCGCGTCGTCTCCCACGGCGGCCGCGGCGGCATGTTCCGTTGGGGATGCAACCATAACGGGCATCACAAGGCCGACTTTGACCTGCAGGACACCGAATCGATGCCGATTGGCCGCGCGGTCTTCACAGGCTTTGTAAAGGCCGTAAACGGCCTCTGAACCAAATTCCAAAGGTCGCAGGCATCGCCGACCTGAGCCCTCTTTTTCATCCGGCGAAACTTGAATTTTGAATCCGCCGCCTTCGCGGCGCCCCTCAACCACATCGGAGCCTCTCAATGACAGGCGTCATTCTCTCACTGCTCGTCACCGTCTTCATGGTGCGATGCCTCCTGAAGCACTTCCGCGCACAGTTCGTCCTCTTTGCGGGCGGTCTGATCCTACTTTTTGCCGCCATCGTTCTCCATCAGATGGGATTCATTGACACCGCGGGCGTCCTCCCGAAGAAAGTGGCCTCAACAGGCTGGGAGGGATTCGATCCCTTCAAGTGCATCTCGTCGATCATGAGCTCGCGCGTCGCCGGGCTCGGCCTCATCATCATGTCGGCCGCCGGCTACTCGAAATACATGTCAATGATCGGCGCCTCGGCGCGCATGGCAGACGTCATGAGCCGACCGCTGCGCCTCTTGAATTCGCCCTACCTCGTCCTCGCCCTGAGCTACATCGTGGGCCAGATCATGAACGTCTTCATCCCGAGCGCCTCCGGCCTGGCGATGCTTCTCATGGTGACGATGTATCCAGTGCTCGTGAAGCTCGGGGTCTCTCCCTTGTCCGCCGCGGCGCTCATCGCCACCTCAGGCTGTCTGGATCTGGGCCCCGCCTCCGGCAACGCCAACCTCGCGGCGAAGTTCGGCGGCATGGACACCATGACCTACTTCGTTGACTACCAAATCCCGGTGTCGCTTGCCGTGGCTACCGTGATCGCCGTGCTCCACTACTTCACGCAGAAGTGGTTCGACAAGCGAGACGGCGACAAGGCCTGGCAGGTCGAGTCCGGCGCCGCCGCGGAGGAGATCGACTTCAAGGGCGCCCCCGCCTTCTACATGGTGCTCCCGATGATTCCGCTCATCCTCCTCTTCATCTTCTCGAAGTTCGTAGTCTCCGGCATCAAGCTCGACGTGCCGACCGCCATGTTCCTTTCCTTCACCATCGCACTGGTGCTCGAATGCTGCCGCCATCCTGTAAAGGAAGTGCTCGACAAGGCCATCGCTTTCTTTGATTCCATGGGCACGCAGTTTGCGCGCGTCGTGACGCTCATCGTCGCGGGCGAAACGTTCGCTCAGGGCTTGATGGCGACGGGCACCGTCGCCTACCTGATCGACGTCACCAAGGGCCTCGGCCTCTCCGGCGCCCTCATCATGATCGTCATGACGCTCTTCATCACGGTGATCTCCATCGTCATGGGCAGCGGCAACGCGCCCTTCTTCGCTTTTGCGCCGCTCGTTCCGGACTTCGCCCGCGAATTCGGCGTATCGACGATTCTGCTGATTCTGCCAATGCAGTTTGCGACCTCCCTCGGCCGCACCGTCTCCCCCATCACCGGCGTCATCGTCGCCGTTGCGGGATGCTCTGGGATTTCGCCTTTTGAGATCGTCCGCCGCACGGCGATTCCGATGGCAGGCGCCCTCATCGCCACCATCGCCGCCACGATGATCCTGGTGTAGCCGTCGCTGACGACGTCCTCAGGCGTCAACCGCCTGCCGCCTCCGCAAAACGCTTCATTGCGGAGGCGGCTTTGTCTAAGCGATCGGGACGGGCCGTCCTGCCTCCTTTCTGACGCTCCCGTTTGTCGGAATCCGCCCGAACCTGAACCACCGCTCGCAAAACGCCGCCCGAAAATCGGCGTAATGCGTTGAATTCAATTCCAGAATCACCATTGTCACCGTCTTAATCAGCCAGGCGATAATGCTTCGGCGAGGATGGAAAGCTATGACTGATTTCAATAATCTGCCCACCCTGCCTTTGGGCTCTTCTGACTTCAAGACACTGCGGCTTCAAAAAAAGATCTACGTGGACAAGACCGCGTTGATCTGCCAGCTCGCCCGTTGATCCGAAAAATTTGGTTCTGCGTCTTACGACCACAACACAGCCATCGGCACGGCGTAGCAGTTATCACCGTAGTCCCGCAACGCCTGTCCGCAGTACAGAATGATTGAGCAGACAACCGAGTCGACGTTACGTTCCTTAAACCACCGGATATTGTCGAAATCCTTATTGTTGATAGATTCCCCGGCCTTGACTTCGATCAGGATCATCTCACCCTGGGGATTTTCGAGAATAAAGTCGATCTCCTGACGTTGCGAGGCCCTCAAATGGAAGATCTCCCAATCGCCGCTGGACTCAGCCAACGGGGCAATCTGGTTGTATACCCAGGTTTCAATCAAGTTACCGATAAAGTCCGACCCTGCCTTAGCGTTGGTTTGACACCAAGCCTTTAAATCATCGAGGCTGTAATGGCCGAGCAATGCGCTCATGAGTCCGGTGTCCGTCAGCTCCCACTTCGGTGACTTCGTCATGCGTTCATACGGTTTCCGAGTCCAGGCCGGCACGGCATCAATAAGGTACATGGTTCGCAAGGCCTCTATGAACTTCATGACTATCCGCAGATCTTTCTGACAATTGCGGCTCATCTCACTCATGTTAACCGTACGGCTGGAGACCGAAGCCATACGGAAAAGGATCTGTTTCAGAAACTCCTTCTTGCGGAAGTCGGCAATTTCCAGCAGATCTCTGTCGACCAAAGCAGTCAGGTAATCGCGGAACCAAATCTTCTTGGCCTTTACCGGTGCTGAATACACTGCCGGATATCCTCCAGCCAGCGCTTTCTCCAACACAATGTCCTTACTGCATTCTTCGGGCGAATAGAACAGTTTTCCAAAATTACCAGCAATGAGATCGGAGAAGAAATTCCGTTTGTCTACCCCGGCAATTTCGGCTGCGGTCAACGTACGGAGCCGCACCTGCCCCAAGCGGCCGGCCATGGATTCGTTTACCGTCGGCAATGCCCGGTAGTTGGAAGAGCCGGAAAGAAGAATGCGTCCGGGTTCCTGGTCGCGATCCACCACGTACTTGATCTGTCCAAACAGAAGGGGAGCCTTTTGCACCTCATCAATCGCGACGCGGTTTGCCCGATTGAGATAACCTCGAAGAAAGGCATTGGGATCGGACTTTGCCGCTTCCAACGTATCGGCATCGTCAAAGGACAACAGAACATCTTTGGTGGTCAGCATGTGCTGCAGAAGTGTCGTTTTGCCGCATTGCCGAGGCCCACAGACCAACACAACACGCATGAAAGAGCAATACGCCTCGAATTCCGATTCCATGAGACGAGACAAGTAAGCAACCATGACAAACTCCTGAAATTTTTGTCTGAATTATACAGTTCGGTTTGTCTTTTTTTAGCATTTCATACTGTCTCATTTATACATTACACTTCAGTAGTTTATTGATAATTATAGTTATTTCATGCTTTCAAGGCTCTCTTCAATCCGTCCTCTCCAACCCGGTAAATCCGCTCCAAATACACGGGGCGATGCGGTGCCAAATCCGCCGGTTCTCGGAGCATAACGAACCCGGGCCGCTGATCGCGTCACAACGACCTTTTTCAACACTTGTTGCGGCTCCGCCTGCGAATGGCTTCTTCCGCCAGCGCCTGCGCCTCTTGTTGCTCTGGCGTCCGGCCCAACACCTGATCGACAGAATGCCTGAAGGCTTGGACAAATAAATCGGCATACCCACGATAGTTGCCGGTTTCGTAATAATCCACCACAGAAAATTGGTACTCCACGATATCCGTCGTTTGCAACAACACGGGAATGATGTCCTTGTCGGCCATGACCGCGGTCTGCATCAGCCGCGCCGTCCGCTTGTTGCAGTCGCTAAAGCACTGCAGGTAGGCCAGATTCATGTGAACGTAAACCGCGCACTCGAACGGATTCTCGATCGACCGAGCCACTTCAAGCAAATTGCTCAATTCAGCATCCAGCATCGCAGCCCCCGAAAGCGGCACGTAACTTGTGCCGGCAATGGTGACGGGTTTTTCACGAAGAATCCCGCATTCCGACTTGTGCAGCAGCCCATGCGACAACGTTTCGTGAAGACCACACACAAATGGCTTTGAAAGCGTGGGATAAATAGCGTTCTCGCGAAGACAGATGGCCTCGTAAGCCTCATTAATGTTTTTAATCATCAACGCATCATTGAACGGCTTCGACCCAACCGTCATGCCAAACTTCAACAAGGCGACCGTGTCTTTCAACGTATACGAGTTGCGCTCAATCTGACTGGAGACAAAAGCGTACTCAATGGCGCTGTTTTCAAAGGCCCGCGGCATCGTCTTCAACTCGGAGAGCGGCAGATCGGCCGCCAGAGCAGCCAGCTCGTTTTTCTCGGCATCGGTGAAAATTGGACGATAGTCCAAATACTCGGGCCGATAAGGAATCATGCTTGCGTTTTCCATATTTTCTGCTTAATAAACAATGATACCGGCTCATTGGAGCCAAACCGCTCACCTGCGACAGTCTATCGACTTCTTCACTTTGTCGCCGCAACGCGTGATCTGACGCAATCGCTTGACTGCAACGCCAATCCAAAGACGCAGCCTGATTCATTCCCAGGACAGAAAGCTTGAAATTCCCGGCTAAAATCCCTGCCAACAGTTCTTTGGAGCGAAAAATGGGCACTTACGTGAATCCGAACGGAAAAGGATTCCGCATGGCGTTGCGCGGCGGCTTGTACATAGACAAGACGGAACTCATTGCTTACACCAACGCGGTGATGAACACATCGCGTCGCTTCATTTGCTTTACACGTCCTCGCCGCTTCGGCAAAACCTTTGCCGCGCAGATGCTGGAAGCCTTCTACTCCAAAGGCGCGGACTTTCGGGCCGTCTTTGAGAAAATGAAGGTGGCTGACGCCGCCAAAGACAAGTTTTCTCTGCAAGCCCCTCCGTTTGACCAGTACCTCAACCGGTGCAATGTCATTTTTCTGGACATGACCGGCTTCGTGGTAAAAGGCGGCAGCGTGGACGGAACCGTTGATCGACTGCAGTCGGCCATCATTGCCGAGCTCAAGCACGAATTTCCCGATGTGAACGCCGCTGGCATCACTTCGCTCAGCGACATGATCTGCGCCATCAACAACGCCACCGAAGAAAGTTTTTACATCATCATCGACGAATGGGACATGCTTTTTAGGGAAGCCAAGAACGACTTTGCCATTCAGAAGAAATACATCGACTTTCTGCGGAGCTTGTTCAAGGACCACCCAACCGCCTGCTGCATCTGCGGCGCCTACATGACAGGAATTCTTCCCATCAAAAAATACGGCACTTCCTCCGCCTTAACTGATTTCAAGGAATTTTCCATGCTCAATCCGGGGGAGCTGGCGGAATATGTCGGCTTCACGACGACAGAGGTTCAAGCCATCTGCAACAAGCGCGGCGTGGATTTTTCCCTGATGCAGCATTGGTACGACGGCTATCAATTCCGTCAAGTCGGTCACATCTACAATCCCAATTCGGTGCTGGAGGCTTCGCTTTCAAAGCTGTTCACCGGCTATTGGAACAAAACCGAAACGTATGAACAACTCAAGATTTACCTTGACCTCAACATCGAAGGACTGAAGGACAACGTCGTCGCCATGCTGGGCGGGCAGCGATGCCGCGTAGATGCAGACTCTTTTTCCAACGATCTGGTGTCCGTTGACACGCGGGACAAGGTGCTCACGCTTCTCATTCATCTAGGCTACCTGGCCTACGACAGCAGCAAGTCCGAAGTCTTCATTCCCAACGAAGAGATCCGCGAAGAATTCATCCGCTCCTTGCGAAACGGCCGACGCAGCGAACTCGTGAAAGCCGTTGAACTCTCCGACGCCATCCTGGCTGCGACTCTCGAGCACAACGAAGACCGCGTGGCGGAATACCTTGGAGAAGTGCATCTGGCGCAGACCTCGCCGCATTTTTACGCCAATGAACAGGCGCTCAAAACGGTTGTCGCCATGGCCTATCTGAGCGCCGTAGATCACTACATTCGATTTGAAGAAATCGGCGCAGGCCGCGGCTACGCTGACATGCTTTTTCTACCGTCAACGGGCTCAGCGAAGCCCGCGCTCCTCATTGAGCTCAAGAAGGACGCCTCCGCTCAGGCCGCCTTGGATCAGATCAAAACCAAGCGCTACGGAGAGGTTCTGGAGCGTCACCGCTACCATGGTCCGGCGCTTCTCGTCGGCATTACGTTCGATCCCAAGAACAATCGCCACCGTTGCCGGATTGAGGCCGTAGAGTTTTAAGAAGCCGGTCGGCATCGTCTGCAGGCGCCCGACTCCTCGGTCAGGCATGACACCCGCTCAGGAGACGCCCGCAAGAAGCCCGTGGGCAGCTCCGCACCCATGCCGGCGTCACGAACCACGCCTGCCTGTCCGTCAAAGGAGCGGCTCAATAATGAGTGCGTCTTCGTCCGCCTTCCGTTGCGCCGCCGGCGACAAAAACGAGAAGTCCTCAACCTCATGGGTGCCGTCGGGATGAACTACCGCCGTCACATCGAGCTTCGCCGTCGCCGGATCCGCAGGCGACTGCATGCGAAGCACGACGTCGCCGTTGGCGCGCTTTGAAAAGTCGTAAGCCATCGGCGCATGCTCGCCGTCAGGGTGCGCCCCCTTCACAAGATGCATGAACGTACGATTGAAGACGACGGGCCCAGACTGGCTCAACAGCGCAATCGCCGTTGTGCATTGCGCCCCATTCGCGCCGCAAAGGCGAGTGAGCGCGTCAATCACCTTCTGGTGCTTTGACGTGAGCTCCGCCGCATCAAAGGCCGCAGCCTCCTCCTGCGTCAAACCTTCCGAGCCATTGTGCTCCAACGTCACGGCGCCCTCGGGCTCCGTCACCGTGATGCGCGTCGCGCCCTGGGCATGGCGAGGTTCCTTCGTGCCTTCGCCCTGACGCTGGAAGTCGATGCACCAGTTCGCCACCTCCTTTTCCCGCGCAAGCGTCTTACCCATCACGGCGCGAGGCTTGACAGCAAAGTCCGCGAGTTTAAGCGGCCGCTCGAGATCAGCGCTGCGCAGAAGCGCCGCCTCTAGACTCAGTCCCATCTGCATCGCCATTATCACGCTGCGGGCCTTTCCGTCGAGCCGGGCGTTGAGCAACGTTTTCGCATATTCATTGACAGCCGCCTCCGGTCCCTGAGGCAGAGCGCCTCTCGCCGCCGCGAGCGCTTCATCCCGCTCCGCCTGGGTCGCCAGCTGCTCGACTACAAACGCCAGCTGCAGATTTTCAAAGCAACGCTCCACTTCGTGGCGATGGCTGACATTGCCCACCTCCGCCGGCGCGCCGAAGCACACCTGAGCCGCAAGATTCATCGTGAGAGGCTCACCGTCCTGGACTCGCGCGACAAGATCGGGAAACTTGGCAAGGAGCATCGGCGCGAGCTGGTCGCCTGCGAGCGCCAGCACCTCGATATAGAAAATCTCCGCGTTGCGCCCGTAGGCTGCGACATCTGCAGGGAGCGCCGCCTTTTCACCGGCGACGTACTTCGCCACCGTCTCAGCCACGGGATTGTTGCCTTCCGTGAAAAGATTCATGCCGGGATGCTCGCCATGAATCTTCTCCATCACATGACGGAAGCAGTCCACTTGTTGAGGACTCCAGTCCGCATGCTTCTGCAATTCATGCTCGACGCCAAAGTCATAATCCGTCTCAAGGCGCTGCTGCAGCTCCAAGCCGCGCAGCAGGTCGGCCACTGCCTGTTCGCTGAATTCCCCCGCGCGGATGAGTTCCTCCGCGCGATCCTTGGCGAGCTGCTTCGTGTCGTTGGACGCCTGCGGATGCTGCTTCACAAAGCGGATTGCGGCCTGGCGGAGGCGCCTGGCGGCCGTTTTCAACTTCGGCAGGCAGGCGCGGATCGCACGGCGCTCAGCCTCGCTCAACTCAGCGCCGTCCGCGAACTTTTTCTTGAGGCCAAGGTGCGCTTCCAGTGCGCTGTCATTCACTACCTCTTTCTCAAACGCCTCGATCTTCGCCTGCTTGTAGAGATGATTGGCGTTCGAAAAGAGTTTCGTCACCTGTTCGAGCGTCGGATGGTCTGGCAGGCTGCGAAGTTCGGGAGCAAGCTTTGCGAGCCGGCTGCTGGCGAAGAACTTCGTCACTGCCTGCTCCACGCTCGCCTTCGTGAGCGGACCGCGGCGGCAGACGTCGAAAATCGCGGCCATCACGCGCTTGGGCTGGTTCTGCAACAAATTAATCTGCGCCTTCGCGTCGCTGGCTGCCTGCATGAGCTCCGGCATCGACTCCAGATAGCTTCCTTTGGCGTTTCCGATCACAACCGCCGACGCGCCCTGGCCAAAGACCTGATCCATCGCTCTGCCGATCATCTTCTGCGTCACCGACCCGCCTCTTTCCACGTGGTCCTCCAAACGTGCGAGCGCGTCACCCATTTCCACACCGTAGCGCTGGCTCAACGCGGCCTTCATGTCAGCGAGCTTCGTTTTTTCCGCCTTTTTAAAAGCGCTGCGCAAGTCCTTCACCTTGAGCTGATGGTCCCCAAAGTAGCTCCGATCGAACGTTGTACGCGCCTTGCGGCCAGCGTCGCCGTAGTACTTGGCAAACGCCCGAAAGAGCGCCTGCGACGTCCTCGCCTTCGTAGACGTCAGCGTAAAGGCGTGGCCCAGCCGGCCTTCCACATGCAGCTTGCCGTCCTTGAGATAGACGTAATCGTCTTCCGAGAGGCTGCTGTCGTTGGCAAGACGCTGAGCGGACGTCATGAGGCTGTTGAGGGGATCGACCATTTCTTGAAGGCTCCTTCTTTTTGCGCGCCCGTGCGAAGCTCCGGGCGCCTTCTGCTTTGTGATGGTGCGATTCTAAGTCGTACGGTCAGACTGCCGCCGTCATCTTTTGTAAATCATCACCCTCCGTTCGGCCGGCGCGCACGAACCTTGGTCGTAACCTCGTCGAGCTACAGCCGCAGGCTGTCTGCGTCCAGCAGAAAATTCGCCTCAGTAGAGGCAGTACGTCGCCGCCAGCATCACGAGAGCCGCCGGCGCTGTGCGCTTCACAACGTCAAAGGGACTCACGCCGCCCGCAAACCCAGTGGAGAGGATGAGCCCGCCCGCCAGAGGCGAGGCCATGCGGCCCAGCGCCGCCGACAAGACGGCGAGCATCCCGAGGCCGTGTACCGAGAGTCCGAATTCGCCCGCGTGCACCGTCACCGCCTCATTGAACGCAAAGGCTGCAGCGTCGCCTGAGCCTGTGAAGATGCCCAGCAGGAACGGTCCGGCCGCTGCGCCGACGCGAGCGATTTCGTTGGCGTGCGTGAGGTAGTTCACGAAGGCGTCCACGACGCCGCAGGCGCGCAGTCCCGACGCGAAGACCCCGGCCGCGATGATGATGCCGATGATGCTGCCATAGCCTTTGCCCATGCCGTTAAAAAAGGCCTTGCTCGCCGCCTCTGGATTGGTGCGCGTCACAACGAGCGCCGCAATGGTGCCGATCAGCATCGCCTGCGCAACGCCCATCTTCATCGCCGGAACGGCCGTGTTGCCCAAAAGCAGAATCACCACAGGCACGAGCGGCATCAGCGCGTAGAGCACGTTGACGCGAAGATCGTCGGCCGCCGTGTTCCCTTCGGGCGAAAAATCCCTTCCTTTCTCGTAGTCATGGAAAACGATCGCCGTCACCGTGACAAACACGATCGAGAGAAGTCCAAGCGCCAGAATCTTCAAGCCGGAAAGCTCAATGAACGGCACAACGTCGAGTCCCGCCATCTTCGCCAAAAAGACGTTGTGCGAAACGCCCGGGTTGTAGTAGGCGGGCAGCAGCGAGCTCCAGATCGCCGCGCACGCCACGGCGGGCCTGAAGCCCGAACGCATCAGAATCGGAATAATCGTAGGGCCCACGGCCGCCACGAGCCCCGCGCCCGAAGGCACCGCGACGCCCACAAGGCTCACGACCGCCATGCAGGCGGGAAGCACAAAGAGGCCGAGCTTCTTCAAGGGTCGCGTCAGCATCGTCACGAGATGCACGTCGCACTTCGTGTGAGAAATGACGCCCACGAACCCAAGCGACGTGCAGATCGCCATGATGAGCGAACCTTGCGTCATCGATTTGGCGAACTGGTTCAACGCCATCATGGGCGTCATTGACAGACAGCACATCAGCAGGCCCGCGCCAATCAGCACGAGACGCGTCTCGCAGCGCTTCACCAGCGCCCACACGGCGCCTGCCGTTACCAACGCCGCCGCCCAAAGGAATAGTAACAAAACAATTTAGATGGGGCTAAGCTTGTTCTTCATTGATTTTAAATAAAATTGCTTTTTCAAGGTCTATAGGTTAATTTGTTCCTAATCCAAAGTGTCCAGGTCATAGCTTTTCTCCTTTCTCAGAAACGACGATCAAGCGCCGGAACGCCGCCCTCGACGACCACGGCTTCAAGTCCCGCCGCCCGCACAGACTCAAGCCCCGCCTCAGTGCAGATGACGCGGCCCGGCCGGCTTGCCACGCGGCCATGAAAAAGCGCCTTCTCGCCGCCGATGAAGCTCATCACGGGCTGTTGCGTCCCAAGGCAATAAATCGTGACGTCGGCATCGGCCCCAGGAGAAAGCCGCCCCTTGCGGGATAGCTTCAGGAGACGGGCCGGCAGGAGCGACGTCTTCGCAGCGAAGTCAATGAGTGAAAGCCCGCCCAGCTTCACCAGCGACAGTCCTTCCGTCACGATGACGTTGCGCGGAATGGCACCGCCGTCCGTTGAAATGCCGTCCACAAGGAACGTGCCGTCCTTGCGGCGGGCGGTCGCAAAGAAGACGCGCGGCAGCACGGGATTGACGCGGTCAAAGGAGATGCCGCAGTCCGGATGCGCGAGCACCCATTGAAAACCCTCCTGTCCGCTGATGAGTCCCACGCAGCGGTCCGGCGTCTCTTTCACGGCGCCCAGGATACCGTCTAAAAAGGCTTGCTCCACACCTGCCTTCGTCGGTTCGTAGCCCAGATGCCTCATGGTGGCGCAGATGACATGAGACTCAGGAACACCCTCCGCCGTAAAGCGCAGCGAACCGCCGTTTCTCGGCGACACGTAGCTTTCGCACACGACTTCGGGATGCGCTTCCAACAACGCCGCCCCGCAGCGACATTCATTCAATTCCGAATCGACGTAGCCGCGGCAGTAGGCGTTGATATGCGCGAGATGCGCGCGGTGGCCGTCAAAAAGCGTCATCGCCTCCTCAAAGCCCCGGATGTTCGATCCCGCCTGCGTCGTGCCCGCATGAAAGGCGGCGTAGCTCGATTTTTCGTCCGCCACGCGAAAGAAGTCCGCCGTCGCCTGCGGCGTCAACGGATAGTGGCCGCCCAGAAGCTTCACGCCAAAGGCGCCTGAGGCCAGCGACTCGTCGATGAAACGCTCGATCACCGCAGGCTTCGGATCGTTCCCCTCCACGTTCTTGCCCGGGAGGATGGCGTTCAAAACCGCCACGTTGAGTCCAGCTCCACGCGCGCCGAGTTCAGAAATGGCCTTTCCCGCCGGCCCCATCATGTCAAGGCACGTCGTGACGCCGGCGTGAACAACCGTGGGATACGCCGCGGGATCGAGCGTAACGTGCAAATGCGTGTCGATGATGCCGGGCTGAACCACCAGCCCCGTGCAGTCCGTGACTTCCAGCGCGGGCGCAGTGATGCTGTCCGCAACTTCGGCAATCCGTCCGCCCTCGATGGCAACGTCGGCGATGCGGCAGAAGCGGCGCTCGGGATCGACCACCGTGCCGCCCTTCAAAAGGTGGGAATACATACGAGTCTCCTTTCAAGCTGAGGTGAATATATTCTCAAGCGTCGCCTCGCCAAACCCGCACCAAACTGCAAAAATTGCAACTAATGAGAGCAAAACGACTCAGATTTCGTCAAAAAAGCTCAAGGAGACTTGCATGGATCGCAACAATGACCTCAGCGCCTGGCGACTCTTCTGTCTTGCTGCCGCCGCGGGCTCCCTCAAGGCGGCCTGCCAGGGCGAAGGCATCGACTCCTATGTCGCCAGTCGCGCCATCGCCGCCCTGGAAGCCTCGCTCGGCGAACCGCTCTTTGACCGCACGACGCGGCCCGCGAAGCTCACGCTCTTCGGCCGCCGGGCCTATCGCGAAATGGCTCCCGTCGTCGCGGCCCACCGTCGCGCCCTGCGGCTTTTGAGACTCAACGCCCAAGAGCTCGAAGGCCCGGTCACAGTAGCGACGCACGCTGCCTTCGGCTCAACCTTCCTGCCGGAAATGCTGATGGAATTCCAAGTGGAGCATCCAGGCATCGAAACCGAATGGATGGAGCTCACGCCTGAAAAACAAAACGCCCTGCTTACGACAGGCGAAACGCCGATCGATGTCGCCCAATGCTACGGACCGCTGCCAGACTCACCCGGCGCCCATGTGTCGCCGCTAGGCGACATGCACTTTCTGGCGTGCGCCTCGCCGCTCTACCTCGCCCGCTTCGGCACGCCGGCATCACCCGAAGACTGCGCAAGTCACACCGGGCTGTTGCTTGAAAGCGACACCCGCACGTCCGTCGCCGAACTGGTGAACGGCAGCCGGCGCGCGCCCGTGCTCTGGCAACGCACCATGCGGTTTCAAAACCTTGCGTCCGCACTACAGGCGGCGAAACTGGGCGCAGGGATTCTTCCCGACCTGCCGGCAATCTATCTCATAGACGCCGGCGCGCCCCGAACGCTCGTGCCTGTCATGCCGGGCTGGAGCCGGCCGCCGCTGCCCTGCTTCATGCTCGTCAACCCGCAGTCAGCGGAGCTAGCGCGCGTGCGGCTCTTTGCGGACTGGTTCACAGCAAAGTGCAACGCCTTGCTGCAGGCTTGAGGCTCGCAGAGGAACGGACTTCCAAAAACAGCATCTTTCGTCTGGTGATACAACCTTGTCAACAACACAACCGTTAGTTCGAAAGCTCCCAAATCTACCATCACGAGTCGGAGGAGCCACGTTCGCTCTCAGGATGGCAATTGCTCGACACCCCAAGTCATGTGCCACAACGGT
>CAVJBF010000053.1:0-17000 GCA_963647785.1 Acutalibacteraceae bacterium
TCTTTTGGCGGCGGGCGGCGTCAATGTCACGAACGCCCGCGCCTACGCGGCGGCCGGGGCGGACGTGCTCGTCACGTCGTCGGCGTACTTTGGCGCGCCCTTTGACATCAAGATGAAGATGACCCGGGCCGACGCGGGGACGGTGCCAGTCTCGCGACTAGCGGGCGTGCAGGTCTGCTGACGGGCTGAGTCACGAAAAAAGGCCGGCGGGCGGGAGCCCGGACCGGCCTTTTTCGCTCGCGCAGCGCGCTGCGTCAGACAAAGAAGAGCATCAGCACGATCTGCCCCGAAATGATGCGCAGAAACATTGCCAGGGGGTACACCGTCGAGTAGCTGATGACGGCAAGGCCCTTTTCGGAGAGGCTGTTGACGAACGACAGCGCGGAGGTGCTTGTCGCCGACCCCGCGATGAGGCCCGCGATCGTGTGGAAGTTGAGCTTCAACCAGCTGCGGGCGACGATGCCGGTGATGAGCATCGGAAGGGTGGCGATCACGAGACCGATTGCCATGTAGATCCAGCCCACGCCGTTTATGAAGGCGTCAAAGAAGAGGTCGCCCGCCCCGAGGCCCACGCTCGCCAGAAAGAAGGTGAGGCCCCATTCGCGCAGCATCAGGTTCGCTGAATTCGTCGTGTAGGTAACGAGGTGAAGCCGGGGGCCGAAGTGAGAGAGCAGGATGGCCGCAATGAGGGGGCCGCCCGCCATGCCGAGCTTGATCGCCGCGGGCATCTGCGGAATCGTGATCGGAATGCTTCCCAGAATGAGGCCGAAGGCGATCCCCAGGAAAATCGCATAGACGTTGGGCTTTTCAAGGCGCTTTTCTTCGTTGCCCATGAGCGCCGCGAGACGCGCCACAGCGTTCGTGGGACCCACGCAGTAAAGGGCGTCACCGAGCTGCAGGCGAAGCGAGTTGTAGGGGAAGAACGTCACGCCCGCGCGGTAGACGCGGGTGATGTTGACGCCGTCAAAGCGCGAGAGATGCAGCGACTCGATCTGCACGCCGTTCATTTCGTCGCGGGTCACGCGAATGCGGCGCGAGACGAGGGGCGAATGTTCGGTCGCAAGGTCGATCGTCTTGTCCTCTTCGCCGCAGAAGATGATGATGGGACGCTTGTGCTGGGGGCTCGCGACGATGCGAAGCTTGTCGCCGACATGCACCGCCGTGTCGGCGGTGGGGCTCGTGATCTTGCCGTTGTCGAGAATGCGCGAGCAGATGAAGGGGCGGCCGATCAAGTCGCGCACTTCGCGCAGCGTCTGCCCTTCCATCGCCTTGTTCGTCACCGTCACGTGAAAGTAGATCGGGGTTTCGGTCTGCATTTCTTGCGCCTTGTCCCAAAGCGCCTCCTCTTCCTTGAGGTCGATTCTGTAGACGCGGCGCAGGATGAGCACGACGAGGATGATCCCCAGAATGCTTACGGGGTAGGCGCAGGCGTAGCCTACGGCGATGTCGCCCTTGTAGCCCATGAGGCTGAGCGCTTCCTGCGTGGCCCCGAGGCCCGGGGTGCTCGTGATGGCGCCAAAGTGAACGCCAAGGAGCTGCGGGAGCGTCAGCGTGTCGCTTGTGAGGAAATAGATTCCGATCGTGAGCGCAAGGCTCAGCACCACCGCAAGGCACATGAGGCCGTTCAAGCCCCAGCCGCGGCTGCGGAAGGTCGATACAAAGGACGGGCCCACCTGAAGCCCGATGAAGAACACGAAGAGCACCAGCCCGAAATTGCGAAAGAAGCTGATGACGCTGGGGTCCACCGCAACGCCGATGTAGCGCGCGAAGAGGCCCAGAAACAGAACGCACGTGACGCCGAGCGACACGCCGCGAATCTTGAAGCGGCCGATGAAGAGGCCGGCGGAAATGATGAGCGAATACGCCAGAAGCGAATGCGCAAAGGAATTGGGGTCTGAAAGAAGGTTGGTCAGCCAAGTCATGAGGGGACCTTGGACTCAGAGTGAATGGGGAGGCATTCTTGACGATGCCTTGTCTAAGGCCGACATTTTAGCGAGCGCGGCCGCGGGGGTTTTGCAATGGGCGGGTGCGGACTGGCGTGGTGCGGGAAATCCCGGTGGATGGGATGCCGAGGGCTGCGTTTCAAGGCAACCCTGCCGAACTGAGATGGAGCGAGGAAGGATGGTGAATGGACATTAACGGTAGTTGATTCTGTTTTTCAATGAATTTGCGATAACTTATTCGTCATGGCGCTATAATTGAATAAAGTTCAGCGGATTCTGCCGCTGGGCCGTGTTTTGGACCATGGACATGACTGTTTCGCCCCAGCTCAAGCCTACGCCCTACGGCGACACCAACTTTCCGGACATTCGAGTTCAGGGCTGCGCTTATGTAGACAAGACGCGCTTCATTGAAGAGCTGGAGCAGTGTGGTGTCAGGTTTCCCTTTCTTGTTCGCCCGCGACGCTTTGGAAAGACGCTCACGACGAGCATGCTTCGGGCCTATTACGACGAAGCTGTCGCAGATCGATTTGAGCAAACGTTTGCCGGCACCTACATCGGCTCGCACAAGACGCCGCTGGCGAGCAAATTCCGGGTGCTTCATCTGGACTTTTCCGGCATTGCTTCGGCGGCATCAGATCATCAGTCATTGATAAAATCGTTCCAGAAGTCCGTTCTTTCTTCGGTCAGAAAGTATTTCAAGCGCTATCCTCAATCAAATCAGGACGAAGTCCTTGCGAACAATTTCTCGAACGCTGCCGATCTAATCGACTGCTTCTTCTCGCTGGTTTCCCGGGGTGACGGTGATCGATTTCTCTACGTCATCATCGACGAATACGACCAGTTTGCCAACGAGGTTTTAGCCAAGGATTTGAATCATTTTCAGTCCATCACTTCAGCGGAAGGCTTTCTAAAGGACTTCTTCACAAAGCTTAAAGCGGCTACGACGGATACGATCGCCCGCATTTTCATTACTGGGGTGACGTCGATTTCGCTCGATTCGATGACTTCGGGCTTCAACATTGCTACCAATTACACGATTGATCCGGCCTTTGCTGATTTGTTTGGATTCACGGAAGAGGAGTTGCGGGCGCTGGTGCCTCAAGTGCTGGACCTTGATCGTTACAACTTTCAGCTTGAAGAGCTCATCGCCCGCATGAAGGAGTGGTACAACGGTTATCGCTTCAGCACCTACAGCGATGCCACTGTCTTCAATCCAACGATGTGCCTTGGCTATCTGCACTCATTGCAGCGATTGGGAAAGGAGCCGGCATCGCTTCTTGATCCTAATATCGGTCAGGATCTCAAGAAGATCGAAAGCATCTTTTCGCTGGGCGATGCGGACTTCGTTCGGAAAACGGTGGAGCTTGCCTTGCGCCGCGAGCCGATTGAGTTCTCAGGCGACTTGCAAGCGCTCAATCTCAATCAACAGGCCCAGCTTGGCAACGAAGCGCTGCTTTCGGCCATGTTCTATTTTGGCTTTCTCACCTTTGGACCGGGCGACGCCACGACTCTCGTGATCCCCAATCGTGCCGTCAGCATACAGTTCTTCGAATACTTCCTGAAGAACGTTCTCAATGCTGACCAATATGCTTTCGTTGCGAAGGACTTCCTCAAGGCGATAAAGGCACTGGCGGCAGGGGACCCTAAGCCATTTTTTGACGTCACCTGCAATCGTTTCCAAGCGGCAAGCGGCTTGCATGCTTACGCTCACTTGCACGAAAGCGACTTCCAGACGCTGCTTATCGGCGCCCTCAATTTCACGAATGCCTATACGGTCACCAGTGAAGTCGAAGTCCGCGGCGAAGAGAAGGGCTACATCGACATCCTCGCGTCGCCTTCTGCTGAAGGCTGCGCCGAGACATCCTACCTCATCGAGGTGAAGTACCTCGCGCCCAAGGCTGCGACGGATGAAGCCAAGGCAGAAGTTTTGGCTCAGGCCTGGGAGCAGATTCACCGCTACGAGAGGGCCGACAATGTGAAGTGTCTTCCGAAGCTCATGCGCATCGTGGCGCTCTTTGTCGGACTGAAGCTCGAAACGCTGGAAATTCAGTAGGCCTCGACTTCAGTCCAAAAGCAGAAGGCCCAGGCAATTGCCGGGCCAGGCCGTCTGCACAACCGCTTGAAGCGGGCGCCGAGGAGGGCAAGCGGATGGCGCACGGTTCGTGGTTCTTTCGGATTCCGCCAAGCCGCAGGAGGCTGTCTCTGTCAATTATTTCGGCAGCAACGGCGAGGCAAAGCCTGGGGCTTTGCCTAAAAACTTTGGTTTGGTGCTCGAAAACTTTGGTTTGAGCTAAAATGCTGGAGTTCAAGAGAATCCCAGAAGGAGCGCACGGTGAACTACGCCCAGATAAAGAAGGAAGCCAACGAGATCTTGCTGCGGCAGTCGGCCGAATGCAGCTATATCGAGTACAAAAAGTCGGGAGATCAGCTCGCCGCCATTTTGAAGACGCTGTGCGCCTACGGCAACAACTACTATGAGAACGACCGCCAGTTTGTCTTCATTGGCGTGGAGGAGGCGCAAGACGCGGAGAAAAAGACGGTGCCGTTGCTGCCCATTGAGGGCATTGACGAGGGACGGCTCGAGCTTGTGAAAAATCAAATCAAGAAGCTGCGTTCCTTTCTTTATCCCAACGTTTCCTTTGAAGTCATCGCCAACGAGCTCGATGGCAGAAAGTACCTGCTCGTGGTCGTGCCTCGGCAGGCGGGCGGTCCTTTTATGGTCAGCGATCGGGCGGAAAGAGAGAAAAGCTTGAAGCTGAAGCCGGGGAGGTACATTCGCGTTGAATCGGACAGCCGGCTCTCGAGCGTCGTGGAGGAGTATGACCTCCTGAGGAAGTTCGCCAATTTCCATTTCTCGTCGCAGACGAACGCGGAAGCCACAATCGATGACCTCAATACGGACTATCTCACGGAATACGTGCAGAAGACGAGCGGCCGCAAGATCATGGAGCGCCTTGAGAAGGCGGAGCTCGCAAAGTCCCTGCAGCTTTTGGACAAGAATGATCCCGCCGGACAGCGCGTCAAGAATTTTGCTGTGCTGATGTTTGCCGATCGGCCGGATCGGTTCATGCCATATGCCTTCACGGAGCTCATCATCGACCGATTCGGCACCAAGCGGCGCATGGAGTCAAAGCAATTCACCGGGCCCGTTTGGAAGCAGTATGACCATATTGTCAACTATATCAATGACAACTTCCTCGAGACTTTCGTCATCCGGGAGGACGGCGTCGCTGAGAATCGCAAGATCGCCAATTTTCCTTTTGTGGCTGTCGAGGAGCTCGTCGCCAATGCCTTGGTGCATAACAACTACGAAAACGCCAAGGCGGTTCAAATCTACATCACGGAATCGAAGATCAACATCGTCAACTACAACCGGCCGCTGCCGCCTTTGAAGCTCGCTGACTTGAACGAACGCAGCATCTTCAATGAGCGCGACACGGAAAATCCCGAGCTTCGCGACATGTTCAAGCGACTTGGCATCATTGAAGCTTTTGGCACGGGCATCGGCGAGGCGAAGCGGGCGATGTGCGCGAACGGCTCGCCAGCGCTCTACTACAAGGAGTTTTCAGAGGCAGACAACGTAACTTCGGTGGTTATCCCCGCCAATGAGGAGTATCTGGAACTCAAGACCGATGGGCGGCCGAAGAAGAAAGGCGGGATGGCTGCCGAAGCGCACTCCCGAAAGGACGCGATTCTTGGGGCGGACTTCTCGAAGAAAGTCAAGGCGAACCTGCTTCACCTTCTGTCGCAGCTGAGCGAGACAATGTTCAGCAGCGCGGAGGTGTGCAAGCTTTTGAATTGCTCCGAGACGACTGCCACGGCGTATGTGAAGAAGTTCCGTGATCTGGGACTGATTGCTTCGGTGGCGGGAGCGGGCAAGGGAAAATATCGCTTTCGGGAAGTGCGGGTGAAATGAGTCGTGGGAAAACTTGGGTTTGATGCATGAAAGCTTGGGTTTGATGTCGTAAAACCATGGTTTGATGCGCCGCCGCCCTGTCGAATGCTTGGCAGGGCGGCGGGCGTGAAGTGCCGTGAAGACTACTCTTCAAACGTGCCCTTCACGATGATTTCGCCCGAGCGCATCATGGCGCGGCCGTTGGCGAAGACATGCACAAGGTTCAGGTTCTCGTCAAAGAGGGCGAGGTCGGCGTCCTTGCCGACGGCGACTTCGCCCTTGCCCGCAAGCTGCAGGGCGCGTGCAACGTTCTTTGTGAGAAGCGGCAGCGCCGTTGCCATGGGCACGCCCTTTTCGCCCACGAGCTTCTTGAAGTCGCGAAGATTGCTCGCGACGCCGCCCACGCCGAGCCCCGCCATTTCGCCTTTGTCGTTGAAGCGCGGCACGGAGCCGTGACCGTCGGAGCTCATCGTGAGGTGATCGGCGGGAACGCCTGCCTTCAGGGCTTCCACGACGCCGTCGGCGGGAGAGCCGAAGGCGCAGGAGCCGCCCGTTGTAATGTCCATGAAGCCTCCGGCGAGTGCGAACTTCACCGCGCCTTCAAAGACGGGCATTGCGCGAGCGCAGTGCGTCGGACGGATGTGCTGAATGGGCATGCCCTTTTTCACGATGTCGAGGAACGTGTCAAAGGGGCCGACAATGTTGCCGAGATGAATGTGCAGGACGCCGAGCTTTCCTGCGACCATGGCGCCTACGCGGATCTGCGTTAGAAGGCGCAGCACTTCTTCTTCCGTGGGAAAGCTCGAACGGTGGTCGCCCATGGCGATCTTGACGCCCAGCACTTCTGGAACAAAGAAGAGATCATCCCGGACGCACGTCGTGAGCGTTGTGGGCGGGAAGGCGTAGTTGCTTGTGTACATCCACGCGGAGACGCCTTCGCTTTGAAGCGCCCGGACTTTCGCAAGAAGGTTCGGAATGGAGCGCGTCGTGCCGTCGGTGCCTGAAACGCCGACGACGGTCGTCGTGCCGCAGGCGATGAGCTCGGAGAGAACGAGCTCTGGCGTGCGGGTCTTGGGACCGCCTTCGCCGCCTCCGCCGGTGACGTGGACGTGCTGGTCGATGAATCCCGGCGTGAGGATCAGGCCATTGGCGTCGATCGTTTCGAGGCCGGGTAGGTTGACGACGAGGTCCTTGCCGACGGCGGCGATTTCGCGGCCGGTGACGAGGAGGTCGGCGACGCCCATGTCTTCGGGAGCGAAGACGCGGGCGTTCTTAATGAGCAGTGCCATGATGAAAGTCTCCTGAATGTCAAGGTCAATGCATCAAAGGAAAATGAGGGAGACCGCGACGTTGACGATCATGGCGAGAACCATGACGGGAACGGTGCGGCGGATGAGTTCAAAGGGCGTCAGGCCGGAAAAGCCAGCTACGGCGATGATGACGCCCGCAATCGGGCACATCGTACGCGCAATGCCCGCGGAGAGCTGAACTGGCAAGACGAACGCAATGGTGGAGAAGACTGCGCTTCGCGCAGCTTCCTGATGAGGGGCGAAAAGGCGAAGAAGGCGGCGTTGCCTGAGCCTGTGACGACCGCAGCGACCATCATGATCGCGAGCATGACGAAGAACCTCAGAGTGACAAGTGAGTGCTGGCTTGCCGTGGGTTCAAGGTCGCACATGGCACCGACTTTTTCGGCAAGTGGTGCTAATCATCCTATGATGTGGCCGAAGGTGATGTAGGCTGCGCATCAGCACGACATGGAACTGGGTGGCGTCGTCTGAAAAAATCCCGAAGAACTCTGCGCCTGGTGCCTAAGAGTTCTCTTGAGCCGGATTGCTACGGCCAGAGGCAAAAAGGGACCCAAAGTCGCAAGACGGAGGGAAGACAAAAGGCAAAGCCCAGTGATCGCAACACCGGGCTTTGTCGTTTTTTTTCGCGAGGCTATTATGGAGATCAGCCATTCCTCGTGCGAGAGCATTGCGCCACAACAAGTCACTCAGATTTTTCTGTTGGGTGATGTTCCATCCATGGCGGCGTTGATGTCGTTCTGGCGTTGTCCAGGGTGTTGAACGTGGTAGTTGTTGTGTTCGTCGCTCTTTTCCGCTACAGCGCATTCATCTTCAACGCGATTCTTGTCCGTCGGCTGCGACGGTCTCTGTATAGAGCGAGGCCTCTTCGCCCAACACGGCGCGAAGCACTTTCTCCGTCGATTCAAACTCCTTCTGGAACCGGTCGCACCACCACTGCATGAAGACTCGGATGCGCCGGATGTGCCACCCCGCCGCGGAGCAGGCCGCAAAGGCGGGAATGGAGGGGCGGTGCCAGCCGCCCAGAATCACCTTGAGCCGCCCGGCAGCGATCTCGTTGGCGCAGTGCAGGAGCGGCAGATCGACCGCGACACCCCGGCCGTCCAAGACTGCCTGCTTGATCATCAAGATGTCCGTTGAGTGAATCGAGCTCTTGAATCGAACGGGCCGCGTCTGGCCGCGCAGCTCCAGCCTCTCGGTCGCAGGCCGCACGGGCCCCGTGTAGACAAAGCCTGTGTGGTTGATGAGGTCTTCTGGTCTGAGGGGGACGCCGTTTCGGGCGAGGTACGCTGGGGAGGCGACCGGAAGGAAGACGGAACGGCCGCGAGGCAGGCACATGACGCCCGACTCGGTAACAACGGAGGAGACGCTGGCGATGTCGATCGCGCCTGCAAGACACTCGGCGACTTCTCGCCCTGAGGTGATGTCAAAATTGATGTCAGGATAAAGCGCCTGAAAGTCCGCCAGGATCGGCATCAGCTTGTCATGCAAGAGGCCCCCGGCGACAGACAGGCGGATCGTGCCCGACATGGCGCTTGTGTCGTTGGCGAATTTCGCCAGAAACGCTGCGTGGGCTTTCAGAATGGGGCGCATGCCCTGCGCCGCACGCCGGCCGTCTTCGGTGATGGTGATGGGACGCTCGTTGCGATGCACGAGCTCGCGGCCCAGCGTCTTTTCAAGCCCTGCGATGAGGCGGCTTACGGTGGAGGGCTCGGCGTCAAGTTTTGCAGCGGCGGCGGTGAGTGCGCCGGCGTCTTCGACGGCGAGGAGCGCCTGCCAGGCTTCCAGGTTGAATCGCTGATCCATGCTGCCTCCCAATACAAATGACGTCTCCGTCACTTTAGCGAACCGATTGACCATTGACCATTGACCATTGTAATTTGCAAAATTGCAAATTGTGGCGGCAGTTTTCGTTTTTGTTCTTAGGGACTTTCTCTCATGATGTCGTCATCCTCATTGCTTTGGGAGAAAACCATGGATCAAGACAACCCGGCGCTTTCGGGGCTCGCCCCCGACGGACGGCGCGATGAATTCTTCTATCTTTGCGCCATCAACCGCGCCACGCTTGTGACGAACGCCGCCGCGGGGCTCGTTGCGCCCGAAAAGGCAGCGGCGTACGCCAAGGCGATAGACGTCGTGACGAAGACGGGTGTGAGAACGGATCGCGTGATCAAGCTTGAGCCGCAGCTTATCGAAATCGCCGGACCCGAAATCACGGAGCTGCACGTCGGGCGCTCGAGTCAGGACATGCATGCCGCGTACCGTCTTGCGATGCTGCGAGACGACGTGCTCGACTTGCTGGAGGCGCTTTCCGGGCTCGTCGCGGACTTTACGAATCTAGCGGAAAAGAACCGCGACGTGATCGTCCCCAATTACACGAACGGCGTCGCAGCGCAGCCCAATTCGTTCGGACACTACCTTCTGGGCGTCTCCGAAGGCCTCGTGCGCGATCGCGAGCGCTTGATGGAGCTTTACCAGCGAGCCAACCGCTCCCCGATGGGCGCCACGGTCTTGAACGGCACGGGCTGGCCTCTCAATCGCCGCCGGATGGCCGAGAAGCTCGGCTTTGACGGCATTGTGGAGAACGCCTTTGACGCAACGCAGGGCGTGACGGCAGACCTGCCCTTGGAATTCACGCAGATCCTGCAGTCGACGGCGCTTCATTGTGCGGCCTTCATTCAGGACGTGATGCAGCAGTACGCCGAGCCCCGCCCCTGGATGATTCTGGCCGAAGGCGACGACACGACGTATGTATCGTCCGCGATGCCGCAAAAGCGAAACCCGGGGCTCATGAACAACACCCGGACGCTTGCGAGCGAAGTCGCGGCGGGCGCCGTGGAGGCGGCCTTCCTGATGCACAACACCGTGACCGGCATGCAGGACGCCAAAAACGTCGCCCCGCGCCGAGCGGTGGCGGAGAAGGCGCTTTTGCTCATGGCGGGCATGCGAAAGATCCTGAAGGCCCTCAAGGTGAATCCAGAGCGTGCGCTCGAAGAGCTCAATGCCGACTGGACGGCAACGCAGGAGGTGGCGGACTCACTGATGCGAAAGCACCACGTGCCTTTCCGCGTGGGGCATCACGCAGCAAGCGCCATGGTGACCTATGCGCGTGCGAACAACCTGACGCCCTTGACCTTTCCGTACGCCAAGATGGCGGCGCTCTTTCAAGAAGTCACCGCGAAGGAGTGGCATGAAGAAGCCTTTCCCATGACCGAAGACGAATTCCGCGCGGCGCTCGATCCCCGGCGCATTGTGGCTAATCGTGCTACCGAAGGCGGACCGCAGGCCGCAAGCCTTGACGCGCTCTTTGCTGCGCGCAGGAAGGTGAACGACGCAACGGTGCAGTTCCAGAAAGCTGCACAGCAGCGCGTGGTTGAGTCGCTTGCGGCGCTCGATCGTGAATTTGCGGCCTTCCTCCAGTAAAACCATCCCCAAAGGAGTTTCACTATGCAATCCCTGTTGCCATGGCTCTCCATCCTCGTCGTGATCGCGGCGGGCTGGATGTTGATCAAGCGCGTGCAGACGCACATGACGTTGCTTTTTGCCGGGCTTGTCATGATTTTGGCCGCCATCGCGTGCGGTGTTTACGGCTTTCTGCCCAAGGGCGTGAAGACCACGGGCTTTGTCTTCTTTGACATCTTCGCCCTCTTGAAGTCGATCAGCGCCAAGCAGATTTCCGGCATCGGCCTCATCATCATGACGGCCGGAGGCTTTGCGGGCTACATGGACAAGATCGGCGCTGCGAAGGCCTTGGTGAACGTCTGCATCAATCCCTTGAAAAAGCTTTCGCAGCCTTACCTCGTTCTTGTCCTGGGCTACATCATCGGGCAGGTGCTCGTTTCCGTCATCCCGTCGGCGGCGGGATTGGCGATGTTGCTTCTTGTGGCGCTTTTCCCGATCCTGAAGGGCGTGGGCGTGAGCCCTGCGGCGGCGGTGGCGGTGATCGGCACGTCGGCCGGCATGACCTTCGGTCCCACGGCGGGCACAGCGAATCTCGCGGCGAAGGTGGCGGGCCAGGATCCTGTGATCTACCTCGTGGAGTACCAGCTCCCGATCGCGGCCTTCGTGCTCGTTGCGGTTGCCGTGACGCACTACTTCGTGCAGAAGCACTATGACCTGAAGGGCGACGACGTCTACGCCGAAGCCGCGGAAGTGAAGGCGGTGGATGCGCCGGACGCGCCCGCTTGGTATGCGCTCTTTCCGATTCTGCCCATCATCCTCATGGTGGTCTTCTCAAAGCTCGTCTACGCGGACGTGAAGCTCGACACCATTTCGGCACTCATGATGGTGTGGGTGGTCGTGGTGCTCATTGAGCTCGTGCGCTTTCGGGATCCGAAGAAGGTCTTCACGGACGCCATGGCCTTCTTCAAGAAGATGGGCACGATGTTCACGTCCATCGTGGCGCTCATCATCTGCGCCGAGTTCTTTGCCGCAGGGCTCAAGGTGACGGGCGTCGTGGACCTGCTCATCAACTCCGCGCAGGGGCTGGGGCTTGGCATGACCGGCATGACGACGGTTCTCGCTGCCATCGTGGGCGCCGTGACCTTCCTCACGGGCTCAGGCGTCGGCGCCTTCTCGAGCTTTGCGGCTTTGGCTAACGACGTGGCAACGGGCCTGGGCGGCACGGCGGCGGCTTTAGTGACGCCGATGCAGTTTGCAAGCGGCATGCTTCGCGCGATGAGTCCCGTGGCGGGCGTCATCATCGCCGTGGCGGGCGCCGCTGGCGTGGCGCCGATGGCGGTCGTGCGGCGCACGTGGCTTCCCATGATCGTCGGCATGGCGGTGACGCTCATCTGCAACTGGGCGTTCTTCATCCTCTGACCGGGACGACCGGCGGGCCCGGTCGGCCTCCAAATAAAAAGGCGCTCCTCCTCATCGCGAAGGAGAGCGCCTTTCTCTTTTTGGCTGAAAGCGAACCGGAATCAGCCGTTCGTGATCTTGAGCTGGTTCAATCCGAGCCCTTCGGCGTCCGGGTGCTTGCCCATCGCAAGGAAGACGTCGGCGTTTTCGCCGCAGGCCTTGCCGCGGGAGAGGGCGTCGTCGCGCACGTCGGGGGCGACAAGGGCCGAGCGACGGCGGCCGTCGACGGGGGCGAGGTCGGGTATCTTCTTCTCCATATAGGTTTGCACAATCGCGGGAGTATCCGTAAACAGCGACTTGAGCCGTTCATCCACGGCGTTGAGCCATTGGGTGCAGAAGGCGTCGGCGAGGGCGCTTTTCTTCCCGCGCGAATAGAACCACGTCTTCATTCGAAGCTCGGGATCTTCTCGGAGGCGCTTCAGGTAGGCCTGGCGGTCTCGACGGATCTGGCGCAGCAGCACGCTGCAAAGGTATTGGGCGAGCTCTAGCTTTGCTTTGGGGCCGATGAAATTGACGGTGCCGTTTTGGGTGGAGCCCTCGTAGGACTGGATGTAGCACGTGACGCCCAGCAGCTGCTGCACCAGGTGGAAGAGATGGAACATCCAGTTGGACGAGAGATTCGTCTTGATGTCAACGCCGGCTTCGCCGATTTCGGAGAGCTCGACGTCTGTTCTTTCGAGACCGTATTTCTCCATGAGCTTTCGGGCGTGCTGCATGGCGGTTTCGGCTTCGCCGGGGTTGGAGGAGGCGGCGAGCGCAAGGCACTTGCGAATGCGGTCAAGAACGTTCTGCGGGACGTCAGTCATGGTAAAAATCCTGCCTGAAATTTGGGAAAGGGGCGGATTTTAGAACACTACGACGAGAAGCATCTTGAATTTCTCCTCGGCATAGACGGCGTGCGGGTGCCGCGCGGGCATGACGATCGATTCGCCCTCGTGGATGAGGTGCGGCTCGCCGTCGATCGTGAGCTTGCCCGTGCCTTCCAGGCATGTCACAAAGGCGTCGCCGCCCGACTCGTGCGTGCTGATTTCTTCGCCTTTGTCAAACGCAAAGAGCGTGACGCTCATGAAGGGATTTTGCGCGAACGTCTTGCTCACAACCTGGCCTTCCTGACAGGCGACGAGGTCGCGCATCTTGAAGATTTCGGCTTTGGGGATGTTCTTCATGCCGGGCATGGCGGACTCCTTGCGGGTTGAGTTGAGAGGCGTTGAGTCTATCGGCCGCGTCTGATTGGGGGCTGAACGTGGTGGGGCGCAGGAGGAGGGTAAAAATAGTCGTTTTTTGTGGTTGTGGCCAAATCAGTCTCAGGGTTTACCCCCCCCCGAGACAGATAATTATGTGATTTCATTGGGTAGAGAGACCCCCTTAAATGAGAATGACGGAGCCTGATGAGAGATCTCCTCAAAAGGCACCGCCGCCCGGGGACTGTCAGTCGCAGTCCAGGACTACCGGGCGGCACTCGAATTTCTTAATTTGGAGAATTCTCAAATGAAAAAGACTCTCGCTGCTGTCGCCGTTCTCGGCGCTTTTGCCGGCTCTACGATGGCTGCTGACGTTACGCTCTACGGCGTGGTTGATACCGGTCTCAGGTTCACTCGCACTGACGCTGACGTTCCCTCGGCTTATGCTTCGAACACGAGCGCTCTGAACAAGTTCGAAATGAAGTCTGGCAACCAGGCCGGTTCTCGCTTCGGCCTCAAGGGTACCGAAGAACTGGGCGACGGCTACAAGGTGGGCTTCATCCTTGAAAGCGGCTTTACCTCTGATGATGGCGCCATGGCGACCTCGGGTACGCTCTTCAATCGTGAAGCATCGCTCTCCCTCTACACCCCGTTCGGTCAGATCAGCGCCGGTAAGATTGGCGCCATCACTCAGGGTACGTCGTCCTGGGGCAAGATGGGCTACTTCTCTGCCTTCGGCACGTCTTATGTTGACTATGTCGCTCAGGACGGTCAGATTGCTTCCACGACTAAGGTTTGGGACAACATGATCGCTTACCAGACCCCGTCCTTCGCGGGCGTGAAGGTCTATGCCCAGTACGCCATGGGTTCTCAGGACAAGGAAAACAAGTCCACGTCTGATCGCTTCTATGCGATCGGCGCTACGTATGACAATGGTCCGGCACATGTTCTCTTTGCTGTGGACTCCACGAACTATGCATCCTGGGACTCGGAAACCAAAACCGGCATTGACACGGATGACAGCCTGACTGTTACCCTCGGCGGCAACTGGGACTTCGGCGTGGCTCGCGCTTACTTCGGCGGTCAGTACTTCAAGGATGTTGCGGCTAGCTCCGTCGGCGTGTTCAAGGCCTTTGGCAGTGTTGTGAAGTCTGATCTTAATAAGAATTATCAGAAGTACGCAGACACGTCTGCGCACATTGATGGCTACGGCCTGACGGCATCCGTGAGCGCTCCGGTGCTTGGTGGTACGTCGATGTTCGGCGTCGGTTATGTTGACGCTTCTGAATCTGACGACAAGATCACGGACGAGTTCGATCTGTCGGCTTGGATGGTGTCCGCTGGCTATGTTTACAACCTCAGCAAGCGCACCAACGTCTATGGCGTTGCGAGCTACAGCAAGGCTGAGTACAAGAACAAGTCGGAAGAGTTCAAGATCAAGCCGTCCGCGGTTGTTGCCATGATTGGCCTCCGTCACAACTTCTAATCTGAAGCTGCCTCACGGCAGTTTTTGGCAAGTTGTTAGAGCCCCCGTTCCGCAAGGTCCGGGGGCTCTATCGTAACGAGCGTTCGCCGAGGATGCCTCTCGCCGTTTGCGGAGTGTCGTCAGGGGGCCGTCGCCTCGTTTTGCATTGCCAGCTTTCTCACGAGAAAGAATCCGGCGTTGCCCACGTTGGATCGACTTCAAGGCCTCGTCCTTCGCGTACTCCGGATGGTCTTTCAAAAAGTCCTCCCGTGTGTTCGCCATCAGCGCTGCCGTGTCGATGCCGTCAATGAAATGAATGTCGTAACGATCATTAGCAAGGGGAGAAAATGGCCCGTAGAGCTGTGATCGTCAATTGTGGCAGTGCAGGCCGATGTTGTGGCGACTGTCAAGAAAACGACGAGTCGGCGAAGGTTTGTTTCTTTTCGCAAAGCCCGCAGTGCGAGCACCCGTTGCAGATGAGCTTTCCCGCGCACTCGCCGCAGGGCGGACCGTCAAAGACGGGGTGATGGCGTTGGGCTTCCGGAATCTCGAGCCCCAGCTGGTCCGTGAGCCGCCACGGGCGCCGGGCGCCCTGAAAAGACGCCTGCGAGCGAAACGCCATGCGGGTTTGAAGGGCCTTGCCTTCGAGGCGATAGGTGCGGCCGTCCTTCACGAACACAGTTCCTGTTTCCAGAAACGCAAAGGTGACGTTCGCTTCCCGGCATTCGCGTGAGAGCGACTGAATCCATTCCCAGTGGCAAGGCCGCTCGCCGCCATAGTTTTCGCCGCCCGCCGTCACTTGGTCAAACGGCGCGGCCGCAAGGTAGGGCGCAAGCGAAACGGGGCCCAGAAGCGGCGCGCAGCTCACGCCTCGGTGCTTTGCGGGGACGGCAAGGAGCTGCGGCAGCCGCTCGTCGGCGCGCTTCTGATTTTCTGCCGTGACGCAGAGCATGACGTTCTCCCATCCATCGTCCCAGTCGGGCGGAAGACAGTCCGCGATTCGCTCCGCGCGCTTCGTGAGAAGGTAGAACCTGAGGTCGCGCCGTTCGCGCATCACGCGCCAGGCGTCCTCGCGCCACGGATCGGCTTCCGCAAGAAAGAAGTCGCTTGTCATGCAGACGCGGATGAATTCGCCCGGGCAGTATTTGAGGCGCCCGCGGCGGTCGGGCGCAATTGGAATGATGTCGCCCGCAGTGCGGTAGATGCGGCGGCCGTCCTGACCTCGCAGGCGGTCCAAGGCGTACATGTAGCAGTGCTTGCAGCCTTCGCTCACCTTGACGCACCCGTGCCACGGGTTCCAGATGTCGTGCATGCGTTGCAGCGGACGTCAGACCGCGAGTTCCCAGTAGCCCACGGAGAGGGCGCGGCCGAACTTGTAGCCCACTTCGGTCAAGACGCCGGCTTCCCGAAAGCCGAACTTCTTGTGCAGCGATTCGCTTGCCTGATTTTCCGTCGTGATGATGGAGATGACGCGGTGGGTGCGCTCATCCTTTTGCGCGAGTTCAAGGATCGCCGTGAAGAGCTGCCGTCCGACGCCCTGGCCGCGCTGGCTGCGCGCAACGTAGATGGAGAGCTCCACGGTGGAGGCGTAGGCGTCTTTGGCGATGAAGGCGGAGAGGGAGGCGTAGCCCGTGATCGAGCCGTCGTCGGCGACGCCGACGATCAAGGGATGATTGTCGATGTTGTGCGCGTCAAGCCAGACGCGGCGCTGCTCCAGTGTCTGGGGCTCGGTGTCAAAGGTGGCGACGCCGTGGAGGACTTCGTCGTTGTAGATCGCCAGGAGTTCAGGGAGGTCGGCGGGCTGGGCGGTGCGAATGAGCATGAATGGGCTCCAAAAAGAAAAATCAATGGACTGTCAGTGAAGCAAGAACTGTGCCAAACGGGAAGAGGCCGCAGGGCGGCTGCTGTGTGACCGTTCCGCCCGACGCCCGCCAGCCGGTGCAGAATACGCGTTTTCTTTGACGGTGAAAAGGAAACCGACATGGCAGAAGGCAGAAAGGCGCTCGTGCTTTTTTCGGGCGGACAGGATTCGACGACGTGCCTCGGGTGGGCGCTCTCGCGCTTTGACGAGGTGCAGACGATCGGCTTTGACTACGGCCAGCGACACAAGACGGAGCTCGCGTGCCGAAAGCGCATTCTGGAGAGAATCGGCGGCGTCAGCCCCCTGTGGCAGGCAAGGCTCGGGACCGACCACTTGATCAACATCGCGTCCTTCGGCGACGTGGCGGCCTGCGCCTTGACGCGCCCCGGAGCGATTGGCGAGGGGAAGGGGGGGGGGTTGCTAGCCGACCAAAAATCCGCCAAATTTGTCAGAATGGGAGCGCCTTCCTGATTTGAGACATGGAGGAC
>CAVJBF010000054.1:0-16855 GCA_963647785.1 Acutalibacteraceae bacterium
CTTGCCCCGTGACTCAGTAGGGAATCCTCGTCCTTTAGGGCGAGGAGGAAGTCAAATGGCCTGTGTTCTCTGACGACGCCACAAACAAAGCCGCCCCGAAGCGGGAGCACTCGGGGCGTCGTGCGTCGCTCTCTCGAGCGGCGGCGGTCTGGGTCACTTCAGGATCTTCGGCAGAACCTTGGTCCAAAGTTCAAACCCCTTGTCCATGTCCTTTTCGTTGATGTCGAAGAGGGCGCTGTGGTGGCCGCTCGGGCGATCCGAACCCCAGACGAAGAAGGCCGCCTTTCCGCCATGCGCCTGCACGCGGCGCGCGAGGATTGTGGCGTCTTCGGAGCCGCCGAAGTTCAAGGGCTTGTCGAGCACTTTGAGGCCCGCTTCACGTCCGCTCTCGTTGAGGATGTCGATCAGTTCCTTGTCGCTCGTGAGATCGACCGCTTCGCCCATCTTGCTGATGTCGTAGGTGACGGAGAAGCTCTTGGCGATGCCTTCGCAGATGTTGTTCACCTGCTCGCACATGTAGTTGTTGATTTCCATCGTCTCGCCGCGCACTTCCAGCTTCATCACGGCCTTGGAAGGAATCACATTGCGGCCTTCGCCTGCGATGAGCTGGCCGATGTTGACGCGGGTCATGCCGCCGCCGTGGCGAGAGATGCCCAGCATCTGTACCGTGGCATTGGCGGCTGCGGCGAGGGCGTTGTGGCCTTCCTGCGGCGAGACGCCTGCGTGAGAGGCGCGGCCGTGGAAGGTGACGTCATACTTCGTCGTGCAGAGGAAGCCGTAGAGGTCGGTGGCGAGTTCCCCTGACTTTGCGAGCATGGCGACGTGAGAGGAGAGGAAGAAGTCCACGTCGTCGAGAATGCCGCTCGCCGCGACGCCGGCGGCGCCGCGCACGCCTTCTTCCGCAGGCTGGAAGATGATCTTCACCTTGCCAGCGAGCTTTTCTTTGTTGTCCAAGATCCAGTGAGCGACCGCAAGGCCCATCGACATGTGGGCGTCGTGGCCGCAGGCGTGCATGAGACCGGGATTGTGCGAGGCAAAGCCCTCCTTGTTGGGAAGGTGGTCGGGGGAGTCGCTTTCTTGCACCGGCACGCAGTCGATGTCAAAGCGGCACGCAAAGACGGGGCCGGGACGGCCGGTGTCAAGAATGGCGCAGCACCCCGTGAGTTCCTGCATTTCCGCAAGAAGCTCTTCGGAGACGCCGTTTTTGCGGGCGCGCTCCATGCCGGCTTCCACTACTTTCATGCTGCGGCCGAGGCAGGCGTCGGGGTTCACCACGGCGCGGCCCATTTTCACCTCGTAGCCGTAGCCGCGCAGGGTCTTCACGAGAAACGCGGTGGTCGTGAATTCCGACCAGCCTTCTTCAGGATTCTTGTGCAGCTCGCGGCGGGTGTTGATCAGTTGATCGTGATAGCAGCAACTCATGATTTGACTCTCTCCTTATGAGTATCAGGAAACCAGCGATGCCTTGAAGTTGTCAGGGGGAAGCGACAGGCTTGCAAGGTGATCGGCATTTCTACCTAGGTCATTCTAGGCTGATTTCCGGGGGCGCAAAGCCCCTTGTGAAAATTTGGAATTGTTATTTTTTCAGGGGCCGCTCGGCTTAGATCAAGATTTCTGCTGAAGTCCTGAGGCAGTTATACAAAAAACGCACATAATGCTTTCGACTTACCGGTCTGCACCCACAAAGAGGTAGTGCCGGAACAAAAAACACCCCAGTGGAGAAGCGCCCCATGACGAATTATTCCCGCGAAGACGCACAGCAGTTCTGTGCCAAGATTTTTAACGACATCCGCGCGATGAGCACGGACGGCCCTGGCGTAACCCGTCAGGGGTATGGTCCGGTGGAAACGAAGACGCTGGAATATTTGAAGGCGGTCGGCCGCGAGCTGGCCCTTGAAATTACGGAAGACGCCGCGGGCAACGTCTGGATGCGGCTGCCGGGCAAGAACCGCGATCTTCCCGCTGTCGTCGCCGGAAGCCACGCCGACAGCGTGCCGCAGGGCGGAAACTACGACGGACTGGCGGGCATCGTGGCGGCGCTCAATACGGCGCGGTGCATGCGTCTTGCGAGCTTCACGCCAGAGCGCGACTACGTCGTTCTCATGATGCGCTGCGAAGAGTCGAGCTTTTACAGCAAGTGCTACATCGGGTCGCTTGCCTTCACAGGAAAGCTCACCGCAGACGAGACGGCGCTCATGGATCGGGACAAGACGGCGACCTTGGGCGAACACATGGCTTCCTGCGGCATCAATCCCAAGGCGATTACGCAGGGCAAGCCGCTCGTGGACTTGAAGAAGATCGCGGCCTTTCTGGAGCTTCACATCGAGCAGGGGCCGACCCTGACGAGTTCGGAGACGGTGCGCACCGGCATCGTCACAGGCATTCGCGGGAATCTTCGTCACAAGCAGGTGAAGATTCTGGGTGAAACGGCGCATTCGGGCGCCGTGGACAAGGAGTACCGCCATGACGCGGTGCTCGCCTGTGCCGAATTCTTGAATCGCATGGACAAGCGCTGGGACGAGCGCCTTGCCGGGGGAGACGATCTCGTCTTCACGGTGGGGGTTTTAAAGACCGCTGCCACGGCGGCGATTTCGGTCATTCCGGGTGAAGTGACGTTTACGATCGACATGCGCAGCCTTTCAATGGAGACGCTGGAGGCCTATCACGCGGAGATGATGGCGATCGCCGACGAGGTGAGCAAGGCGCGCGGCGTCAAGTTTGAGTTTGACAAGAAGCTTGTGACGCAGCCCGCGCACGTCAACGAAGCGCTGAAGAACCGCCTTGTGGCGGAAGCAAAGCGCATCGGGCTCCCCGCGCGCGAAATGGCTTCGGGCGCCGGACACGACGCTGCGGTGATCGGCTCGGCGGGCGTTCCCGTGGCGATGATCTTTGTTGCGAACCAGAACGGCTCGCACAACCCGCATGAAGCGATGAAGATCGAAGACTTCATGCTGGGCGCAGAACTCCTTTTGGAGACGGTCACGCACTTTGACTGACGCTTTTATCCTCCGCAACAATAAGAAGAAAAATCATGACGAACGACAAGGATCAGACGGGGGCGGCGCAACGCTCTCGGATCGTGGTTTTTGATCTGTGTCCCCTTTTTCGAGAGGCCTTGGCTGGGCTTCTTCGTGAGGAGCTTGATGCCGAGTGTTTTGAGGTGACGGATGCGTGCAACGTCATCCACGCGGTGACGGAGTATCGGGCGACCTGCGTGCTGGTGGACTTGGACGCCGGTACGGCGGCCTTGGAGATTCTGGAGCGCATCAAGAACTTCCATCCGCAGTGCCGCTGCGCCATGCTGACGACAGACGGCTCGCAGCCCGAATTGATGGCGGCGATTCGCATGCAGGCGGATGGCTTTGTCACGAAGCGTCTGGAGCCCGAGAATCTGGCGCACGAAATCGGTCGCATTACTTCGGGCGAGATGGTGATCAGCGACTCCCTTACGAGCGCGCTCGCCGTGACGCTGCGAAACGTGCCGTATCTGGATGGCACGCGGGACATTTCGGAGCTGAGTCCCCGAGAGCTGGAGGTTTTGAAGTGCGTCGCCAATGGCATGAGCAACAAGCTCATTTCCGAAAAGCTCGCTATTTCTGACGGCACAGTGAAGGTGCACGTGAAGCATCTTCTAAAGAAGCTTCATTTCACGACGCGCGTGGAGGCCGCTCTTTGGGCAAGTGAACACGGTCACCGTTGATGGATTGAAGGGAAACGCCCGGCAGGCTTTGTGCTTGACCGGGCGTTTGCGTTTTGGCGCGGATTATTGGTTGAAGAGGTCGCCCGTTGCGGGGTGCTGCGCTGGCGGCGTGAGGCCGAAGTGGCGGTACGCGAGCGCCGTCGCCATGCGGCCTCGGACCGTGCGCTGCACAAGCCCTTGTTGGATGAGGTAGGGCTCGACGACGTCTTCCAAGGTTTCGCGGTCTTCGCCTAGAGCGCTCGCAAGGTTGTCAATTCCCACGGGGCCGCCTGCGAACTTCTCCATGATCGTCGTCATGAAGCGACAGTCGATCGTGTCAAGTCCGATGACATCCACATCCAAAAGCTTCAGGGCGGCCTGCGCCACCTCCTGCGTGATCTGGCCGTCGTGGCGCACCTGCGCGTAGTCGCGCACGCGGCGCAGCAGACGGTTGGCGATTCGCGGCGTTCCGCGGGAGCGTCGAGCGATTTCGTCGGCGCCGCCCTTGTCGATCGGGACGTTCAAGAGTCCCGCTGAGCGCGTCACGATGAAGCTCAGGTCTTCGGCGTTGTAGAACTGCAGCTGGTTCACGATCCCGAAGCGCGCCCGCAGGGGATTCGTGAGCGAGCCAGCGCGGGTCGTGGCGCCGATCAAGGTGAAGGGCGGCAGGTCAAGCTTGATCGAGCGCGCAGCCGGACCTTCGCCGATCATGATGTCGATCTGGTAATCCTCAAGCGCGGGATAGAGAATTTCCTCCACGACGGGGCTCAGGCGATGGATTTCATCGATGAAGAGAACATCGTTCTTTTCGAGGTTTGTGAGAATGGCGGCAAGGTCGCCCGGGCGCTCCAGCACGGGGCCCGAGGTCTGGCGCAGATTGACGCCCATTTCATTGGCGACGATGTGCGCGAGCGTCGTCTTCCCGAGCCCCGGGGGGCCGAAGACAAGCAGATGATCGAGCGGCTCGCCGCGCTTCTTGGCGGCGGCAATGAAGATCTCCAACTGCTCGCAGACCTTTCGCTGACCCACGTAGTCCTTGAGCAGCGTCGGGCGCAGGGCGCGGTCAATGTTCTCTTCGTTGGGGCTTTCGGCCGCGGCCGACACGACCCGTTCAATGTTTTCCATGAGTGGCTCTTACTTGAGGCTGCCTTTAAGGGCTTCGCGAATGCCGTCGGTGACGGAAATGTCTTCGGGCAATTTTCGTACGGCGGCTGAAGCCTCGCGGTCAGAGTATCCGAGTGCCACGAGGGCTGCAATGATCTCATTCTTCGCGGACGTCGTGCCTGCGGCAGCCGCCGTTGTGCCGCCGAGGTCGGCGCCGAGCTTGCCTTTGAGTTCGAGCACGAGGCGCTCAGCCGTTTTCTTGCCGATGCCCGGCACCCGGGTGAGGGAGGCAGTGTCCTGTTGCGTCACGGCCTGAGCGAGTGCATCAACGGAAAGCCCTGACAGGACGGAAAGCGCCGTGCGGGCGCCGATGCCGGAGACCTTGATGAGCTCGCGGAAAGCGCTGCGTTCAGAAGCCGTGAGAAAGCCATAGAGGAGCTGGGCGTCTTCTCGCACCACGAAGTGCGTGAGGAGAACGACGTTTTGCCCTGCGTCGGGAAGGTTGTAGAAGGTGGACATCGGCACCGAGATTTCGTAGCCGACGCCGTGCACATCCACAAGGATGAGCGGCGGGTTCTTTTCAAGAAGCTTGCCTTCAATGCGTCCGATCATGATGGTTTCTCCTGCCGGCGCTGCGCGAGCTGCGTCCAGGCGCTGCGGCGGCTGCGTGAGGACTTCATGCTGAGAAGTCCGGTGCGCGCCTGCACTTTGCCGGCGTTGACGACGTCCGCAAGCCTCAGCGTGTGGGCGCAGGTGACGGCGCACGCAAGCGCGTCGGCCGCGTCGGCCTGCAGATCGTCCTTAATTTTCAAAAGCTGCTGCATCATCATCTGCACCTGCGCTTTGTCCGCACGCCCAGTGCCGACGACCGATTGCTTGATTTCCGACGGCGTGAATTCGTGCACCTTGAGGTGATGAATGGCGGCGCAGGCGAGGGCGGCGCCGCGCGCCTGGCCTAAAAGCAGCGTGGAGCGAGGGTTGATGTTCACGAAGACGATTTCCGCGGCGGCCACCGTGGGGGTGGTTTCAGCGATGACGTTTGCAATGCCGCGGTGAATGACGGCGAGGCGCTCGGCGAGGTCGCCCGAAGGCACGTGAATGCACCCGGCGGTGATGAGCGTGATGCGGTCCCCCTCGACGTCGATGACGCCGAAGCCCGTGTGGTTGAGGCCGGGGTCGATGCCGAGAATGCGGTGAGAGGTCACGGTGAAAAACGCTCGAAAATGAAATGCAGGAGGCGGATTTTAACGGTTGAGGGCGGGTTGGTAGATTGCTGGCATTTTGGTTGGCTGTCACAGGACGGCTACGACTGTGTCACGAACCGAACGGCAGCGATGGTACTGGGGTTAAAAACATTGGTTAAATATCAATGTATTGTTAGCGAAGCGGCGTGATAGCAGAAAAAAGTTTAGAAAAAGGCTTTACAACTGCAGATCTCCTCTATAGAATGCGCAGTCTTGATTCGGAACGCGCGGTTAGCTCAGCGGTAGAGCATCGCCTTCACACGGCGGGGGTCACAGGTTCGAACCCTGTATCGCGCACCATCCCTATCAAAGCAAAAGCGACCTTCGAGGTCGTTTTTTTGTGCCAACGAAAACGTAAAAAACACAAATAAAGCACATTAAATTTGCATATAACAACACTTAATGTGCTTTTAATTGATTGATGTGGTTTAGTTTGGGCGCGATGCTTGCAATTTATGATGCTAGCGATTCAGTTTTCACGACGCAGAGTTTCTTGCAGAACGCGATGCCGAATCCTTGTAGCCGGGCGCATTGGTAGCCGTCGAATGCCTGTGCATAGCGTTTGTCCTTGATCTGCTTTAGGGCTGCTTCAGCTGCCGCAGGCATTTCATCCGGTTTGTTGCAACGCTTGATTTCAATGACAACGCCGGTGTCTAAGTCTTCTGAAGTGAAGACAAGATCAGCAAAGCCAACGCCGGCTTCGCTGTTGGAGTGCAGGTTGGCCGCTTTGTCGCCGGCGCAGATCAGCAGGGCGGACAGAAAGCCATGGTAGTAATTTTCTGGCGGCGCCTTGGTCGCTTCATCTCGAACAGACACATAGCGTCTCAAGAGCGGCAGCAGGATCTTGCGCACGTCGTCAGCATCGCCGGTGAGGAGAGCGTCTGCCAGATTCTCGCCGTAGCGCGCGTACTGCCGGTTCTTCTTTGAGTAGAGCGCTCGAACCTTGTTCTCGAAGGTGTCACGGATCTCTTCGTTGGGAATCTTGACCCAGTAGGCGTTGGATACGTTGCCGCGAGTGGTCGTCGTCAAATAGCCTGTGAAGAGAAGCAGAGTCCAGAAATCGTCGGCATTGTGGTACATAAAGTCGCTGTAAGTGAGCTTTTCGTTGACTTTTATTTCGATCGTGCCGCCGTCGACGAGCGTCTGCATCTTGTCGGCGTCTTCGGTTGTGAGAAAACCAAGGAACTCCTCAATGACCTCATTGCCGCTCGTACCCTCCCAGTAGTTTTCTGGGGGATATTCACCGGGGCGCCGGCTTGTGATGGCTTTGTCGGAAAAGTTGATCACATCCCAGGGACAATAGATGTCCTGATCGGCAAATCGATAGCCGTCGTACCAATGCTTGATATCGTCAAAGCGAGAGGAAAGTTCGTAGTAGTCGAGGAGGGCCTTTACTTCATCGGTGTTGAAGCCGATGATGCCGCTCAAGCTCGGATCGTCTGAGCAGATTGTGTTGACGTCAAAATTATTGATGCCGGTGAAGACGCTTTCTTTGCTGACGCGCAGGCAGCCTGTAAGCACGGCTTTCCTTACGTAGGCTGTGGCATCAAACTCGTCCTGAAGCGGCTCCTTTAGGATTTGGCCCAGAAAGGAACGGATCAGCTTCAGCATCGCTTCGTAGTACCCTGCCTGAGCTGCTTTTGCAAGTGGAACGTCGTATTCGTCAATGAGCAGCACTACCTGGCTTTGGTAGTGCTTGGAGAGGCAGATCGTCAGGTTCTTCAAGAAGCTTTTGGCGTCATCTTCATGCGCTCGGTTCTTGAGGTAGTCTGGCGTCAGATATTTTCGTAGGACATTTTTATCGAACTCATCCAGACGAGGACTATCGAGCAAAAAGCGATACGGCGCCACCTTGGATTCCAACAGGGCGGCAAAGAGTGCGTAGGCGTCGGCGTAGTCGATGCCTTCGATGTCCTTGAAGGTGAGAGAGACCACTGGGTACTGGCCCATGTGCTGGTGGCAGAAATCGTTGTCGGACAGTATCTTCAATCCGGAAAAGAGTTTCTCGTGTCCTTCGGTGCCGCGTGGATTTTTCCAGTCCAGCTGAAGAAAGCTCTTCAACATATCCATGAAGAGCGTCTTGCCGAAGCGGCGAGGGCGGGTGATGAGTCGAACTTTTTTGCCTTCCGTCATCACCACCTTGATAAACGGCGTCTTGTCGACGTAGTAGCACCCTTTCCGAATCAGGTCGGGAAACGTCTCAATGGCGATGGGAAGTTCTTTTCTCATGTGTTTTTGACTAAAAACAAACGATTACGTGGCGTTAGTTTATCACGGGTAGATAGTAGGGGCTCGGCGGAAATGAGGAGGGCAACCAATCGCCCTGCCTTTAAAGGGCACAGTTTTCTTCTCTTGTCGTCGCTTGACTGTTGGGTATGATATAAATCTCAATGGACAGATGGTCAGGTTTATAGCTTGTTTGTTCTTATTTACTTGAAACCAAATGAAATGTCAAATTCATATCATGAGCGTTCGCGTGGTTACACGTTGATCGAAATTGTGATGTTGCTCGTGCTTCTCGGCATATTGGCTGCAGTTGCTGTTCCCAAGTATTTTGACTTGCAGGAGCAGGCTCAGGAACAAGCTGCCAAGGCCGTCATTGCTGAAGCGCAGTCGCGTATGAATGCGTTGTTTACGCAACATCTTTTAAGTGGGGGGAGTTGCCAGAGATTCTTAGATAAAGCGTCAGACGTTGGTGTCGCTATTCTCTTGGGGCAGAATGGCTTCGAAAAGCAAGGTGCCCTTGGAACAATCCCGCTAGCTCAGGGTTCTATGAGCGCTTACTTTGCTGATAACAAAATCGAACCGCCGACTATTACTTTTCGGGTTTACTTCAACGACCAATATACTGAAGTTAATGGATATCGTGATGGCAAGGTGTACTTTCCGTCCTGCCATGCAACAGAATAGCCACAGGTCATGCCAATACGTCGGAAGATTTGGCACCCAGGTCGACGCCGAGCCGCCTATGTCTGCCTGAATACGCGCAGACTCTAGCTGTTCAGGGGGGCTCTCTATTCGTTAGAAAATCGCCTAGGGGAGCTGGGGTGTCTTCCTCTGAGGGCTTTTTGTTTGACGAATCCGTTGTTTCTGAAGTGGGTGTGGCGGTAGTTGTCGGAACTTTCTGGATTTCGTCGATGATGAGCGTAGAGGGACTCTGGCGGCGCACGAAGAACGACGGATCCGATTTTGCCTCGTCGAAAAAGTCGCCTGGGTACCCAGTGACAGAAAGCACGTGTGCTGCAACGGCGCATTGAGTAGCAGTGTGGTCTTGCCGGATTGCCGACAGCCGACGACAGAAACAACGCGGTTGGTCGACAGTTTGGCCAGAAGTTCCGCGTTAGCTCAGCGTTCAATCAGCATAAAGTGCCTCCTGAAAATAGATTTGGGAAAAATTCTAAAGTAAAAATGGGAAATTTTATAAACTAGAAGTGGGTAAAACCCTAAATTAGAAACGTTATCATATTGAATTGTTTTGATTTTTTTTTGATGTGTATTCTGTCGCCGGCGGGATCAGGCGGCCGTGGGATATCGAGTACGTGCCGTCAAGGCGTGCACGGAGGATATGCCGCGAAAGCCACTTGACGCCGTAGGCTCAGGACTACACTTCCGCCTATCTCGTGATTTTCCCTGGATCCCACGATGAGCCCTGCTCACTCAAGAGGCGTCCAGGTTGAGAAGTCCGACCACATAGCAGCCATTGGCAGAGCGAAGCAGCCGCGACCGCTGGAACGGACTTGACTACCGGAATAAAGGATGATGCCGGTGAAATGCTCTTCCCCGAGCAGTTTCTGCATCCAGTGAAGATGCTGGAAGTCGTCGGAAGCCACGCTTTCGCCGGCTTTTACCTCAATACCGAGGACATGACCTTTTTCGTTAGTGACGAGGAAGTCAATTTCATGGCGGCGTGACCGGAAATAATGAATATTCCACAGCGCATGCAGATCGACTTCCGAAGCGAGCTGGTTGTAGACCCACGTTTCAACGAGTTTGCCGCCTTCGTTTTGGGACTTTTCGTTGTTGTTGAGAATGTCGTTCGGGCTGTAGATGTGAAGAAGGTGCGCCATCAGTCCGGAGTCCGTCATAAAAGGTTTAGGAGTCAGTCCCGGTTTGTCATTGTCTTTTTTCGTCCACCCCGGCACCATATCGACCAGGTACATGGCTTCAATGGCAGAAAAATAAGTGTCCAGTGTTTTCCAGGCAATGTTGAAGTCGGCTGCCAGAGTGGCCTTTACCATTTCACGGCTGGAAAAAATAGCGGCGGCCTTCAGCACTTCCTCAATGGTGTTCTTTTTCCTGACGCCCCATTGGTCTCTCATATCCAGCATGACTTGGTTGGAAAGGTAGTCAGTGAACCAGCTTGTTCGGCTGTCAACGTCAGAGAGCGTCAGAAGTTCGGGAAACCCGCCGTGAATGGCGGCTGAGAGCACCAGTGGTTTGCTGCATTCAAAGTTTTTAGCCGAGGGAAATTTTTTCTCAAAGAGCCTCTGAAGGAACCCCGGTGCGCAACCGCGCTGTTCGGCTTCACTGAAGGTTCGCACCCGCACGAAGCCGGCACGTCCGGCGAGTGACTCATTGGCCTGCGGGAGTTTGCGGTAATCCGATGAGCCGGAAATGATGTATTGCCCTTTGTCGGGATCACGGTCTACGCGGTACTTGATTTCTCCGATCAGCTGAGGAACTTTCTGGATTTCGTCGATGATGAGCGTAGTGGGACTCTGGCGGCGCACGAAGAATGACGGATCCGATTTTGCCTCGTCGAAAGTCGCCTGGGTATCCAGTGACAGAAAGCGCGTGTGCTGCAACGGCGCATTGAGCAGCAGTGTGGTCTTACCAGATTGCCGACAGCCGACGACAGAAACAACGCGGTTGGTTGACAGCTTGGCCAGAAGTTCCGTGTTAGCCCAGCGTTCGATCAGCATAAAGTGCCTCCTGAAAATAGATTTGGGAAAAATTCTAAAGTAGAAACGGGAATTTTTCTAAAGTAGAAATTGGAAATTTTATAAACTAGAAGTGGGTAAAATCCTAAACTAGAAATGCTATTATATTGAATTATTGTGATTTTTTATGATGTATGTTCTGTCGCCGGCGGGGTCGGGCGGTCGTGGAATACCGAGTACGTGCCGTCAAGTCGTGCACGGAGGATATGCCGCGAAAGCCGCTTATCGTCACCACGGCCCGAACAGAAGGTGAGCACTTGCGACAAGGGTAGTGGGGTGCCTCCTGGTGGTGTCGAAATGGCTAGAGGCTTGAAAAGATAAAAAATATGGCGCCTTGTGGCGCCATATGGAGGGTGTGTCTGGTGGAGGAATATGCACAGGAGTGCGTTGATCTTAAAATCAAAAACGATGATTTTCAGCGGAACTCACCAAAAAATCCCCGTTGTTCTGATTATGAAGACTTTTGACAATAATCTGCTGTTTGTCAACTGGAGGGTTTCGTGGAAATGAGCCACCGAGGCTCGCCGCCCTTTTCCCAACAGAGTCCCCATATTCATAGCGCATGCTATCAGAATTGAGATGGATATTCAATTTAAATCTGATAAATACGATAAAAATCAATGTACCAGTTTATTTGTTTTTTTGTTGTGATTGGTGATGCTGTTGCTGTTGGATGGGTTTTGCCAAAAATCTCTTGAACACTTCTATCTAAAAAAATCATCAAATTTATAATCTGCCGATAAAAAAACCATTTGCCTGCGCCATCCAGCATTATCAAATAGCCACGCCAGAAAATCGTCATCAACATTCAAATCAAAGAGCAACAGCCTAGTGCATAATTTTTACTTCGGTCAACTTGACCCATACCTTTGCACCCTCAGAACTCGTAGGCGTTTCTGTAGTCGCCCGCTCCTTCAAGACATAAAAGTTCCCCTCCCATTCAATAATATTTCCAAATTTTGCACCACTAGCATTTCTCCATTCCCCCGCCTCAAAAATAACCCACGGTCTTGTACCTCCGTTAGAATCATAAAAAACCCAATTCGAGTTACTAATATCTAATTTTATTACGAATCGCCCACCACCATTTAACTCATTGCAGTCTTTTGCATAATACACGGTGTCCTCTATATTATCACGATAATCGTTTGCCGAAAAATAACCATCCGCCGCCAATACATAATATCTATCACCATCTTTAATGACAGTCCCCATACCAAGTTTGACACCCCATATATAAGATTTCCTATCAACCCAATTAAATTTTTCTATTTTTACAAACTTATCATAACTCGGCTTTACTTTATCATCCACCTCATCGGTACTGCTACCTGCACAAACACAGGTCATATCACCTGAATCAGAACAAGAACATGTTACTGTTCCATTACAGACTATTGACTTTGACTCACACTTGACGATCTGGTCTGTCGAATCAGGACATACCAAACCAGAATCTCCCGAACTACCACTTTCACTCTCACAACTCGGAACCGTCAGCGTCCCTAGATACGTCTGAGCTCCTCCTATCAGCTGAATCGTCACTGGTGTTCCATTGACTGAAAACTCAGTATCCTCCGACGGCGAGATGACCTTGAACTGACTGATGACATAATCATCGCCATCTTTCTGCTTGTCAGCAATCTTCTTAATCGTATTGACCTTCGCTACCGCCTCTTCGCAGCTCTTGCCCGCATAAACCGCCTTGCTGTATCCAGCGTTGATGCGCACCTGCGCCTCTGCCAGCGCAGCCTTGGCCGCCTTCTTCTCCGCCTCACCTTGCATGTCAAAGTACTTTGGCACCGCCACGGCGGAAATAATGCCCAGCAACACCAGAACCGTCACGATCTCCAGCATCGTGAAGCCCTGCGCCTGATTTACGCTTTTTTCCTGAATCATTTGAGATTCCTTAGTCACACCAAGCGCCAGCCAACCAGCTGCCGCTTTGCTTCTGAAAACACCCTGCCCACACGGAGGAGCTCATAGTCTTGCGCCCCCTGTTCGCCGTAATGCCGGCTTGAAATCTGTTCGCACGCCTCGTCAAGCAACGCTTCCGCCTTGACTTCCTGCGCGCTTTCTTCCTTCGATAGAAACTTGAGCTAAAAAATCCAGCAACGGCTCCCCGACTCCACTTCAAAATCAGACCATCCGAAGGCATTGTGCACCTCAATTCGTGCGTAGAGCTTCGCGCATAAAGCAACACCTGCAGAATCGCCTGGCAAGCCGCCTCATCCGTCACGCCGCCCGCACCAATATCGTCAAGAAGCCTGCCGTCCAAAAGGAGTCGGAATAAAGTGTTGCTATCGATGTTGCCACTTCCTCATTGGGATAGCCCAAATGGAAATTGCCGCCTTGAAACTTCTTGATCGTGAGATAGCCCGCCTGCGTGCAAAGCGACTCGATCGCAAGCCCTGCAAAGTCCTTCAGTCCCTCGCCAAAAAGCGACGCCAGCGTGCTCACCAAAAGCGACTTGCCAAAGCGCCTCGGACGCGTCAAAAAAAACTTCTCCTGCCGACAGGCGAGCGTGTAGATGAGGGCCGTCTTGTCCACATAAATGCGCTCCGCCTCCCGAAGCTTCGCAAAAGAAGACGTCGAGAGGGAGAGCCTGCTCGCGAGCTCGCTTTGCCGAACCCAATCCTGAACTTCGTCACCCATGACTCAACTCGTTTTCCTTGTGCTAGACGCGCATTGGCTGCCACGTCCGCCGCTGCCACCAGCCTGTCAGCGCCTTCCAACGCTGTTTGCTTTCTCCAGCAATGCGATGATCCGCTGCTTAACGTTCGAAACACCTTCAGCCGCCTTGTTCATCACGGCGTCCAGTAGCGTATCGCCTTCCACCTCCGCGAGCTTGCCCTTCAATTCCTCGGGCTCCCAAGAATTGAGCTGAGAACGAAGCGACGGTGAAAGACCGTTATCCAGCGCATTGCTCACGCCGCAGCGCGGCGCTTGTATCACCACTAGATTCTCAAAGCGAGGCTGACGGCCGTTCTCATTGGGCGTCTCCCGCTGAACCGTCAGCACCGTGCCTGTGGGCTCAATGTAGCGAGGCAACAAAACGTAGCCCTTGAACACCGCACCGCCCGCCGCCGCTCCGTCACTTGTCGTCAGAAGGTCCGCCACGGCGTCCGACGCCTTCTCGCAACTCAAGCCGCTGATGAGAAGCTCCGTGAACTTCACGTTGATGCGGTTCTGTGCTTCCGCCACTGCCGCAATGGCGTCACCTCTCGCTATGAACTTCTGCATGAAGGGTAGATGCGGCACGCTCGCCACCGCGCCCGCGAGAAGGATGGGCGGGAGGAACTTCAGGAAGAGAAAACCAGCGCCTCCCTGAGAAACAATGTTCTGCATAAATTTCTCAATCGCCTTCGCCTTTTTTGGCCCTTCATTTTTTTATATCACCCGTGTCCACATAGGCAACACCTGAATCGTCCCGAAGCTTGAACTTTTTCACTGTTTCAGTTTTTTGATTTTCTGTCGTATAAACCGTCGCCTCTACTGAACCAACTTTTTTCTTCCTCAATTCATTCGCTTCTTCCTGCGTAACATTCGTCACAACCACCCGCAAATTGTCATCGTCCAATTCTGCCGCCCAAAGTTTGCCTGTCACATCACCCAAACCGGCTCTCTTTAGTTCTCGCATAATTTTCTGAGCAGCATCGCTAGTCGCATCTCGGGAAGTACATTGAATATTTCCCTTCCCACAAATCGTCTTTAATGTGGCATCTCGAGCAATAATTTTCCAGATCGCTTCCGCTATGTCTTTTGCATCAACAGGCGCTTCAGAATCCGCACACGTCGGCAACACCAGCTTTGGCTCCGCATCCGTCCCAAAGTTCACGTCAGTTTCGGTCTCCCCATCCACGACCTTCACTGTCATGGTGGTCATCTCTTCCGTCAGCGTCACCGGCGTCAGCGAGAAATCCCCAAAAAGAGCTTTCCCTTCATCCGCCGAATCATCCAAATCCGCCAGCTTGGACACCGCTTCCACCGCCGTCGAACACGCCTCACCGTTGAGAATCAGCTCGGAAAACCGCGCCTCAATGCGGCTTTGCGCCTCCGCCACTGCAAGCCTCGCCGCCTTCTGCTGCGCCTCGTCCTGCAGGTCAAAATACTTCGGCACGGCTACCGCACCCAGAATGCCCAGCAGCACCAGAATCAGTACAAGCTCGACCAACGTAAAACCATCGTTTTTTTTCATAACTTTATAACCATTAATAACTATATTAGTTCGAGCCTTATTGCTGTCTTTAAATGATTTTGCTAATTATTGTTTGAATAATATACACCCTGAATTACCCCCCCCCCCCTCGGTGTATTCAGCAGTTCTTCAATCAAGCGCTGCGCTGTCTTTCGGCTGTCCGCGTCTTCTTCGCAGTGCGCCAGCGCATCCCGCAGCTCGTCCTGCGACTCTTTCAACGCCTGCAGCAAGAACGGATTGAATGCCCCGCACTCGCCGCGATCAATCATGGCGATCGCTTCCTCATGCGTGAACGCCTTCTTGTAGGCGCGCTCGCTCGTCAAGGCGTCATAGACGTCCGCCATAGCCACGAGCTGCGCACAAATCGGGATCTCGTCGCCTTTCAAGCCATCGGGATAGCCGCTCCCGTCCCAGCGCTCGTGATGCCAGCGGCAGATCTTTTCCGACAGCAGCACCAGCGTCTCGTTGTGATGCACCTGAAGCTTCTGCAGAATCTCCTCGCCGTAAACGGTGTGACGCTTCATTTCGTCCCACTCTTCAGGCGTCAGCTTTCCCTTCTTGTTCAAAATCGACTCGGGCACCTCAATCTTGCCGATGTCGTGCAAGGCGCTCGCCATCGCCGTCATCGTGATCCCCGCCTCCGTCAACGGATATTTGTCCGTGATCTGCACAAGCCGGCGGGCAATGACGCCCACCGCCGTTCTCACGTGCACGACGTGCAGGCCGCTTTCCTGATTGCGCACTTCCACAACGTGGCTCAGGATGTTGATCATCAGGCTTGAGAGCTTTTCCTTCTCATAGACCTGATCCGCGAGCGCCTTGGCAAGATACTTCTGCCGCGCATAGAGGTTGAGCGTATTGATGACGCGGCGGTGCACCACCACCGTATCAAAGGGGCGCGTCAGATAGTCGGTCGCCCCGAGCGCGTAGGCTTCATGCACAGTATGACTGTCCACCTCCGCCGAGATGACAATGATGGGCACGCTTTCGTCGTGCTCCGCCTTTAAGCGTCTCATGACCTCGATCCCGTTCATCACCGGCATGTTGATGTCGAGCAACAACAGGTCCACGCCGCCCGGGTTGGCGTGAAGAACATCAAGCGCCTTTTGCCCGTCCTCCGCTTGCAGGATACTGTAGGTGTCACCCAGGATGTCTTTGAGCAGCTCGCGGTTAAATTCCGCGTCATCGGCGATCAGGATAGTGGGACGATGAGTCATGTTGGTCAACCTTTCGCAGCCGCGTCACGCCGGCTCATTGTCTGGACTCCGGCGCACGAAATCCGGCCGCAGTTCCCGTCAAGACGAGCCCCGGCCTTTGGCGTGCGTGCGCACGGCGGACAAAAATTCTGGCAATGATGCATGCAGCAGCTGAGAACTTAAAGCTTGAAGCGAAGCCGTCACCCAGGCTCTTGGCGAACCCCACGACGAGCAACAGGCCGAGAGATTTTAGCCAATGTTTATTCGGCAAAACGTTTTTTAGCCTGCCATTCACGGCGATTGGCTGAAAACCTTGGGCTGTAGCGATCTGTTTCAATATTTTTAGCTGAGAATTGTAGAAATTTTCGGCTCTTCATTTTTTTATTGTGTTAGCGCACAGCGAAAATGTCACGGTTTAAGTGGAGCGTCATGTCAGTCAGCGGCAACCAAAACCGTCACCGCTTAGCAACGCAAGATGACACTAGCTAGCAATG
>CAVJBF010000055.1:0-16614 GCA_963647785.1 Acutalibacteraceae bacterium
ACGATTGCTCGACTTGCTTTGCTTATGGCATCGCGTTTTGCGGCAAGTTCTGCATCGTGCAAGGCCTTCAGCTTTGAGGCGACCAAGCGCAAAAAACAAAAACCCCCGGCCGAGTCGAGTTCTCTGTCGGGGAAATTTTTGTCGGGACGACGGCTTGTCCTAACTACCGTCCCGGGAAAAGAAGTCTTGTCGCTGGCTTACTTCGAAAGCACGTAGTCCGCCGGGCGCTTCTGGAATTCCGCTTCTTCGCGGGCCGCCTGGTTGAGCACGGGCTTCAAATCAGCATGCTGCTTGGCCTGCTTCACGGCCTGGCGAATCTCCTTCGCGTCGTTCATGAAAACGGCCTGAAGGGTGGAGGTATCAGTCTTCGTCTCGAACATGGTAGTCGTCCTCAATGATTGAATAATTTTCAATGATTGCTGCACAGAAAAGAAACTCAGCCCTTGATCTCGTTCGGCTTCATTCCTTTCGGATGAACGGCATTCTGATCAAAACCCGCGTGCGTTACAATCGATTTGTTTTTAAGTGATCATCAAGTTTTACTCAACGCACAACCATGATCAACTACGACATCACCGACCTGCGGCTCTTTCTGGCGGCCGCCAAGCACGGGCAGCTCAAGCCCGCCGCTGACGCCGTCTTCCTGACCGTTTCCGCCGCAAGCCTGCGCATCAAAAAGCTGGAAGCCACGTTTCACGTGCAGTTCTTCACGCGCCTGCCGCGCGGCCTTGCGCTCACGCCCGCGGGCGAACGATTTTCGGAAGAAGCCCGGCTCCTGATGCTTCAGGCAGAGAACCTTGAGCGCGGCATGCAGATCTTCAACGGCCGGCGCGAAGACACCATCCGGCTCTACGCCAACTACGGGGGCTTGAACGGCGCCCTGCATGCGGACATCGGCGACTTTCTCGCCGCACACCCCGACATCCGCGTGGATTTTTCACTGAGGACGTCCGTGGGCGTCATCGAAGGCGTGATTGACGGCGCCGCCGACGTGGGGGTCGCGAACTACACGCGCGGCGAGCTCATCCCGCGCGAGGACGAAGTGGAGTTCTTTGAGTACTTCAAGGACACCTACGGGCTGCTCGTGGAGGAAAACCACCCGCAGCTCCAGCACTTCGGTGAGACGGTGAGCCTGAAGGAGCTTGAGAACTTCCCGCTCGTTGCCTTGAACGCCGAGCTCGTGAGTCAGGAATGGTTTGAAAACCACGCCAAGGAGCTCGGCCTGCACCTCAACATCCGAGCGCGCTTTCCCTCCATTCGCGCAGGCTTTGAAACCATGAAGCGCATCGGAGGCGGCATGCTCGTCCTGCGCAGCTCCTACGCCGCGCAGGAGCCGGGATTCAAGTTCGTTGAGCTCTCCGACGTATGGCGGCGCCTTGACAACCGCATCTGCATCCCCAAGGACCGATCCCGCATGCGCCCGGTGGCGCTGGAGCTCACCAGCTTTCTCATCGAGTGCGCCAAGCAGCACGCCGACGAGACGTACCGGTCAGAAACGACCTACGTGCTGGGAGCGCAGAAGAAAAAACTCTGAACCCGAGCCGCAAAAAATCCCGCCAAATTAACCGCTGATTTTATTTGTGTTTTATTCCCAGGCCGATTGAACCTCGATTGACAGCGGCGCATGAGGCCAGTATAAAAAAGCGCGTCCTCTTCACCTGATTTCTTCATGCCGCTTCGCACTTTTCATGACGAGCCTTCCGTATCCGATTTTTCGACAGGGCTGCTCGCTGTGTCCGCCGCTCGCTTTCCACAGTGGCGGACAGCCATCGGGCGCGCCGGCATTTTGTCGCATGAGCGGCAGACGTCGTCGGATCTGGAACTGGGCGGCACGCTGCTCGGAGCGCTGTTCGAAGCCGAGCTCGTGGAATTTCTGCAGCATGACAAAACCGCCGCCAACGCCCGCAACGGCTACGTCACGCGCACCTGCCGCTTTCCGCAAGGGGAGGTCACGGTGAAGGTCGCGCGCGACCGGCTGGGACTCTTTGAGACCCACCTTTTAAAGCGCTACGGCCGGCGGATTGCCACGGATCTCGAAGACCTGCTCGCGCTGGCGGTTGTCTCCGGCTACAGCGACAAAGAAAAGCTGCGGCTTTTCTCAAGCTTCTGCCGCCGCGAAGGCGGCGATCCGGCGACGTTGAAAAAGCTGCTCGCCGTCTTCGAGCCTGCACTGAAGGCCTGGGGTGCCGAACGAATGCCCTCCTGCGTGCGGCTCGCCATAGGCTGGGTGAAAATCGTGCATCACGGCTGCGGCTTCGCCAAGCGCATTGCCGGCATCCGTCTCCTCGCCGACGACGCCGAAACGCTCCTCGGCGTGCGAGCCATCGCCTGTGACGCAGCATCCGACCAAAACCTGGCGCGCCCCCTCATCGAAGCCTGCTCGCGACTGCACGGTCTTGCCGCTCCCGTTGCCTTTGCCATGGCGGAGGATTCTCTAGCTTGCGCGGAGGAATTCACGGCGGCCGTGTCGGAATTCTGGCCAGCGGCGCACCTATTCTGACATCGCAAAAAGCGCAGACAGCAAAGCCTGGCGGCGCCACAGCTCCAGGCTCTGTGTCATCTACTCCATGGCAGGCGAAGCCTTTGCCGCGGGCAGGGATTCACGGCACCAGCACGACCGGATCACCCCCAGGGATCTCACCGCCCATCAGGCGCGGCGGCAGGTGTGGGAACGCTCATTCCAGAGGCCTTCCACATAGAGGTTGAACTTCTTGTCGACGTGCACCATGCCGCACACGTTGTGCGGCAGCGGGTTCTCCACCAATCCCTGATTGACGACGTAATGGATGCCGTTGTGCTCCGAATAGGCGCCTTTGTGGAAATGCCCCGAGAAGACAGCCAGCACGCGGCGGCTCTTCTCGAGCACCTTCACCACTTCAGCCGCGTTGTGAATGAAGAACGGATGCGGGATCTTGCAGCGCTTCTCGTCCCACGTGTTGAGGATCTGGTGCGTGAAGACGATGACGGGCTCCGTCCCGATGGCAAGCTCCTTTTCGAGCCAGGCCATTTCATCGCGAGGCACGACGGCGATCTTCCAATCGAGGTTGCCGAGGCTGTAGTGCTCGCCCTCGGCGTTGTTGTAGCAGGCGTCGAGCACGATGTACTTCACGCCGCCCCTCACAAAAGCGTAGTACGTTTTTCCTTTGGCATCACCCGCGTTTTCGGTGTTGGCGAGGAAGTCTCCCAGCGAAATCTTGTCGAAGTCATGGTTGCCGCAGACGTGATAGCGCGGCCCGTTGTAGCGGCGGAAAGCGCTTTCCACCGTCTGCAAGAAGCCGATGGTGCCCGAACGGTCGCCGTCATCGAGGCAGTCCTTGAAGTCGCCGAGCTCAATCGCAAAATCCAGCGACCGCGTATTGAAAACGTCGATCGCCTGATGCAGCTTCGCGAGCGAATGCGCGTAGACGCGCACCGAGTCCTCGGCCGGAATCGTGCGCACGGGCGACGTGCAGTAGTGAATGTCCGTCACCCAGCCAAAGGAAGAAACAATATCGGCCGCCGCAGGCAGCTGGATCGGCGATTCGGCGGGCGTAGCGGCGCAAGCCGTGAGCGCGGGCGCCACAAAAAGGCCGGCAGCGGACTGCAGGAAAAGACGACGATGCATGGAGAACTCCTGAATGTGAAATGGGCGAAAGCGACGGAGCAACCGTTGCTCCTCTCGCTTTCGCCGACGCATTCTGGAAGGCGTTTTTGGCACCGCCGTGATGCTCTCATGACGCCAGATGACAGTTCCCCGCTCGCCGTCACAATGCGAAATTTCGCTTCTCCAACCTCCTGCGTCTCAGCCTTCCGTCTTCGCCTCATACGGGTACTTGCGGAAGTACCAGTTCAAAAGGATCGGAATGAGGAAGATCGTGAACACCGTCGACGCCGCAGCGCCAAAGACGAACGTGATCGCAAGCCCCCCAAACACCGGATCGGGCAGCAGAATGAGGCTTCCCAAAATGATTGCGAGCGTTGTCAAAAGGATCGGCCGCAGGCGCACGGCGCCCGCATCCACCACCGCCTCCTCCAGCGGCAGCCCCGCCTTCAGGTAGTCGATCACGAAGTCGATGATGAGAAGCGAACTTCGCACCACAACGCCCGACAAGGCCGTGACGCCCACCAAGGACGACGCCGAGAACTGCACCCCGAAGAGCCAGTGCCCCGGGAACATCCCGATGAAGCAAAGCGGCACGGCCGCCAGCGCAATGAACGCGAGCCCGAAGCTCTGGTAGTACGCAACGAGAATGAGGCAGATGGAGCCCACGGAAAGGCACAGGGAGAGCGCCAGATCGCGGTAGCTGTCGAGCATCATGCGCATTTCGCCCTGCCACAGGAGCACGGCGCGCGAAAGCGTCAAGTCCGCCCGCTCGTCATTCCACGTGAGGTTCCCGGTCGAAAGCGTCCCGCCGCCCGCAAGCGCCATGCCGTCAAGCCGCCGGTCCAGATCCAGCACGGCGTACGTGGAGGCCGTGCTGCCCAGCTCGCCCCCCACCGCCGTCATCCGCACGCCATCCTTCTTTTCAATCTTGTGCGCAAGCGGCGCGGGCTCCGCCGTCACGAGCGCTGAGAGCGGCACGCGCTTTCCGAGCGCCCCCGGCACGGTGACGTTGTTCAAAAACGACGGATCAAACGTGCTCCCGTCCTTCACACGAAGCCGGATGACTTCGTCGCGGCGCTCTCCGGGCGCATGCGCGCGCCCTGCCGCAACGCCCGCGGTCCAGTTTTTCAAGACCTGCGCCGCCACCGCCGGCACGACGCCCGACAAGGCCGCCTTGTCGCGATCAATGCGAAGACGCAGCTCCTGCGCGTCGGAATCCGCGCTCTCCGTCACTTCCGCCATGTCGTAGGTGTCGCGAAACGCCTGCGCCGCGGACTTTGAGAGCGTCTTCAGCAGTTCGCCGTCATCGGCGTAGATCTCGGCGTAGACCGTCCCCTTCTGGGGCGGTCCCGGCGGATCCTCCACCACCTGCACCGTCAATCCCGGATAGCGCGCCGCCACGGGCTTCAGCGCTTCGCGCAATTCTTTGGCGATGACGATGGAGCTTCTGTCGCGCTCCGCCTTGTCCGTGAGATTCACGCGCACGGCGCCGACGCTCGCGCCCGACATCGCGTTGCCACGAATGAGCGAATTGAAGTCCGCAACGCCCCCGAGGCCCGTCCACGTCTGATAGTTCGTAACCTCCGGAATGTCCGCCACGAGCAGCGCCGCATCCCGCACCACACGGTCCGTCACCTCCACGGGCGTGCCGCGAGGCATTTCAAGCGTGATGTTGAAGGTGTTCTTGTTGTCCTTGGGGAGAAAACTCATCTCCACCCCGAAAAGCGGCATCGCACCCCCGGGCCCCGCGGGCCGGATGAGCTGCCACGCCGGCATCAGAAAGGAAAGCGAGAGGAGCACCACAATGACCCCGACAAACAGCATCTCTCGGCGAGGATGGCCGATCAAGGGGCGCGCCCAGCGGGCGTACCACGCGCCAATCCGGCCGCCCGGCACCGCTTGCTTGTCTTCGGGCTTCGGGACCGAGCACCAGCGCAGCGCCGCCCACGGCGCCACCGTGTAGGCGATGAAGAAGGAGGCGGCAAGCGCCACCGGCACCGAGAAGCCCACGGGGTAGAAGTATTGCTTCGACATGCCGGTCAAGGCAGGAATCAGGGACGCGAAGACGAGCATCACCGCAACCGTCGCGAGAAGCGTCGCGCTGCCGATTTCGCCCGGCGCCTCGACGCTGCGCAGCACGCGGTCGGCGCGATCCTTCAAGGGCGAGAGTCCGTAATGACGCACGATGTTTTCAATGACGACGATCGAGTCGTCCACCAAGAGCCCCAGCGCGATGATGAGGGCGTAAAGCGTCAGGCGGTTGATGGTGAAGCCCGCCACCCCCACGACGCCCAGCGTGATCGCAAGAATGAGCGGCACCGTGATCGCCACGATGACCGCCGGACGCCAGCCCAGGAAAACGAACGACACCGACACCACGGCAAAAAGCGCGATGCCCAAGTGCTCGATCAGGGTGTTCACCGCCTCGTCCGCTTTCACGCCGTCGTTGCGCGTCACTTCCACGCCGACCTCCGCCGGAATCACCGTCCCCTTCATGCGCTCGATGCGCGCAATCGCGGCTTCGCAGAGCACGACGGCGTTGGAGCCCTTGCGCTTGGCGACTGCGAGCGTCACCGCTGGCGACGCCTTTCCCGCCTCGTAGCGGCTGTCCGCTTTCCCGTAGGCAAATCGGGAGGACGTGGTGCGCGTCACGGCGCCCCCGTCAGCAATGACAGCGACGTCAGAAAGATGCACGGCCGCGCCCGCAGGGCTCACGCCCACCACCAGGTGCTTCAGGTCTTCAGCGTCCGCAATGAAGTCCGCCAATCGCACGCGCGTCACGGTGTTGGCGTCCGTCATGCTCCCCAAGGGGCCGGCGAGGTTCGCAGCAGCGATCGCCGCCTTCACGGCGTCCATCGACAAGTGAAAGCTTTCTAGCTTCGCGGGATCAATGTCCGCGGTGATCTCCCGGGCTCGTCCCCCGACCACGGAGAGGCTCGAGACGTTTTCCAATCCCATCAGGCGGTCGGCCACGCGGTCCGCGACCTGCTGCAGGGCGTCGTCCCCGTACTTTTCCGAAAAGAACGTGACGGCGAGCACCGGCACGTCGTCGGCGTCTGCACTCGCGATGAAGGGCCCCACGACGTCAGCCGGGAGCTGGTTGCGGCCGCTCATCACGCGGTCCGCAAGCTTCACCAGGGACGCTTCCTTGTCCTCTCCCACCTTGAACTGCACGGTGACCAAAGCCTGCGAGTCTTCGGAAACCGACCACACGTGGTCAACGCCCTCGATCTGATTGATGAGCGCTTCCAAGGGCCGAACGGCCTTCGCCTCCACCTCCGCGGGATCGGCCCCCGGCAGGAAGACCTTCACGCCCGCGGCGGGCATCGTGATCTGCGGGTTCTCCTCGCGGGGCGTCGACATCACGGACCAGAGCCCGAACATCAGCGCCGCGATCATCACCAGAATCGTGAGCTTTGAGTCAATGAAGGCCGCCGCAAGACGGCCCGTCAGCGTTTTGGACGGCGTCATTTTGCTTCCTTCACCGTCACCAGAGCGCCGTCGTAAAGCAGGGGGGAGGGCGAAGCCACCAGCATTTCGCCTCCGGCGAGCCCGGCGAGCACTTCAACCGTATTTTTGTCATGCTTCCCGAGCATCACCCAGTGGAACAAGGCTTTTCCCCCCTCCACCACAAAAACGCCGGTGAGACCGCCGCGCTCCACGAGCGCCGTCTGAGGCACCGCAGGACGAGCGCTTGCCCCCAGATTCACCGTGAGCTTGCCATACATTCCGGGACGTACGCTTTGATTTTCATCGATTTTTGCTCGCGCCAAATAACTGCGCGTCAGACGGTCGGCGGATTCGTTGAGGCGCTCGATCTTCCCTGACAAATTTACGGCGTTGTCGAGCGCGATCGTCACGGACTGGCCCACAGAAAGACGGCTTCTCACGCCTTCGGGCACATGAAATTCAAACTTGGGCTGCGCGTCCGTGTCGATGACCGCGATGGGAAGTCCAGGCAGCGCCAGATCCCCCTCGTGCTTCATCACAGCCGCCACGTGACCGTCCTTTTCGGCGCGGATCGCGAGGTAGTCGGCCTGCGTCTTGGCAACGGTGAGCATTGCCTCGGCCTGCGCGAGGTCGCTCTTTGCGCCCTCGTTCTTGAGGCTCACCTTGCGCCACTGATTGTTGCTGATGAGCCCTTCCTTGTAGAGGGCGCCGTACTTTGCGGCGTCGTCCGCCGCATCCCGCGCCGCGGCACGGGCGGCCGCCGCCTTCCCTTGCGCGGCGGCAATCGCCGCCTCCACGTCGCGGTTGTCGAGTTCAACCACCACGTCGCCCGCATGAACGGCATCCCCCTCCTTGAAGTGCAGGGCCTTCACGTAGGCAGAGAAGCGGCTGGCGATCGTCGTGCGCGTGTCGGCAACGACGCTCCCCGCAGTCGTGAAGACACTCTCAGCGATCGTGGTCTCGACGGTCGTCACAGGAATGGGATCGGGCGCCTTGGCGGCGGTTGTCTTGTCAGCGTCGCCGCAGCCAGCGAGAAAAAGCGACAGAACCGCAGCGAGCGCGCCGCGGCAGAGAAATGAAGTCATAACAGTGAAACGCTTGAATTGCTTTGGGCCGGGGAGCCTTGCTCCACGGCAAATGCCGCCTGACATCCTGCAAACGGCCGATCGCCTCATTGTATTGACTTCTTCGGGCGGCACAACAACGCCTCGAGAGCGATGGCATGAGAAAAGAGCCGCAGCCTCGTCATCGAAGTCAAAGCCATTGCAAAGCATTACGGGTCTTGATGAGTCCAAGGTGCGGGCGCAGGACAAGCGCCCACTGGTTCACCGCTTCCCATTCATGTCGGGATGTTGTCTTTTTGCCACAGTCACCACCCGTTCGCCATCGTCAGGGCACGAAGAAGACAAACAAATTCTTTCTCACAAAAATCAAACCACTGCCGATTTCATCCTGACGCTTCCACTTTCTGATCACTGAAAAGCACGGCAAATCCCTCTCTAAAAAAGTGTATCGACAACTTGCTTTTACCCCCCCCCGCCTAAACTGATTTCAGACGAAATTTTTAACGTTCGTTAGGTTCAATTATGCGAAGACAAAATGCAAGCTAACGAACTTCGTTCAACACTCGAAAGTCCCCCTGGCACACCGTGCTTCACAAACCAAAGCATCAGCCCATCGTTAACAAAAGGAGAAGGAAAATGACTTTGAACCAATACCCGCTTCGTCTGGCCGCCCTCGCCGTCATAGCAGCGCTGGCTTCATCGTCAGCCATGGCCAGCGACGTCACTCTGAACCAAAACACTACGGAAAACTACACTGGAACCTCAGATGACACGATCAAGGTTGACAGTCTGACCTCCCTAGACTCCATCAGCACCTCCGGCAATATTTCTGGCTTTAAGGCGCTGACGATTCAGGCCGGGAAAAAACTCGTCAATACGGGCTCGATTGATGTTAAACATTACGGCGACGCTGCTGAAACCACTTCGAAACTCGATAATCAAGGGACACTGACCGTTAATGATGAAGAATTTGACTTGGCTTTAATAAATTCTTCAAAAATCATCGCCAAAACAGGGACACTAAAACTCCTGAAGCGTAAGGCAACGTTCCAAGAGGGATCCACAATCGTCGACGCCGACAACAATCGGCTGAAGGAAATCGTCATCGACTATCAGGACATTAATGGTGCGGGAGACACCACTGTAGCTACTGGTGCCGTTTTGACTGCCGACAAAATCTCCATCAATGTCAAGGACCAAAAACTTGTCGTGGACGGCTCCATCACGGGCGACGACATCGTCATCAGCGGCAATTTCGGATTGAGCTCCGGTGCCGTCATATCCGGAACCAATGTGACGTTGGGCCAAATCGATCAAGTGACTCCACCCGCATTAAAAACCGGTGGAAAAATCGAGGCAAGCCAGAAACTGGAGCTTTCTAGTAACTCCATGTTTAAAGATATCGTGATTGATGCACCGTACATTTCTGCGTCTTCGAATTTTGTTTTAGACGGCACCTCCACCATCAACAATCTTCAGCGACTGGAGCTTGGCAGCACTTTTAGATTGGTGAACTCAGCCAGCATCGCAAACAACTACATCCCCGATGTAGTGTTTCAGGCATGCAGTAACGGCACTGCTCCGCGCATTCAGCTCGAAGGCAGCACCCCCTTGAGCATTGGCACCGTCACAGTCAAAAAATCGGCAAAAACAGTAGACAGCACCGAGACTGTGACTTCCGCCAAACTTGTTGACAAGATGACGACCGGCGAGAAAGGCTCAACGAGCTTTTCCATCGAAAACTTGATCGTAGAAGAAGGCGCCAAGCTCGCCATTTATGCCGATAACAAGCCGGAGACAGCACCTGAAACCAAGGTCCAGATCGGAACCCTTGACGCAGGCAAGGACTCAGTCATTGAACTGGGGTGGCGAACCGAGGGCTCTGAAAACAACCTCGCAGAGAAGGAAATCCAGAAGCTGATCCTGTCTGAAAACGCCAAGCTGGACGGCAACCGCGGCAGTGTCGATGAAAGTAACCCCAACAAGGTAGAAACCGCCGTCATCAGCGAGATCGTCTTCGCCGGCAACAACGCCTCCGTCACCAGCACCCTCACGGGCTCCTCAACGACGGTCACCGTCGCCAAAGGCGTGAGCGGCGCCTCCCTTGCCAAGGTGGAGACATCTTCGCTCACCGCCTTGATTGAAGACACGTCCGCGAAGAACGCCTTGACGGTGGCAAGCGTCGATGACACCACCGCCGTCACCTTGGTAGGCACCAAGGACAACAACACCGGCAATGCTGCCGCCGACCTCACGGCCGTGAAGAACGCCGTTGACCTTGGCAAAAAGACGGCGAACCTGACGGTGTCGCAGGAAGCCGACGACATTCATGACGGCGCCACGGCGACGGTCACTGACGAGGGCAGCATCACCAACGTTCAGACGCAGACCAACACGAGCGTGCACGGCGTCGCTGAAATGGCAGCGCTGGGCCTTCATGTCTGGCGCAACGAAATCAACGACATGAACAAGCGTCTGGGCGAACTGCGCGACAGCTCGGCCGAATCCAACGGCGTCTGGGCCCGCGTCTACAACGGCAAGGCGCGCATGGGCAAGATGGGCGTCAAAAACAAGTACACCGCCCTTCAGCTAGGCTACGACCGTCAGGTCGCCTCAGGCTTCTGGCTGGGCGGCGCCTTTTCCTACACGGACGGCGACAACACCTTCCGCACGGGCAGCGGCGACAGCTCGCTCTTTGCGTTCACGGGCTACGGCTCCTGGCTCTTGGACAACGGCCTCTTCCTTGACGTGACGGGCAAGGTGGGCCGCATGAAGAACACCTTTGACGTCTCGTCCGCTTCGGGCACGTCGTCTGCGAGCTACCACGCCAACGCCGCCTCCGTGTCTGCCGAAGCCGGCTGGCGCCTTCCCCTCACCGACCTGTTCTTCGTTGAACCGCAGGTTGAAGTGATGTGGGGCCATGTAGCGGATGCGGACTACCGCACGTCCGTGGGCGTTGACGTGAATCAGGACTCCGTAGAGTCCCTCATCGGCCGCGCGGGCCTGGTGCTGGGCGTGAACTGCCCGAACAACCGCGGCAACGCCTACGTTCGCGCGTCGGTGCTGCATGACTGGAAGGGCGAGGCAGACTTCCGCTTTGGCAAAAACGGCCAAACCCGCTCCCTCTCCGAAGACCTGGGCGGCACGTGGTACGAGTACGGCATCGGCGCCAACTTCAACCTCACGAAGCAGACGCACCTCTACGCCGACCTTGAAGCCGCAAGCGGCGGTGAAGTGGACACGGACTACCGCGTCAATCTGGGCGTGCGCTATGTCTGGTAAGCGGCCGGCTCGCGCCTCATAAACGGTCTCAAGCCGCCTTCCGGGCGGCTTGCCCCGCACACAAAAAGGCTACCGCAGCGCCTCAATAACTTTCTCCGTGAGAACCTCGTCAGCGCCGCGCCAGCCTTCAGTCTGGAGACGATCTGTGGCGCGTTAGGGGGTGGCTAGCGGATGTAGCGAAGAAGGATTGATTTCCTGCAATCGCCCTGGGATTCACCAGCGATGCGGAGTTGCATGGCCACTCCTCAAACTTGATTCTCGGCATCAAAAAAATATTTGAAAACCTATAGACTCGACAAAAACTATAACATTTGTCCAGATCAAACTGAAGCATTTGTCCAAGCCAAACTATACAATTTGTCCGACTGTCGGTATAAAATCTGTCCTTGCCCTATAAAAATCAAGGATGTACACATGCCGATCATTGCCCGTTGGACCGAAGCTCTCCTAGCGCTTGCCTTGAAGACCCACCGAGTCGTCAGTGTTGTTGGCTGCCGCCAGTCTGGCAAGACCACACTCGTCAAGCACAGTTGCCCCATCCCTGCTGAGTTTCGCACGCTGGATTTGTCTCCCGCGCTGTCGGCAGCACTCGATGATCCAGCCTTCTTCATTCGTCGGCGCCCCGACACATCTCTCATCATTGATGAAATTCAGAAGGCTCCCTCTCTGATTGGCGAGATCAAGATTGCCGTGGATGAAGACTCGTCGAAGGGCCAGTACATCATCACGGGGTCAGCCGACTATCGCAAACTGCCGCACGCCAAGGAATCGCTGGCGGGACGAGTAGGATTCGTGCGCGTACGCACCTGCACCGAAGCCGAGTTGCGCCAAAAGCCGGCGGGTTTTATTGCCAATCTCTTCAAAGAGAACCTGCCCTACTCTTGCTCCAAAGAGGATTGCAACAAGCCGCTCATCCTCAGTCTTGCAGAAAAAGGTGGCTTCTTCGAACCTCAAGGCATGGATGAAGACAGCAGAACTAGTTGGCACCAATCCTATGTCAATCAACAAATCATCCTCGACATGCGTAGCCAATGGGGCATAAAGCACCAAGAGGTGATTGCCGATTCATTCAAATATATCGCTTCGTTTTCCAGCAAGCCTCTTGTCCAGCGAGCCGTCGCTCAACAGATGAAGTCTACCTGGATCACCATAAATTCTTATATATCAGCCATCGAAGCCATGTATTTGGTTGACTTCGTCCCCGCGTGGACTAAAAAGGATTACGACCGCCCCGGCAAGACTCCCAAACTCTTTATGACGGATACAGGCCTGATGGCCTCCCTGCTCAACATCAGCAATGCCGCTGACAAAGCCGGGGATCAGGACTTTTCCCAAAACTACGGCGGGAAGCTAGTTCAAACGTGGGCCTACAACCAACTAATCGCTGAAGTAGAACTGCATCCTCGGTGGAACTTTTATCACCTGCGAACCAAAGTCCATGAAGTTGATTTTCTCATCACCGATGAGAACGATCATTACCTCGCCATCGACATCAAGTCCGGCGAAAGCGTCAGTTCTGAGGACTTTCGTCACATTCGATGGTTTCAAAACCTCGAAGGCGAAGACAACTGCATCGGCATTGTCTTATATTCAGGTGCCGAAGTGCGCTCTTTTGGCAACCGCTGCTATGCGGTGCCCTTCGCCTGCATGTGGTTGTGACCCACTTTATGGGTGCTACAAAATTGCAAGATCACAGACACCGTGAAGCTCCTTCTTTGACACGCTCTGGCGGGTTTTCTTTTGCAGGCGCAACGCTCTCTTTCTCAAAGCAAAAAGCCCCCGCCAGCCACAAAAAAAGCCAGCGGGGGGCAAACCCAGAGGAGAGAGAAAACTTAGATCGACTTCATCGACGCCGCGGATTCACCGGCAATGCGACCGTAGACCAACGCTTCGCAGACGTTGCTCGAGCCCTGATAGATCGACCCCCAGATGGAGCCCAGTTCGCCTGCCACGTAAAGGCGCGGAATCGGCCGGTTGTAAACGTCCATCACACGGGCCTTCGCGTCGCGCTTCGGACCGCCCTGCGTATTGAGGAGCGCCGGATAGGCTTCAATCGCGTAGTAGGGCCCGGTTTCAGAAAGGGGTGCAGAAAGCGTCGGCACGTCCGTGCCCACGAAAGCGGACTTGCCCGTCTTCTTGATCTTGCGGCCGAATTCCGTGTCGGCGCCCGCTGCGATGTCCTTGTTCCACTTCGCGACCTGCGCCTTCAAGGCGTCCGCGGGCACGTTGATGAGCTGGGCGAGCTCTTCCAAGGTCTGCGCCTTCTTCACGATGCCGCTTTCGACTTCCTTCGAGCTGTCTTCAGACCAGTGATAGCCCTCAACGCCGCTTGCGTAGCCGTACTTGAAGTGCGTCGGACGACCGGCAAGACGCCCCGCCTCGTCCATGATGATGTAGCAGGGAATGGCAGGATAGCGATGCTTCACGCCGTCCAACTGGTTCACCGCATAGATGCAGCCGTGGAAGTCCACCCCCGCTTCATTGCAGAAACGCTTGCCGTCCTGATTCACCCAGATGTAGTTCGGAGTCATCATCGTGACGAACACTGCCGCCTTGCAGCCCGGCACCTTGATGCCCAGCGGGCAGGAATAAGACGTCATGTGCCACATGCGAGCGCCCATCGACGCCGCCATGCGCAGGCCGTCGCCCGTGTTGCCGGGGTTCCCGAGGCCCAAAACCTGGGTGCCGAGGCAGTAGTTCTGCAGCGACTCATGATCGTATTCATAGCCGCCGCAAGCGAGCACCACGCTCTTTCTGGCGCGAACGCGAACGGTCTTGCCGTTGTGCTTCACAATAGCCCCCAGCACCGTGCCGTCTCGGGAGACAAGCTCCTGCGCAGGCGAGTCGAGCCACACCGGAATCTTTCGATCCTCTTCGACCGCCTTCTTCAAGGTCTTCATAAGAGCGATGCCGCCCGGCTCCTTCCCGGCCACGCGGTACTTCGTGATGTTGTCCGCATAGGGCAGCGTCGGGTAGTTGGCATGCCCTGTGACGCGAAGCTTCGCCTCGGGCGCAATCTTCTTGAAAAAGTCCGGCAGTTGCACGGCGCCTTCGCAGAAAGCCTTCACAAGCGAACCGTCCATTTCGTTGTCCGCAAAGAGGAAGGTCTTCTCGAGGTATTCGTAAGCCTGGCCCGCATCCTTCGGGATGATGAAGCCGCCGCCCGAAGCGCGGGTGTTGCCGCCCATTTCAGGCATCTTTTCAACAATGAGCACCTTGACGCCCTTGTCCTTGGCAGCGATCGCCGCCGTGGCCCCGGCGCCGCCGTAGCCGATGACAAGCACGTCGGTCGTCACATCCCACTTCAGCGCGGGCGCCGCCTCAGCCGAACCGATCTCCACCATGGGGATCGCCGCCGCGGCCGCAGCCGCCGTCTTCAAGAATGAACGCTTAGAAAGATCCATGTTTCTCTCCTAGTTTTGGTTGCCGCCAGCCGCTGAAAACCTCAGCGGATGTGCAGCTCCTTGCTGAAATCGTGGCAGCGGGCGCACTCAAGCACCGGCTTTTGGTGTCCGCGGTGGCATTTCGTGCATTCGATCGTGCCCAGATGCGAGTCGTGCGGATTGATTTCAAGGTTGTCCGTCTTCTCGGCAAGCTTTTCGTAGCTGCCGCCGTGGCACGCGAGACACTGGCCCTTCGTCACCGTGGCGCCTTTTGCCGGCATCCCGGCGCTGTGGCAGCCCTGGCAGTTGCCGAGCTTGGCGACGTGGCGATCCGCGAGATTGGGAAGATCCGCCGCCTGCGCGACGGAGACAAGCGACCAGCATGCCGCCAGAACAAACAACGCCTTCATTGAAATCTCTCCTGTCTTCATGTTCATGCCGAACGAATTCAGAGGGACATCATTCAAGTCAAGGGTACAGTCTCTCCTGCCCGGCAATTCATGGCAAACCCTCGTCAAACTCAATGTTTGCAAGGGTTTGTTTGTCATTCGCGACGCATTCTACGAAAGGACTAGATCGAAATAAATTGGTATTATTTGAACTCTGTGTTTGTAAAAAGCAAAGATGCGACACTTCTCCCTCACCGATCTTGAGCTTTTCTCCGCTGTTGCGGATGAAAGAAATCTCACGCGCGGCGCCGACCGCGTCCACCTCTCGGCGCCGTCGGCCTCGCTGCGATTGAAGAAGCTCGAAGAGGCGCTCGGCACAACGCTTCTGGTACGCACGCCGCGCGGCACCGTGCTCACGCCCGCGGGCGACGTCGTGAACCGTCACGCCAAAAAGGTGGAGTGGCAGCTCGATGAAATGCTCCGGGAGCTTGAGCCCTGGGCAGACCGCGAGAAAGGCATCATCCGCATCATCGCGAACTTCGGCGCCGCCGTGGACTTCCTTCCCGACGACATTTCGGACTTCATGACGGACAATCCCGCGACGCGCGTAATCCTCGAGCAACGCGCCTCCGAAGACGTCGTGCAGGCGGTTGCCGAAGGCCGCGCCGACATCGGCGTCTCCGCCTTCGTGGGGGACTACCCCGGCGTCTCGTTCACGCCCTATCGCAGCGACGTGCTCGTCCTCGTGACGCCGCTCCATCATCCGCTGGCGCGGCTCAAGAAAGCGGCCTTCAAAAAAGTGCTGTCCAAAAACTATGCGTGGGTGACGCTCGACAACTCGAGCGCCATGCAGCGCTTCATGTTCGAGCATGCGCGTCAGGAAGGGCATCCCATCACGCCGAAGCTTCAGGTGGCGACGCAGGAGTCGCTCATGCGCATGGTCAAAAAGGGCCTTGGCATCGGCGTCGTATCACGAAAAGCCTTCCTGTCGCTACCCGAAGGGACGCTGCACGCCATCGAGTTTCAGGATGTCTGGGCCGTGCGTCACATTCGCATCGCGCTCGCGGACGACGCCTCCTTCCGCAGCCCCGCGGGACAAGTGTTTGCAGAGTTTCTCGCCCAGCGAGCAGCCAAACAAAATGAGGTGCCCGCAATCAGCTGACACCTCATTTCAAAATCTGGCGGAAGGGGAGGGATTCGAACCCTCGGTACCCTGATGGATACGCCGCCTTTCCAGGGCGGTACATTCAACCACTCTGCCACCCTTCCAAGATGGTTTCGCATTTAAGCCTTGTTCCGGTTTTCTAGAACTCAGCAGGAACTTCTCTTCGTTCCTCGCGAAGAGACAGCATTATACAAAAATGCCGCATTAAAAATTTTGATGCCCCGCCAGCGCCCGACACGTTCAGGCGTGGCGAGGTTGGCGGCAAGGTTGTTATGGCGCGCATAGACAAAAAACGGCG
>CAVJBF010000056.1:0-16517 GCA_963647785.1 Acutalibacteraceae bacterium
TCGCGCCGAGCTCGGCACGTAATTATCGCCTAGACACAAAAATCCTTACATCCTCCAGTTGCGGTGGCGCTCCGTTAACGAGCATTCAGGAATACATCAAAAATCAAGATTCACCTTGATAATAAGAACAACGCGGCTTATATCCCCGTCCTGAACGACGGGGATATAAGCCGCGATTGGTAAAAAGCGAAGCTCACGCGTAACAAAATGTTTTCAAACACGCGGCAGGCCGCCAGACGTTTCGTAAAATCCCGCCCATTGTTATTTCGCGGATGTCTTATCCATCATGAGCCGGCTGTCTTGTTTTTTCTCCCGCGTCACCGCCGGCCTGACGTCGCTTCTGCCACGGCGCCTTGAAGCCGAGTCCGCCGCGCACTTTCTACTGCGGCTTTTCATTCCTTTGGAAAACGCCACGTGGCAGCGCTTTCTTTCCGCCGCCCCTTTTGAACTCTTTTCAACCGTGAAGCGCCCGGGGAACGCCCTGCGCACGCTGATTGCCTGCCTCGCCTCCTGCTTCATTTGCCGCAAGTCGACGGAATCGCCCTCTGCCGCCTTCAGGCCCTCGCGGCTTGCAGCCGCCGCCAGCCGTCTGTCGCAGGCCTTTCTCTGCGCAGGACGCCGGGGCTTCGCCGCTCTAGGCCGCACGGCCGAGAAAACGGACGATTCCTGCAACGCTGACACAGCGCCCTTGCGCCCCTCGCTCAAAAAGGGACTTGCGTGGGCTGGCGTCACAGCCGCCGCGGCGCTCGGGCTTCTCGTAATGACGCAGCCCTTCACACTCACCGAGCAAGTCGTCTTTCTCACGGTGATGCTCGCAGCGGCCCTGCTGCTTTCGCGATTGAAGGCGAAGCTGCCGCTGATGCTTCTATTCGTCATATCGATCGTGGTGTCAGGGCGCTACCTCTGGTGGCGCATCACCTCGACGCTCAGCCCCGTGAGCACCACGGAAGTAGTGCTGGGCGTCGTGCTTCTCGCAGCCGAGCTCTACGCATTTGCGGTCATGGTGCTGGGGTACTTTCAGGTGTGCTGGGTGCTCGATCGCAAGAACGCGCCGCTTCCCGCTGACACGTCGCTCTGGCCCTCGGTGGACATCTTCATTCCGACGTACAACGAGTCGATGGACGTCATCAAGCCCACGGTCTACGCCGCCCTCAACCTTGACTGGCCCGCGGAGAAGCTCCACGTCTATCTTTTGGACGACGGCAGCCGCCCCGAGTACGAAGCCTTCATGAAGCGTCTCGGCGCAGGCTACATCAAGCGTGAGGAGCACAATCACGCGAAGGCCGGCAACATCAACCACGCAATGACCGTCACTCAAGGCGACTTCATCGCGATCTTTGACTGCGACCATGTGCCAAGCTGCGACTTCTTGAAGGAAACCATGGGGTGGTTCTTGAAGGACGCGCGCACCGCGCTCGTGCAGGCGCCGCACCACTTCTACTCCGCCGATCCCTTTGAGAAGAACCTGCACCTCTCACGAGCGCTTCCGAACGAAAACGGCCTCTTTCACGACTTCATTCAAAAGGGCAACGACACCTGGAACGCCGTGATGTTCTGCGGCTCGAACGCCGTCATCCGCCGCGCCGCCTTGAACGAAGTGGGCGGCATCGCCGTTGAGACCGTAACGGAGGATGCGCACACGTCGCTCAAGCTCAACCGCCGCGGCTGGAACTCCGTCTTCACGGAAAAGCCCCTCGCCTCGGGGCTTGCCACCGACACGCTCGCCGCTCACATCGGGCAGCGCATCCGCTGGGCGCGCGGCATGATTCAAATCTTTCGACTGGACAATCCTCTGCTGGGCCGGGGCCTCGCGCTGCCGCAGCGCCTGTGCTTTTTGAACGCCATGCTGCACTTTCTGCACGGCCTGCCGCGGCTCATTTTCCTGCTCGCGCCCCTTCCCTACCTCTTTGCCGGAAACTACATCATCTACGCGGGCGCCGCCTCGATCTTCGCGTACGTGCTACCGCACATGATCCACTCGGCAATCACGAACTTCGAGCTGCAAAAGGGCCACCGCATTCCGTTTCTGGGCGGCGTCTACGAAACCGTCCTCGCGTGGTACATTCTGCTCCCCACCACGGTGGCGCTCCTCTTTCCTCACAAGGGAAAGTTCAACGTGACCGCCAAAGGCGGGACGATCGGCAAGAAGTACCTTGACTGGCACATCGCCCTGCCCTACCTCACGCTGCTTGCCATGAACGTCGCCGGGCTCGCCGTCGGCGTCACTCGCGTCTTGTCGCAGCCCCATCCCGAATACCTGACGCTCGCGATCAACACGGGATGGATCGGCTACAACCTGCTCATCCTTCTTGCGGCAACCGCGGTCGCCGTCGAAGAAGTGCAGACCGAAGCCTTCCCGCGCGTGCCGCTCACAACATCCGTCACCGTTCGAACCGACGACAGCGTCTTCGCCGCCGAAACCCGCTTTTTCTCGCAGCACGAGCTCATTCTCGCGCCCGAAGCCGCCGCAAAGCTCGCGCCTGGCGCCGCCGTCACGGTGACGCTCGCGGCGGACGGCGCCTTCGACGCCTTTCCGGCGAAAGCTGCCGGGACGACCGCCGAAGGCCTCGTCATTCTCACTCTGGAGCTTCCAACGCCTGACGTCGAGCGGCGCTTCAACCGCTTCACCTTTGCCCGCCGCGGCCACTGGGCCGAGCGGTGGCCAGGGGACGACAACGCCGGATTCCTCTCGGGGCTGCGAATTCTCTGTCAATCCGCGGGCTACGGCCTCGCCTCCATGATCGAGCTTCTCCCGCCCCGGCTTCAGTGGATCCACAGAAGCCTCGCGTGGATCGCTAGCTTTGCGCCGCGCTTCAAATCGAATTCCTTCGCGACGAACCACGTCTGATGGGTCATCATGAAAACTACTCTCGTCACGCTTTCTCTCGCTCTAGCCGCCGCGGCGCCTCTTGCCGCCGTCACCGTGCAGCCGGCTCCTGCCGTCACGGCGCCAGCGCCGGCGGACGCCGCTGCGCTGCGCCACCGCCGTCTGCCGCTTTCCGCTCTGGCGCCGGGCGGGGGCGACTTTCCCATTCGTCTCACGGGCACCGAGCCCGCGCAGTACTTTGACTTTGCGCTGCGCCGCGACGAAGCGGCGGCATCCGCTGTGCTCGACTTGACGCTCACCGCCTCGCCATCGCTCCTGCCCGAAACAAGCCAGGTGAATGTCTTTTTAAACGGCGAGCTGCAGAGCACGGTGCAGTTGAAAAAGGAGCTTCTCGGACAGCGCGCCCGCGCCGAAGTGCCCTTGGACGTGAAGCTCTTGAAGCCCCAGAACCAGCTCAGGCTGCAGTTCGTGGGCCACTACCAGCCCGTGTGCGAAAACCCCGCCAACGAAGCCCTGTGGCTTTCTATTGCGCCGGAGAGCCGCCTCACGCTCACGACAGAGCAGGTGAAGGTCGCCAACGACCTCGCCCTCTTCCCTGCGCCCTTCATCGACCCGGCGGGCGCGGACGAGGGGCCTGCGGTGCTTCCGATCGTGCTTCCCGCCGACCCCTCATGCGAGGTGAAGGAAGCGGCGGCTCTTTTTGCGTCGCTTGCGGGCAAGCTCGCGGGCTGGCGCGGGATTGAACTCCCCGTCTACTACAACGAAGCGCCGCCCGAACACCACTTCATCGCCTTTGCATCCCAGGCCGCCGCGCCCGACTTTCTAAAAGCCCGCGTGACATCGGCCCCCGCCGTCACCATGGCCGACGCCCCGCTTTCGCGCACGGCGAAGATGCTGGTCATCTCTGGCGCAAGCGACGCAGACCTTATACGCGCCGTGCTGGCGCTGTCTGACAAGAACCGGGTTCTCATCGGCGAGACGCTCGCCGCCTCGGGCACGCATCCTGCGAAGGCCGCGCCATGGACCGCCTCCAAGTGGCTTCCCGAAGGCCGCCCTGTCACAATGAAGGAGCTCGCGCAGTACCCGGGGCAGCTCACCGCCAAAGCGCAGTCGCAGGCGACGGTGTCGCTCCCTCTCGCGCTCGCCCCCGACCTCTGGCTCACCGACAAGACAAACCTCACGCTCGACCTTGCGTACCGCTACACGCGTCCCGTGAACGACGCGGACACCCAGCTGCGAGTGACGGTGAACGGCGTTCTCGCTGATGCCGTCAACGCGCCGTCAGACAAAAGCCGTGCCGAAGTGAAGACGCCGCTTGCCTCCCAAACGGGGCCTCTTGCGTCCCGCGCTTCAAACGCTCCCGCACTCGCGTCGGCGAACACGCTCAACCTCACGCTCGCCTACACCCGCCACTTTGCGGAAGGCTCGCTCACGAACTGCCGCTCCGCCTCGCTGCTGCCGCAGCAGCTCGAAGTGGAACCCGGATCCACCGTGACGCTCGACGGCGCCTACCACTGGGCGGCGCTCCCGAATCTCGCGCTCTTTGCCGCCGGAGGATTTCCCTACACGCGCTACGCGGACCTGTCTGAAACCGTCGTCGTAGCGCCGCCGGGCATTTCCGCTGGAAACTTCTCCGCGCTTCTCACAACGATCGCGCGCGCCGCCAACGCCACGGGCGACGCAGGGCTCAACCTCGCGCTCGCGGAAAGCTGGAAGGATTCGCTGCTTTCCGGACGCGACATTCTCGCCGCCGGACGCCTCCCCGAAGGAGCGCTTTCGGACTTCAACGAAAAAGCCGCCCGCGATCTCACGGCGCACCTCGCTGCTGACTTGAAGACGGGACAGCCCCTCTTTCAGGCCGCGGACGCGGCTTCCCCCACGGCAGTCATCGCCTCCTTTGAGTCGCCCTTCACGTCGGGCCGCACCGTGACGGCGCTTCTCACTGAAGGTGAAGCAGGCGCGCGACTTCTCGCAGGGCGCCTCGCGGATCCTTCCGACCTCGCCGAGCTCCACGGCACGCTCGCCGTCCTCACGCCTGAAGCCACCTATTGCTTTGACGCCGCAAAAACCTATCAAGCGGGGAATCTCCCCTGGTACCGGCGCATCTGGACCGCCGCAGCCGGCCACCCTCTCTGGATGAGCCTTGCAGCCCTCCTTTGCGCCCTCATCGCAGGCACCGGCGTCTACCGCTTCATGCGCCGTCAAGTGAGGGGGCGGGCATGAAAAAGTCGCTGCTGATGCTTTTGACTGCGCTCGCCTCGTCGGCCTCCTTCGCCGCGTCTTGGGCGGACTGGGACGCCTTCAAAGCCGCCTCCATTGAAAACGGCCGCGTAGTGGACGCTTCCGACGATCGTCTCATCACCACCAGCGAAGGCGAGTCCTACGCGCTCTTTTTTGCGCTTGTCGCGGGCGACAAGACAGCGTTTGATTCGATCCTCGCCTGGACCGAAAAAAACTTGGCCGCAGGCGACATGGGAAAGAACCAGCCTGCCTGGCTCTGGGGCCGCAAGAGCGCAGACGACAAGACGTTTTGGACCGTCCTCGACGCCAACAATGCCGCCGACAGCGACATGTGGATCGCCTACGCCCTTTTGGAAGCCGGCCGCCTTTGGCAGCGCCCCGACTACACCGCCAAGGCGCATGAACTCATGGCCCTCTTGAAAAAGGACGTGCGCCGCATCAAGAACCTCGGCGCCGTGATTCTTCCTGGACGCACGGGGTTTGAGCAGGCCGACGGCTCCGTAAAGCTCAATCCAAGCTACGCCCCCTTGTTCATTCTCTCGCGGTTTGCCCAAGAGGACGGCTTCTGGCGCGACGTGAAGGCAGGATCGCTTCGCATGCTGCTTCGCTCCGCCCCTGACGGCTTTGCGCCTGACTGGGCGACCTTTGACAGGGAAGGGCGGCTCGTCGCCATCAACGACGAAGACAACGGGATCGGCAGCTACAACGCGATCCGCACCTATCTCTGGGCGGCGATGACCGCAGACGCCGCAGGGTCGGCGCTCGTGCGCCGCCTTGAACCGATGGCCAAGGCAACGGAGCTGCTGGGGCGCCCCCCGGAAAAAGTGCGTCTCGCCGACCTCGCCTTCAACCGACCGGGAAACGCGGGCTTTGCGGGGTGTGTTCTCGCCGTTGCCCAAATGACAGGGCACGCCGCTGCGGCCGACCGACTGCGCACGGCCCTTGCCTCGCACGACATCCGTCGCGACAGCTACTACACAAACGTCCTCGCGCTTTTTGCCCGAGGACTTGATGAAGGCCGCTACTCGATTGACGCCGGCGGCCGGGTGAAAATCCGCGAGGATGACAAATGACCACAACGCCTGACACCGTCTCCCGCTCGCCCTTCGTTCTTCAGGGGCTGGGCTGGTTCAACGTCTTCTTTGCGTCAGAATTTCTCCTCGCCGCCGGCGACTGGATTTCGCTCAACCTCGCGGCAAACGCCCTTCTCATCGCAGCGCTTCTCATTCCCTTGAAGCGCCGTGGCGTGGAGCGCAGCCGCACCGCCCTGTGCGCCATTGCCGCCGCCGGGCTTCTCTACGCTGAGAGCTGGCTTCCCGGCTGGGAAAGCCTTGCCGCGAACACGAAGAACATCCTGGGGTTCTCCTGGGACTATCTCTTCGAACTTGCCGGGGATTTTGTGAACTGGCCCATGCTCGCCTGGGGGATCGTGCTCGTCGCTGCCTACGCGTTTCTCAGAAACTGGCTGCGCGTCTCGGTCTTCACCGTGCTCTATTTCGTGGCGGGCATCGTCGCTCCCACGGCATGGCAGACGTTCCACCCCGCGGAAGCCGAAGTCGCCGCAACGCCCGCCGCCGACACCGCGGCCGCGCCTGAAGCCGCTGACGCCAAAGCCGTCGCTCAGTGGTACGACGCCTTCATTGACTACGAAAAGAACCGCCGCGCACGGATTCCCGCAGGACTCAACGAAAAGGACACGCCCTTTGACATTCTGATTCTCAACATCTGCTCGCTTTCCAACGACGACCTCGCTGCCTCGGAGCTCGAGGACCACGGCGTCTTCTCGCGCTTCAACCTCGTCTTTGACCGCTTCAATTCGGCGACGTCCTACTCAGGCCCCGCGACGCTGCGGCTTTTGAACATGGCCTGCGGCCAGCCCTCGCACGACGCGCTCTACACCCCCAGCACAGAGTGCCAGATCATGACGCGGCTCAACCGTCTGGGATTCAAGGAGCGGCTTTACATGGACCACTCGGGCGAGTACGACGACTATCTCAAAACCCTGCGCGACAAGGCGGGCCTCACGGCCCCCCTGGCTGCCATGCGCCCCTCGTCCCCGCGCTACATGGCGTTTGACGACGAGCCCCTCACCGACGACCTCACGATGCTTCGGGACTGGCTTCGCACCGTGCGCGCCGACAAGACCACGAAGCGCAGCGTGACGCTCATGAACCTGCTCTCGCTTCATGACGGCAACCGCCTTCCTCGCCACGGCCGCAGCGAAAACTTCAAACCGCGCGCCAAGCTCCTTCTCGATCAGCTGCAGACCTTCATGCGCGACATTGAGAAGTCCGGCCGCCGCGTGATGCTGATCGTGGCGCCCGAACACGGCGCGGCCGTCCGAGGCGACCGAATCCAGATGCCGCGCTTGCGAGACATCCCGAGCCTTCGCATCACGGAAGTGCCGACCATGGTGAAGTTCTTCGGCATGAAGGGCCTTCCCGCCGCCCCCGTGCACGTCACAGGCGACACGAGCTACCTTGCGCTCGGCGACCTCATCGGACGCGTCCTCTCCGAAGACTTCTTCGGCAAAGGAAAGCACGTTGACTTGGCGGACTTGGCAGCGGACCTTCCTCGCACCAATCCCGTAAGCGAAAATGCGCAGTCGCAGGTTCTCTCCTACAAGGGCAAGGACTACTTGAAGCGCGGCGACAAGCCCTGGACGATTTACCCGCACTGACGCCCGATGCCATTTTCCAAACCTCTCGCCGCGCTTCTCGCCCTCGCCTCCTGCGCCGCTCACGCCGCGCAGGATCCAGTGCTTCTTCGCGCCGTGAGCGAGCGTCTTGCAGGAAACGCTGGCGGTGCGCTCGCCACCGTCAACGCCTACCTTGCGGCGCACCCGGAGGATGATCACGCAAAGCTTGAAAAGCTGCGCCTGCTCGTTCTCACCGATCCCGACAAGAACCGGCGGCAGGCGCAGGAAATCGCCGGCAGCCTCTGCCGCCGCAGCGACACGCGGATTTGCCTCGAAGCCGAAGCCGTCGCCGACATGACGGACGCCCTGAACCTTTACAAGCTCTCCCCGATTCTCGCAGCGGAAGCTCGCGGCGACGCTGTCACGGCGCGGCGCTTTTACGACGCCGCCTGGCGCGACGCGCCGGGCGAAGACGGCATTCGCATCCGCTGGGCCGTGAACCTTTTGTCGCTCGCCGGACGCGAGAAAGAGGGGCTGGCGCTTCTCGCGCCGCTCGCCGCCCGTACGGACGACGCCTTCGTAGCGCTTCGCGCCCGCGGTGAAATCCGGCGTCACCAGCTCGCAACCGCCGTGCACCGAGGGATGCAGGAAATCCAAAGAGACAAAACGAGGGAGTCAGGGATTCGCCACTTGAGTCGCGCGCTGGCGCTGGCGCCAGACGACACGAGAGCGCCCGAATGGCGCCGAGCGATTGCCGTCGCGCTTCGCGCCATCCAAAAATCGCGGTTCGATGCCGTCAAGACGAGGGCGGAAAGTACCGCATCCGGCCACAAGCCAGTTTCAAAACCCGCGCTGACTGCGCCGTCTCGCCCCATGAGCGAAATGGACGTTCTCAAAGTCTGGGCGCAGAAGTGCCGCCGGGAGCAAGACGAGGCGCTCCTCATCTACGTCCTGGGCGAAATGCTCGACCGGACTGGTCCAACGCCCGCCGTCACGGACGAACTTGCCAGGCTCTACGTGAAGGCAGGCGCTCCCGAAAAGGCGGTAGCGCTCTTTTCGTCCCTCTCGGAAGCGACGCTGCTTTCGCGCGACTGGATTCACGCCTATGCGCGCACTCTCGCTGACGCGGGCGACACCGCAAAGGCGCTTGAAGCGCTCGAAAAATCGGGCATCGCTTCGCCCCAGCTCGCCGCGCTCAAGGAGCGCCTCACCGCCCGCGACATCGTCCGCACCGCCAAGGCCCGCGCCGCCCGAGGCGAATGGCAGCAGGCCCTGAAGGAAATCAGCGCCGCAGGGCTGGCGGACCCCGCCGCGCTCACGCTGCGCGCGCAGTGGGCCGAGAAGCTTGCTAACAAAAAAGCCGCGCTTGAAGACTACGAGCGGCTTTTTGACGAGCCCGACTACAGCGAGGACGCCAGACTCTCCGCCGCGGAAATTCACCTGGAGCTGGGCGAAACGGAAAAATCCGCCCGGCTGCTTGACGCCTTGACACGCTCCGGCGCCCCGGCGCTCTCGCTCTCAAACCTGCGCCGCGCGGCGCTTTTAAACCGCCGGCTTGGTCGAAAAGCCGAAGCGAACCGCCTTTACGACGAAGCCCACCGCCGCATTGCGCCTGTCTACTGGGCGGACGCGGCGCAGCTTGAGCGAGACCGCGCTGACTTTCTCGAAAACGAAGGACGGTCGGAGGAAGCGCTTGCCGCCTACCGCACGGGCTTTGTGAACGCCGGCCTCACCCTCACCGAGCCCCGAAGCGACGCCGACTTCACGCGAGCGATGCTCACGCCCGACGCCGAAAGCGACTGGGGGCGCGAAGCGATGCGGCTTCACGCGTCGCTTCTCTACCAGAACCACAACGTCATTGTGACCTCAGGCGTTCGCAGGCTCCACGACGAAGGCACGAAGGGCTACTCTGACACCCGAGGCACCATCACCATGACGGAGGCACTGATGCCTGCCGCGGGCGGAACGCTCACGCTTCGCAACGACGTCGTGCACTACAACATGGGAAACATCAAGCCGGGCGAATGGGAAGCGATGACAGGAACATGCTTCTCGGGGGGCTGCGATCCGGCGAAAGGCCGCACGAAAGCCACCGGGGACTCCATCGCCGTCGGCTGGACCGACGGCACCTTCGCCTTTGACTTGGGCACGACGCCCGTGGGATTTCACTACGTGGACCTCGTGGGCGCCGCTTCAGTGAACTTTGCGGCCGGCCCCTTTTCCTTGACGACGGAAGTCTATCGGCGCGCCAAGGACGGCTCGCTTCTCGCGTACGGCGGGCAGCGCGATCCCGCGACCGGCATCTGGTGGGGCGGCGTGAGAAAAACGGGCGCCTCGATTGCGGCCAGTCTTGACAAAGGCGGCGCATTCGGCTTCTGGGGCAAGGCCTCGTGGGAAGCGGTGACCGGACGAAACGTCGAGAGAAACTCGGACTGGCAGCTCATGGCTTCGAACTACGCGCGCCTCGTGAACCGCCAGAACCACGAACTCTCCCTCGCGCTCTTTACGATGCTCTACGGCTATGAGAAGGATCTCTCAGGCTACACCTTCGGCCAAGGCGGCTACTACTCGCCGCAGACCGCTCTGTCCTTCACGGCGTCGATCACCGACACCGGACGCACGGAAAACTGGGCGTGGCGAGCGACTGCGGCCGCCAGCCGCAGCTACGCCAAAACCGAAGGCCGGCCCCGCTACTTTCTCAAGGACCGCATCCCCGCGTGGCAGCGCGCTCAGATGAGCGACTTGGACTCCGTGAGCGACACCGACTCCGACTGGAGCAAGGGCTGGTCGGTGACGGGGGCGCTCGAAAGGCGTGTCGGCGCTCACTTCGCGCTAGGCCTTGCGGCCGGAATGTCCAAAGCCCCGGACTATGACTATCGCTGGGGGCTTCTCTACCTGCGGTGGTACCGCGGCGCGTGGCTCGGGAACCTGCCGATGCCTGTGCCGCTGCTGACGCCCTACTCATCCCGATAGAAGCAGCCGCTCACTTCAGCGCCCGTCAAAGAAATCGCCCGCAAGCCCCCTGCGGGCGATTTCGCATGCATTGCGCAAAGCCGATTACAAGTTGGCGCTCTTGTCGATCTTTGCGCTGGCGACGGGCTTCTCGTCGCCCAGCTTCGCCTTGAACCACGCCACGACGCGCTCGATCACGGGCGTCTGATACCAGGGATCGTCGCCGTGGTGCGCGCCCTTCACCAGCACGTAGCTCACGTCCACCTTCTTCGCCTTCAAGGCTTCATAAAAGCGCTTGCTCTGCATCGGGCTCACGAGCGTGTCATCCGACCCGTGCATGAGAAGAATCGGGGGCTCCGATCCGTCCACGTGCCCCAGCGGCGACGCATTCATGGCCTTCTTCTTGTCGGCGTGGATCGAAGCGCCAGGGAACTTTCCGAAAGCCGGTCCGTTCACGAGAAGCGCCTCCGTCACTGCGGGCGACGCATGCACTTCATCCTGATTGAGCCCTTCACCAATCGTCGTGAGATCCGAAATGCCGTAGAAGGACACGGCGGCCGCAATGTCGGACGAGACATTGAGCCAGTCGCCCTTGTCCCAGTTCTTTTCGCCGTTCGTCGCCGCCATCATCTCCGCGAGGTAGCCGCCCGCGCTGTCCCCCAGCACCGCAATGCGCTCAGGATCGATGCCATACTCGGCGGCGTGCGCCTTCAAAAAGCGCACAGCGGCCTTGCCGTCTTCCAAAAGCGCCGGGAACTTCGAGGGAACCACGCGGTACTGCACGGCCGCCACGACAAACCCCGCCTTTGCCAAAGCCATGCGCATTTCAATGAACTTCTCATGGTCCGCCGAGGAGAATCCGCCCCCGGGGAAGTAAACGATCGCAGGCTTCATCCCCGTCGTGCGGGGCTGCAGCACCGTCATCAAGAGCTGGTCCACGCGGCGCGGCAGCTTGATCTGGCTGTACACAATGCCGCTGATGGTGTCGATGCGGTTCGTCTTCACGGGCACGGAAATCACGTCCGCCCCCTTGGCGTAGCCCATCAGCTTCGCGTCGTTCGAAGCAGCAAAAGCCCCCGCCGCCACAGTCATCGCCGTCGCAAGCGCCGCGAGCTTCATCGTCATCTTCATTCTTTTTTCTCCCAAAAGCTTTTTTCAGAAATTCGCCCCCAAGGCGTCCGCTCATTCTGCCCAAAGGCCGCCCGCGAGAAAACCCGCCGTCCGCAGACTCCGCCTCCTCGTTTACCCCACAGGCCAAGGCATATAAGGAGAAGCCCGGTGACGGCCATGTCATCGGGCTTTCGACGTATCGAGCGAAACAAGCCGCGTCAGAGAAAGACGGGCTCAGGTTCGAGCTCCACGCCATAGCGGCGCTTCACCGCCGCCTTCACGCGCTCGGCGATCGCCGCGATGTCTGCGCCTGTGGCGTTGCCGTAGTTGACGAGAACGAGCGAATGCTTCTCGGATACGCCAGCATCCCCCTCACGCTTTCCTTTCATGCCAACGGCGTCGATGAGACGCCCGGCGGCGAGCTTTGCGCGCCCCCCGGCCAAGGGGTAAACGACGAGCTTTGGATCGTCCTCAATCAAGTGCACCATCTTCACGCGGGAGACCACCGGATTCTTGAAGAAGCTCCCGGCGTTGCCGATTTCCGCCGGGTTGGGGAGCTTTTTGGCGCGCACCGCACGCACCGCCTCAGCGACGTCCTTCGCGGACGCGGGCTCGCGGCCGTCAAACCAAGCAGCAAGCTCCTTGTAGCCCACGCGCGGCTCAAACGCCTTGGGAAGCGCCAGCACCACAGAAAGCACCACCCAGTCCTTCTTTTCTGTCTTGAAGACGCTCGTGCGGTAGCCGTAGTCGCAATCGTCGGCAGAAAGCGTCACAACGGCGCCCGTTGCTGGATCAAAGCACTCCACTTCGCTCACGCGCTCAGCAAATTCGAGCCCATAAGCGCCGATGTTCTGCACCGCGGCGCCCCCGGCCGTGCCGGGAACAGACGCGAGATTCTCCAGACCGTTCATGCCGCGCGCGACGAGGTCGTTCACCGTCGCCGTCCAGTCGGCGCCCGCGCCAATCCGCACGAAGACGTACGCATCGTTTTCGTCCACAACCGCGACGGCTTCATCCGTGGAGTGCAGCATCAGCCCCTCGAAGTCCCTTGTCAGAAGGAGATTTGATCCGCCACCGAGAATGAATTTCGGCAGCGCCGCAAACCGCGGATCCGCATAAAAGGCGCGCAAGTCGTTCGCGTCGGCAAAGCCCCCGAGCCAGCGGGTCTTCGCCGCCACATGAAACGTGTTCAAGTCCTTCAGCGGCGCGTTTTCCACCACGCCGCAGACACCCGGCTTCAGTTGCATTTTTTCTCCCTACGGGCCAGTCGTTTGTTCACGGCCTCTTCAATGCTCTCGACATCCAAGGCCAGATCCTTCATGAGCTGCGCCTTGTCGCCGTGCTCCACAAAACGGTCGCCGATGGCTTTCACAAGCACCGGCGTCGCAATCCCTTCGTCGCTCAAGACTTCAAGCACTGCGCTCCCCGCGCCCCCGGCCTTCACGCCTTCTTCGGCGGTGACAAGGAGGTCATGCGTGCGCGCCGCTTCCAAAATCGCCGCTTCGTCCAGGGGCTTCACAAAGCGCATGTCGATCAAGGTCGCCCCAAGCTTCTCCGCCAAGGGCTTCAAGTCGTACACCATGCTCCCAAAGGCCAAAAACGCCACGCGCCGGCCCGCGGGCGACGACGCCTTGAGAAGCGTGCGAGATTTTCCCACTTCGATCGTCGTGAGATCGTCCCCCGCGGGAACGCCCGGCCCCTTGCCTCGCGGATAACGCACAGCGGCGGGCGTTCCGAGCTTCACCGCCGTGGTGAGCATCCGCCGCATTTGCGCCTCGTCCGACGGGGCCATCACCGTCATGTTCGGAATCGAGCGCAGGAACGCAAGATCAAAGACGCCGTGATGCGTCGCGCCGTCTGCGCCCACGATGCCGCCGCGGTCTATCGCAAACGTCACTGGCAGGTTCTGAATCGCCACGTCGTGGAGAATCTGGTCATAGGCGCGCTGCGCAAAGGTGGAATAGATCGCCACCACAGGATGCATGCCTTCACACGCCAAGCCCGCCGCAAACGTCACGGCATGCTGCTCGGCGATCGCCACGTCGCGGTAGCGCTCCGGAAACTGCTTTTCAAATTCCACCAGACCGCTCCCCTCGCGCATGGCGGGGGTGATGGCGTAGAGCTTCTCATCAGCCTTTCCCATGTCGCAGAGCCAGCGGCTGAAAACCTGCGTATAAGTGGGATGCGCCCGATCCGCGGGCTTTTTCACGATGCCTTTGGCCGGATCAAAGGGCGAGACGCCATGGTACGTCGTGGGATCGGCTTCAGCCGGAGCGTACCCCTTCCCCTTCAAGGTCTTCACGTGAAGCACGATGGGCCCGTCGAGCTTGCGCAAGTTCGCAAGAAGCTTCACGAGCTCCACGACGTTGTGCCCGTCGATGGGGCCGAAGTAATTCAGGTCGAAGGTGGAGAAGAGGGAGGACGGCGGGCTCAGGAAATTGACGGTCTGCTTTTCGAGGCGCTTCGCGAAGTCCCACAGTCCCGGCCACCCCTTCAAGGCGCGCTTGCTCAAGTCGCGCGCCTTCCAGACAGGCCCCGTGGCGACAAGCTTTCCGAGGTTTCCTGACAACGCGCCCACGGCGGGAGAAATCGAGCAGTTGTTGTCATTCAAGATGATGAGCAGCTTCACCCCCTCCTTGTAGATGCCGGCGTGGTTCAAAGCCTCCACCGCCATCCCGCCCGTCAAGGCCCCGTCGCCAATCACTGCAATGTGCCAGCGGTCCTTTCGTCCCGCAAGATGGTCCGCCACGGCCATGCCGAGCGCGGCGGAAACGGACGTGGACGAATGCGCCGTGCCGAAGCTGTCATAAGGGCTTTCCGTGCGCTTGGGGAACCCCGAGATGCCGCCGTAGCGGCGCAGTCCCGCCATGGCGTCCCGGCGACCGGTGAGAATCTTGTGCGCGTAGGCCTGGTGCCCCACATCCCAGACAATTGGGTCTTCGGGCGTATTGAAGACATAGTGAAGGGCGAGCGCAAGCTCCACGGCGCCCAAGCTGCTCGCCAGATGGCCGCCCGTCTTTGAGACGCTCTCGATCATGAAGCGGCGCAATTCGTCCGCAACGAGCGGCAGGGTCTCCACAGAGAGCGCCCGAAGATCCTCCGGCGAGTCGATGCCTGACAAAAGCGGATAGTCCGCCTTCGTCGCCCCCACGGTCTTCTCCGCCGTCATCAGTGGTCTCTCCGGATGATGTAGTCGGCGATCTCCCTCAGATGCTGCGCGGGCGCAAAGCCTTCGGCAAGCGCTTCCTGCGCTTCCTTTCCCTCCACCGTCTCGGGATCGAGCTGCATCAGCTCTTCGGAGCGAATGGCGTCAATCGTGTCCAAGGCCGCGATGGCCTTCGCCTCGCATTCGCCCGCCAGCTTCCGCGCCGCGTCAAGCCCCAGAAGCGACACGTAGGTGGGCTTGTCTTCGGCTTCGTCCTTGCCGGCGGTCTTGCCCAAAGTCGCCGTGTCCGCCGTGACGTCCAGAATGTCGTCGATCACCTGAAAGGCGAGCCCGAGCGACTCGGAATACGTCTTCAATTCGTCGCGAACGCGCTTTTCAATCTTCGCACGCCCGGCCAGAGCTCCCATGCGCACAGCGGCCGTAATGAGCGCCCCCGTTTTCATTTCGTGCATGCGCTGCAGCTCGTCAATTTTGAGCTTGCAGCCAACGCTCTCCAAGTCGATCATCTGGCCGCCGCACATGCCCGCAGACCCCGCGGCGCGCGCAAGCTCTGCGATGATCGCCACCTTCTGCTCGTCGGCGATGCCGAGGTTCGCCAGAATCGAAAAGGCAAAGGGCTGCAGGGCGTCCCCCGCCAAAAGGGCCTGCGCCTCCCCGAACTGCACGTGGCAGGTGGGCTTGCCGCGGCGCAGCGTGTCATTGTCCATGCAGGGGAGGTCGTCATGCACAAGGGAGTAGGCGTGAATCGCCTCAATGGCGAGCGCGATGTCCGCGAGCACTTCCTGCGGCGCCTCGGTGACGTCGCCCGCCGCGTAAACGAGCAGAGCGCGAACACGCTTGCCACCGCCCAAAAGCGCATACTCCATCGCTTCGTAGAGCTTTTTAAGCGCAGGATCCTTCACCCGCAGCTGCACGGCCTTGAAGACCGCCGCTGCCCGCCGTTGGAAATGCGCCCGGCGGGCAGCCGCCCAGCCTTCAAAATCACTCGTCGGTGCCGTCATTGCGCTGCTCCTTCGGGATCAAAGGCCGCAAGACGCCCGTCGCTTTCCAGCTTCTGGATGCGAAGCTGCGCGTCGTCCAACTTCGCGCGGCAGAACTTCGCCAATTCCGTGCCGCGCGTGTAGGCAGCGAGACTTTCGTCCAATGTCAGTCCGCCCGCCTCCATTTTCTGCACAATGCCTTCGAGTTCTTCCACGGCCGCTTCAAAGCTGAGCTCGTTTTTGGCTGTCTTGGTGGTCATTTGATTCATGCCGCACGCCCTGCGCCGCCGTCACAGCCAAAGCGCCGAAACAGAGACTCTGCCCGGCGCAGCGTGAAGGGCGGCTTTCCATGCTCGCGGCTTCCTTCTAAATTTAAGTGGATCGATTGTACCGCAGGAACTTTGCGCATTAGGCGGCCATCTCCGCCCGCTTTGCGGCAAGGCGCAGGCCTTTGCGAAACGATGAAAGACGAAGACCCAAATCGCGCAGACACGACAAAAGAGCTCTCAAGAGCCGCTGCGTTTTTGAAAACTTGAGAAAAGTGAGACTGGAGCGGGAGACGAGTCTCGAACTCGCGACCTCAACCTTGGCAAGGTTGCGCTC
>CAVJBF010000057.1:0-16224 GCA_963647785.1 Acutalibacteraceae bacterium
TGTCTTCGGTGATGGCGAAGTCGCCGCCGAAGGCGCCGTAGCCCATGTCGGACTTGAACGACCCGTTGTTGTCCAGCTTGTCCGCTTCGTAGCGTTCGCCCGTAACGTCAACCCAGAGGCCGATGCCCGTGGCGTAGTCCTGATCGACGGACGTGCGGTCGGCGATCGTCTGAGCGAGCACGGAGTCCGCGCGGCGGGTCATGGCCTGAAGTCCGGTGGAGGCAATCGCGGCGAGGCCGCTGGTGGGCGAGACCTTGGTTGTTACGCCGGTGTCGGTGACAGCGGCTACATCGATGAATGGCGTGTCGGTGTAGACATTGTCAAGCGTCAGACCAGAGAGGCTCTTGCCCAGCGTCAGCGTGCCGGCAACCGCATTGGCAAGGCCGAGCCTGCCGTCGTTGGTGAAGGTTACGTCGGCATTGGAGAAGACGGTCGAAGAGCCGAGCGCTGCCTGATCGACGATGAGCGCGCCGCCTTGGCCGACTTCGACGTTGCCTGCAGCCGCAGCGCTAGCAATCGTGAGTCCAGAGCCGATGTTGATGCTGCCGCGCGTGAGGTCAAGTGACTTGGCGGTGTAGACGATGGCTGAACGATCGGAGAATCCGAGCTTGTCAACGGCTGCAGAGGCCGTTGCATCCGTGGCGCCGATCGTGACGAGCGAGCCGTTGCCAGCGATGACGTTGACGAAAAGCTGGTTGTCTGCAACTTCATCGATGGTCAGTGAGGCATGCGCGTCGTAAAGCGGATCCACGAAGATGGTGCCGCTCGTCAAGGCGAGCTTGCCGACCGTCATCGTTGCCCCCGCAGTGGAAGCTGTGCCGTCAACGGCGCCAATAGAGATGGCGGCGTTTTCGCCCGTGAGGGTTTCGACATGCAGCGAGCTGTCACCCGAGATGTTGACCGAGGGTTTCTCACCGCTCACCTTGAACTCGCCGACGTTTAAGGTGCTGTTATTGTTAACATTGACGGTGCCGCCGTCGCTCGCCAACGATTCAATTTTGACATCGGAGTTGTTAGTAAGCTTGAGTGCAGAATCTGCGTTGCTGAGATTGATGGAGCCAACTGTCGAAGTTGCGGCAGTTGAGGACGACGAGGCGTCGATGGTCAAAGACTTGCCTGTAATGGTGACGGGAACGTCAGACTGAATTTCAGGAAGAATGACATTGCTCTTGCTGATGTCGACATTGTCGGTTCCGCTGAGATCGGCCTTGGCATTCACTAGCGCCAGCGTACCGACCTGGCTTGCATCCAACATGCTGTTAAAGAGAGCAAGCTTGTAGGTGCCAGAATCGGTGAGAACCAGCGTGGTGTCCGTGGTGTCAAAAGTGAAGCCTTTCTTCAGTTCAACTTCCGTGCCTGTCATCGTCAGAGAGGCATTGTTGGTGGTGCCCTTTTCGTAGAAAACGGTGCCCACAGTGGAGGTTAGGGTGCCGCCTGCGTTGACAGAGAGCGTTTGCTTGTCTTTCAGGGTAAAGCCGCTGGCCGTGAGCGAGCCTTTGTCTGAAACAACGACATTGCCGCCGAAGTAGCCCGTCTTTTCTGTCAGTTTGGTGGTGCCGCCCTTGATGTTGACGGTGCCGTAGAAGTCGGAGACGTTGCCATTCAGAGTGAGATCGCCGTTAACGGTTAATGAGCCTTTGCCGATGATTGCGTTTTCCGCATTGATGGTTGTAGCTCCATTCAAGATGGTATTGGCGGAGCTGTCGTTATAAATGCCAAATGCGCCACCTTCGCTGGCGATGGCTTTGATGGTGGTGTTTCCGTTGAGAGTGACGGTGGCGCCATTGAAGATGCCAATTGCGTTGCTGTTGGTGGCTGTCGCAGTAATAGTTGAGTTGCCAGTATTGCCTATGGTGATGTTGGCGCCATCGGAAGAACTAATGCCGATGGCAGTGAATGCATCGCTATCGGATGTGGATGTGGATGTGACAGTGATTTCGCTGTCGCCTAAAGTCACCTGTGCCAGGACGCCAGCAGCATTGATACCAATGGCTTGTTCATCAGCGATGGCAATTATCGAGGTGCGCCCAGCTTTTATTAGACCGTCGTCTGTGGAGTCCTGACTAGCTTTTTTGGTGGCGGTATTCTCGATGCCAAAAGCGCCAGAATTATTGCCGTTTGATATGGCAGTAATTTTTAGAGAATTGTCAAATTGAACGCTTCCGGCTCCAAGATTATCATCATCGGTAATGTAGTCTTGGACCATGATGCCCCAGGCAGCAGATCCGTCACCGGTTGTTGTTGCCTTAAGCTCTGCATCGGCTTTAAAACTGGCCAGACCACCAAATTGGGAATAAACAGCAACTGTTAGTCCATCCGTTACCGAGGTATCGACCTCTGCGGACGACCCATTGAAGTTGATCTTCGCATTAGTGCCTGAGGGCGACAGGCCAAAAACAGTACCTGACGAGGTAGAGACATTAATCAGAGTATCGGAGCTGTTGAAATTTATGGTTGTTTTTTCAGCGTTGGCTTCAGCATTAACGCCATAGCTCTTAACAGCATTCGCCTTTACGAGGATGGTTGTTTTGTTTCCGTAAAAATTTATCTCTGACTGATTGTTGTAAATCCCCATTGCGTAGTCGATTGGGCTGTTTGCTTTGGAGTTGTCGGCAGTGACCTTGGTATTGCCGCTCTGCTCATCTTGGAAGTTAATGATAGAGTTGTTCTCTCCGTTAACACCATAAACACTGCCGCCTGTTGAGGTAGCGGTTACGTCTATCTGACTTCCTTTAATAGTCAATGTAGCGCCCTTTATAAGGTTGGAAGCACCAACCGCTAGCCCATTTTCTGCATTTGCGGAGATGGAAACGGTTTTTCCGTCAGCTCCAAGATCTTTATTTTCTGTTGCTGAATAGCCCGTTGCCTTATTCGTTCCAGTGGCCGAATTACTCCATTCGTAGTCATAGGTTGTTGAAGTAGCGCAGGCCAAAGAGGAAGCGAGGGCTACGGCTGTTCCGGCAACGATGGTGCGAATACCCTTCTTCTGCACCGAGCTCGTCATTTCGTTGGCAACCATCAGCGCGCCGCGAGCCTTGTTGAACACGATCTTGAATGTCTTATTCATGGTAAAACCCCTTAGGGAAATCAAAGACACATGAACAACAAATAACCTAAAGTTTCATAACTTTCTGGTTATGTATCAATGTGTAAACGTACCATGCCCCCCCCCCCCCGTCCATGCTTGTCAAGGGAGCGAGGGCACTTATTTTCAATGCACGCAGAGCAGTTTTTGAGTGAATGGCGAACCTCCGCCATCCGAGCGGGAGTGGCCGAGGTTGTCGAAGGGAAAAGCTGGGGGCGTTTCGTTGTCAAAGCGCGACAAGCGTCAGGCTTGGAACAACGGATGGAGAAGGTGAGGCCGCTGGGGACAAAGTCAAGCCAGGGAAGTTGCCTGCAAAGCGGCCGAACAGAAGACGCAGGCTCCAGCCAACGGGAGCCTGCCAAGGGAATGGCGGACTACACGCCGCCCGCGTACCCGTTCTGCCGCCACGCTTCAAAGACCGTGACCGCGGCGGCGTTGGAGAGATTCAAGGAGCGGTTGTCGGGGAGCATCGGAAGCCGGATGCGCTGCGAGGCGGGGAAGGAATTCCGAAGGTCGTCGGGGAGCCCGTGCCCTTCGCTTCCGAACACGAACCAGTCGCCCGGCTTGAACCGCATCTGAGAAAAGATCGACGATCCCTTCGTCGTCATGGCAAACATCCGAGAGGCGTCGGGCTTGGCGCGCGACACGAAGTCCTCCCAGTTCTCATAGACCGTCATCGTCATCATCTCGTGGTAGTCGAGCCCCGCGCGGATGAGGTGCTTGTCGTCCACTTCAAAGCCCAGCGGCTTCACGAGATGCAGGTCGCAGCCCGTGTTGGCGCACATGCGGATGATGTTGCCGGTGTTGGGCGGAATTTCAGGGTGCACAAGTACGACGTGGAACATGGTCAGTCGGAGTCAATGATGTCGTCGCGTTCGGCGGACAAGGCCGAACGCATGGTGATAAGAGCCTTCTTTTCAATCTGGCGCACGCGCTCGGCGGAGACGCCGAGCTCCTTGGCGAGCTCTTGAAGCGTGGCGGGCGCTGCGTTGTCTTCGGCGTCCGTCTTGAGCCAGCGCGCCTCGATGACGCGCCGAGAGCGCTCGTCCAGGGCGGCGAGCGCCTTTTGCAGTCCCTCGCGCGAAAGCTTCTCGCGGGTGCTGCTTTCAATCTGATGCACCGGGCCGTCTTCGTCGCGGGAAAGCCAGTCGATGGGGGAGAACGAGGGGTTGTCCTCGTCTTCAGTCACCGGCCCGTCGATTGACGTATCGCCCCCCGTCATGCGCTCTTCCATGTCAAGCACTTCCTGCGGCTTCACGTCAAGGGTGTCTGCAATCTTTTCGGCCTCGCTGTAGGTGAGCGCCTTGTCGCTTTCCTTCATCTGCCGCAGGTTGAAGAAGAGCTTTCGCTGATTCTTGGTGGTGGCAAGCTTCACGAGGCGCCAGTTTTTGACGACGTAGTCCTGAATCTCGGCGCGGATCCAGTGCACGGCAAACGTCATGAGGCGCACGCCGCGCTCGGGATCAAAGTGCTTGATGGCCTTCATGAGGCCGATGTTGCCTTCCTGAATGAGGTCGGCGTGAGGAAGCCCGTAGCCCAAGTACCCGCGCGCCACCGAAATCACGAGGCGCAGATGGCTGATGACAAGCGCCTGCGCGGCGTTCAAGTCCCCCTTGTCGCGAAGCGCTTCGGCGTAGTGCTTTTCCTCTTCGGCGGTCAAAAGGGGCGCGGCGTTTGCGGCCCGGATGAAGGCGTCAAGATCCCCGAGGGGCGAAGCGACGACCGCGGGGAGCTGCGTCTTCTTTTCGTAGGGCACCACCGAAAGCTTCGTTTTCGGCGGCACGACAAGCGCGCCCGAGCGCACGGCGGGCGCGGGCGGGTCGATGACATCGATGTCGGAAGCGATGTCCGCTGAATCCAAAACGTCGGTTTTCACGGGAAAATTCACGCGCGAGCAAAAATTTGAGGAAGACGCATCCTACACCGCTCGAAAGCGGCTCGAGCGGTGGTTTGGTTAACGATTGTAGCGGTCCCGCCACGACGGGCGTCAGAAGGTCTGCGCCGCCTGCACGCGGCGGATTTCGGCGTGCGCGGTGGCGCGGCCGATGCCGTAGCCCATCAGGGCGCACACAAAGAAATAGACGCAGAGATAGTCCGTGCGCGGCATGGTGAGCGACACCGCCACGTTGTAGATCGCCGCAAACTTGGCGGCGGGGTCAGCCAGAAGCCCCACGCCCACCCAGCCCACGGCAACGGAAAGAAGCGACGCAAAGAGCATCGTGATCGCGCCGCGCCAGCCGTAGGGGCTTGCGATGAAGCCGGTGTCGGCGCCAAAGGTGTTGAGCGCGCGGATTTCTTCGTTCTGCGCCCGGGTCGTCATCTGAATGGAGTTCGTGATGACGAGCACGAGCAGGAGAATGATGACGACCGCGAGAATCGCTGCAATGGACAAAATCGCCGAGCGGAAGGCGGCGAGGTTCTCCGCCCACTGCGCGTCAAAGGCGGTGGAGGTGACGCCGGGGATCGCCTTGATGTCGGCGGCAAGCTGCGCCGTGGCGTCCGCGGACATGTTGGCGCCCAAGGTGGCGATGATGATGTCGGGGAGCGTGTTGTTCGCGTCCGCCCGGTCCTTGAGCCCCAGGGACTGGTTCACGAGATCCATCGCCTTGTCGCGCGTGAGAATCCGGGTTTCCGCCACGCCCGCCAGGTCCGCGATGCTCGCTTCAAGCTTTTTCACGGTGGGCATGCTCGCCGACCGCTCGGTGAAGACCGTGATTTCGGTCTTGGGCATCTCAATGGAGATGTCACTTAGCGAAAACCACACGCACCCCAGAAAAAAAGGGAGCGCGAGCGCGAGGCCCGCCAAGGCCACCCCCATCGAAAAGTCGCCGCGGCGGGTGAGAAGGCCGCGCAGGGTCTGGCTCGCGTTCCAGCGAATCGAGGTCATCAGTCGCATAAAAACACTCCGCTAGGGGTGAGTCGCAGGGAGTTCACAAAGATGTTCTGCGGCAGGACAGAGAGGTGCGAGGCGACGATCACGGGGACGCCCCCCAGAGAAAATTCGCCCAGCAGGTTCATAAGCAGCTGCGCGTTGTCAATGTCAAGATGCGCCGCGGGTTCGTCCGCAAGAATCAGCTTGGGGCCGTTCACGACGGCGCGCGCAAGGCACGCAATCTGGCGCTGGCCGTAGGAGAGTTCAAGGGGCCGCGCGTCCGCCAGTTCGCGAATGCGGCAGCGATCCAGGGCCTCTTGGGCGCGCTGCCGGGCTTCGCGATACGACTCGTCGGCGGCGAGCGCCGGGAGCATCACGTTGTCAAAGACCGTTCGATCGTTCAAGAGCAAGCCTTCCTGGCTCATGATCCCCATGGAGCGCCGAAGCTGCCGGCGGTTCGTGTCGGAAAAGTCGTTGATGACGTCGCCCGCGACGCGCACTTCGCCCGCTGACGGCGAGATGATGCCCGCAATGAGCTTCAAGACAAGCGACTTGCCGCACCCCGTCTGGCCGTGCAGGTACACGAACGTCCCGCGGGGGATGGAGAACGAGATGTGGGAAAGCCGCGTTGCGCCGTCGATTTCGACGGCGACATCGACGAACTCAACAATCGGTGCGGTGAGCGGAGTCACGGAGGGTCCTGTGGGTCAGTTGTCCGCCTTGAAGTCGCGCGCTTCAAGACTGAAGTGATAGCTGGCGCGCTCCCAGACGCCTTCCTCCTCGGTGAGGAGGTACTCGGTCAAGGGATGGCGGGCGAGCCACGCCTTGTCGGCGACAAGGCAGATGGTGCGGTTTGCCATCGAGAGCTTCCACGTCGGCAGCCGCACCGTGCGGCGCGCGTGCGCGAAGATGACGGCAAGCCGAATGGCGGCGATCATTTTAGTGAGCATCGGGTCCGTCAACGCCGCCTCCACCTTCTTGAGGTTGCCGCGCTGCCCCAGAACAATCGTCGCCATGGCGTTCTGGTCCATGCGCGAGAAGCCCGCGAGGTCGAGGTTTCTCAGAATGTATTCGCTGTGGCGGTGGTAGCCGCTCGGGCTGATCATCTTGCCCGTTTCGTGGAGCATGGCGGCCCACTGCAGGATCTTGCGGCGGTCGGGATCCGGACTGCCGTCGCAAAGCTCGGTGAAGAACTTGTCCGCGAGGCTGGCGACGCGGCCCGCCTGCTGGGTGTCGACGTTCGTGCGCTTTAAAATCGCCGTCACCGTCTGGTCTCGGGTGTCCTGCCGGTTCTTGCGCCCCAGAATGTCGTAGAGGAGCCCCACGCGCAGGGCGCCTGCGGCGGGGCGCATCTCCTTGATGCCGAACGTTTCAAAGACGGCGGTGAGGACGGCGACGCCGCCCGCGATCACTTCGCGGCGATCGTCCTTCAAGCCGTTCATCTTGATGCGGCGGATGTCCCCGAATTCAATCAATTCGTTCTTGAGGTACTTGAGCAACGCCGGGGTCACGACGCAGTTGGTGAGCCCGAGGGCCTGCCCGATGTCGGCCACCGCCCCGATCGTGCCGGCGCTGCCGTAGGCGGCGTCCCAGTTTCTCGCGCTGAATTCCTGCGCGGCTTCTTCAAATTCAGCCTGGGCGGCCAATTGCGCCTCGCGGAAAGCCTTGGCGGTGATCTTCCCGTCCTTGAAGTAGGCGACCGAGGTGTTGACGCACCCCACGTGAAAGGATTCGCAGGCCTTAGCTTGAAAGCCGCAGCCGATGATGAGCTCGGTGGACGCCCCGCCGATGTCCACGACCAGGCGCTTTTCCGGTGAGGGCGGCAGCGTGTGCGCGCATCCCGAAAACACAAGGCGCGCCTCTTCGCGGCCCGCGATGATTTCAATGGGGTGCCCCAGGGCGGCTTCGGCGCGCGGGAGAAACTCGGCGGAATTCTTCGCGACGCGCAGCGCCTGCGTTCCCACAGCGCGGATGTACTTGGGGTCCACGCTCTCGAGCTTCTCCTTAAAGCGCGACAAGGCTGCCAGGGCGCGCTCTTCGGTTTCCTGGGTGAGGTTTCCGTTTTCATCAAACCCGGCCGCGAGCCGCACGGTCTCCTTCCAGTAGCTTTCGGTGAGAATCTGGCCGGAGACCAGCCGGCCCACTTCGACGCGGAAGCTGTTGCTGCCGAGATCAACGGCGCCGAGAAGCAGAGGTTTTTTTTCAGCCATGACCGATGTTCCTTGGGTTACCTTTGAGCGGGCCGCCGGCGGTTTTTCGGGCGGCCAATCGTCTTATTTTGCCCGGTGATTGTGACGCTTTGGCGACAAGCGGGGGGCTTTCTCTATTCGTCGATGCCGACGAGGGCGTTCGCAAACGACCGGGCGTTGAAGGGCTGCAGATCGTCGATCTTTTCGCCGACGCCCACGAAGTAGATGGGCAGCGGCCGGTCGCCGCGGCTTGCGGTGATGGCGACGAGAACGCCCCCCTTGGCGGTGCCGTCCAACTTCGTCACGATGAGGCCCGTCAACTGCGCAAAGGCGTCAAAGGACTTCACCTGCGCAAGGGCGTTCTGGCCGTTCGTGCCGTCCACGACGAGGATCACTTCGTGCGGGGCGCCCGCCAGGGCCTTCGTTTGAGATCGGCGGATGCGCCCGAGTTCCTCCATGAGGTTCGTTTGCGTGGGGAGCCGCCCCGCGGTGTCGGCGATCACCACATCGAGCTTTCGCGCCACACCCGCTGTCACCGCGTCAAAGACGACGGCGGCGGGATCACCCCCCGTCTGGCTCACGACGTCGATGCGGTTGCGCTCGCCCCAGACCGCCAGCTGCTCCCTTGCGGCGGCGCGGAAGGTGTCGGCGGCGGCAAGGAGCACGGTCTTGTTGCTCGCGGCGAGCCACTTCGCAATCTTGCCGATGGTGGTGGTTTTGCCCGCGCCGTTGACGCCCGCCATCATCATCACGAAGGGCTGGTGCGTCGTGACGTCCAGGGGCTTTTGCGCCGGGAGCAGAATGCGCTCGATTTCGTCGCGCAGCGCGCGGCGCACTTCTTCCGGGGTCTTCAAGCCCGAAAGCTTCACGGTGTCCTTCAGACGCTGTAGGATGAGGCGGGTCGGCTCATAGCCGATGTCGGCGGCGATGAGCGAGGCTTCGAGCTCTTCAAAAAAGTCTTCGTCAATGACGGCGCCGGAAAACAGACCGGCAAGATTCACGCGGGTGCGGTGCAGCCCCTCTTTCAAGCGAGAAAAGAAACCCATGGCGGATGAAAATCAGCGGAAAAAAAGCGGCAGCGAAACGCGCCTCGGCCGGGCGGCCGCAGGGGGCGCGCGGCGGGCGTCGGAAACTGCCCGAAAAAAATCGAATCAGCCGTCTAGTTTAGCAACCGCCGGGAAGGGCGGGGGCGCGGTGCGCATCGTGGGCGGGCGCTTCAAGCGCACGCCGCTTGCGGTGGACGATCGCGAGGGGCTTCGCCCCACGCCGGATCGAGTGCGGGAGACGGTGTTTGACTGGCTGATGCATTTCTTTGGCGGCACCTTGGAGGGCTTGACCGTTTTGGACATGTTCGCGGGCAGCGGCGCCCTGGGGCTTGAGGCCGTGAGCCGCGGCGCCGCGCACGCCGACATCGTGGAGATGGATCGGCGAAGCGCCCGGAAAATTCAGGACGCGGTGGAAAAATTGAAGGCCGAGGAAGCCGCCGTCGCCAACGAAGACGTCTTTGCCTTTTTGCGTCGCACCGCCGCGACGTACGACGTGGTCTTCATTGATCCTCCGTTTGCAGCGGGCCTGCAGGGGAAGGCCTTGTCGGCGGTGGCCGAGCGCTTGAACGCGGGCGCTTATGTCTACGTCGAAAGCCCGGCGGAATTTCCCGAGGCGGTGCTGGCCGCCGAAGGCTTTGAGTGCGTGCGGCGCGGCAAGGCGGGCGTTGTGTTTTATCTTCTTGCGCAGCTCAAGAAGGAGGCTGCATGACGAGGGCGGTTTATCCCGGCACCTTTGACCCCGTCACGCTGGGACACCTCGACATCGTGGCCCGGGCGGCGGCGCTTTTTGACGAAGTCGTGGTGGCGGTGGCCGAAAGCCCGGGGAAGCATCCGATGTTTGCGCTCGCGGAGCGCGTCTTGATGGCGCAGGCCGCCTGCGCGCGCTTTCCCAACGTGAAGGTCTGCGGCTTTTCCGGGCTGCTCGCCGATTTCTGCCGCCGCCAAGAGGCGACGGTGCTGGTGCGCAGCGCCCGGGGCGCGGCGGACTACGAGTACGAAGCGCCGATGGCGGTCATGAACCGGCAGCTCGCCGGCGTGGAAACGGTGTTTTTTCCCGCAACGCCCGAGCTGCAGCACGTCTCGGGGACCCTCGTGCGCGAAATTGCGCGCCTGGGGGGCGACGTGTCGGGGTGCGTCACGCCGGAGGTGGACAAAGCGCTCAAGGAAAAAGTGACGGAAGAGAGGAGAAGAAGGCCATGGCCTATCGGATAACGGAGGAATGCATCGGCTGCGGCGTGTGCCTGCCGGAATGCCCCAACGAGGCGATTCGAGAGCGTGACGGCGAATTCTGGATTCGCTTCGGGCGCTGCACGGAGTGCGTGGACGACGCCGAGGGGCCCCACTGCCTCAGGCTTTGTCCCATCGAGGGCGCGGTTGTAGTGGATGCGGAGCACCCCGAAAGTCGCGAGCGGCTTCTGGCCAAAGTAAAGCACAACCGGTTGAAGCAGGCCTTCTTGGACTGGGATGCCGCGCGCGGCGCACCGAGCCCGAGCCCTTGACGTCGGCCTTCGTCGAAAGATGTAGGCCTTGTTTTCTAGGGAAAACGTTTTGGAACGTTTGAGGAAAGTCGGTAGAATCCGACATTCCTTTTCTGCCGGAGAAAATTCCGGCGGCAAGCGACGGATTGGGCGAAGAAATTCGCTAAAGTGCGTCGGGAGTGAAAAGTAGATAGAGGTGCTGTCAGAAATGAGTAGCCGTCCGAGGGGGCGCCCGGTGACGATGAGCGAAAGGTTCGACGGCCGAAGCCAAAGGCGCGCGGCGGCGGCTTTTGGCTGGGCAGACGGAGAAGATCCGCCTGACTCCTGCCCGTTTTTGGCGGGCAGAGGCGCTATCGGTGCTGATTTCCTTAAGACGGACGGTTGCATCGATGGGTGCAGCTTTTTTGTTTTTGGTCCCTTTTTTAAGGAAATCGAGCCATGCAGCCTTATGCCGCCCAATGGCTATCCATTCTTCCGCCCATCGTGGCGATCGGCCTCGCGCTCATCACGAAGGAAGTGTTCTCCTCGCTGCTTGTGGGCATCTTCACGGGCACCCTCATCTACGCCTGCGGCACGGGCGCCAACGTCGTGATGGGCACGACGGAGTTCGCCTTCAAGATGATGGCCGAAAAGCTTGACTTCAACATCCTCATCTTCTGCTCCCTCCTGGGCGCCCTGGTGTACGTGATCGCCCAGGCGGGCGGCACGAGAGCCTACGGCGAAGCGGCGACACGACTGATCCGCGGCCGCAAGTCGACGCTTGCCGCGACGTCGGGCCTTGGCGTGGCGATCTTCATCGACGACTACTTCAACTGCCTCACGGTGGGCACGGTGATGCGCCCCCTGACGGACATGTACCGCATCAGCCGCGAAAAGCTCGCCTACATCATCGACAGCACGGCGGCCCCCATCTGCATCATCGCCCCGATTTCGAGCTGGGCGGCCGCGGTGGGATCGTCCTTAAAGAGCACCGGCGCCTTTGAAAGCGAGCTGGGGGCGTTTGTCTCCACCATTCCGTGGAACTTCTATGCGCTTCTGTGCCTCATTCTCGTGGGCTTCATCTGCTGCACGAACTTTGACTTCGGTCCGATGCGCCGGGCGGAGCTGCGAGCTTTAAAGGGTGAGATGAGCGACGGCAATCAGACGACGGAAGGGAAAGAACCCCCGTCCAACCCCCGCGGCACCGTGTGGGACATGTTGATTCCGCTCTTTGCGCTCATCGTCACCGCCGTGCTCGCTCTCATGTATTCGGGCGGCTACTGGGGCGAAGACGCGAAGTATCACACCTTCATGGCGGCGATCGGCAACTCCTCGGCGTCGATTTCCCTTGTGTGGGCTTCGTTCTCCGCGCTTGTCGTGGCGCTGGTGATGTTCGTGCCGCGGCGTCTCGTGACCTTCGCTGAATTCATGAACGGCGCGGTGGAAGGCATGAAGATGATGCTTCCGGCAAACATCATCCTCATTCTCGCCTGGACGCTGTCGGGCGTCTGCCGCGACCTTTTGCAGGCCCCGCAGTTCATGGAGGGCGTGGTGACGAGCTCGGGGATGTCGGCGATGTTCCTGCCGGTGCTCGTTTTCGCGATCGCCGCGTTCCTCTCCTTCTCGATGGGCACGGCCTGGGGCACCTTCGGCATTCTGATTCCGATCATCGTCCCGATCGTGCAGGCCCTGGATCCCAATCTCACGGTGGTGGTCCTTTCGGCGACGCTTGCGGGCTCCGTCTTCGGCGACCACTGCTCGCCCATTTCGGACACGACGATTCTGTCGTCGGCGGGCTCGCGCTGCCGCCACATTGACCACGTGGCAACGCAGCTGCCGTACTCCATTGTCGTGGCGGTGTCGGCGGGCGTGGGCTACCTTGTGGCGGGCGTCACCAGGGGGAGCCTCGCGGCGAGCTTTGGCGCGGCCCTCATCACCTTGATCGGCGCCACGGTGGTGCTTCACTGCTGGTCGCAAAAGCGCGAGCCGCAGGCGGCGTAACGGCTGTTTCGGGGCGTCTTTGTGACGCTCTCGGGCCGCTCGAAAGGCTTTCTCACAAAAGGAAGCCCTTCGGGCGGCTTTTTCGCGGCCGAAAAACGAGCGCCGTGCTTTAGAATCGCCGGCAACTGGTTACTTTCTTTCCTGTCTTTTAATGATCTTTCGTCGTGCCTTTGTGAGCGAGCTCGCCAACAGCGCGGGGGGCGTCTTTACGGTGCTCTTTTCCATCGTGCTCACCGTGGGTCTTGTGCAGATCCTGTCGGAAGCCGCGGGGGGCGGTGTGGCCTCCACGACGGTCTTTGAACTCGTTGCCTACTCGAGCCTTGTCAACATGCCGCCCTTGCTGACGGTGTCGCTTTTCATCGCCGTCCTGATGGTGATGATGCGAAGCTGGCAGGACAGCGAAATGATCGTCTGGTTCAGCACGGGCGGCCAGAGCCTGCTCGCGTGGATCCAGCCGGTGCTGCGCTTTGCGATTCCTCTCATCGTTCTGGTGGGCGTCTTGTCGACGGCGCTGACGCCGTGGGCGAAGGCGCAGATCGAACGCACGACGTCGGCGTTTGAGCACCGAGACGACGTGAACCGCATCACGCCCGGGCGCTTCATTGAAACGTCAGGCGGCACCCGCGTCTTTTTCATCGAGGACGCGGACGCGACGGGCACGCACATCAAGAATGTTTTCCTCAGCGAGCGCACGAAGGACGGCAAAGAGATCGTCGTTCACTCGGAAGGGGGCGAAATCGTGAAGACGGACGAGGGCGACCGCTACATTTCCCTCTCCGACGGCCGCCGCTATGAAGCAAGCGGCGCCAAGTCCGCCGCGTGGCGCGTGGTGGACTTCGTGCGCTATGACTTGCTGCTCAAGGTGAAGGCGGACGCCGCGATTGCGAAGATGAGCGTGGACGAAATGCCCATGCAGATGCTCTTTGCCTTGGACACAAAGGCCGCCAAGGGGGAAATCCTCTGGCGCGTGAGCTGGCCTCTTGCCGCCCTCAACCTCGTGCTTCTGGCGATTCCGCTCTCCTACACCAACCCCCGCGCGGGCCGGAGCCTGTCGCTTGTGATCGCCGTGCTGGTCTTCATTCTCTACTTGAACGGCATTTCGATCGGACAGACCTGGGTGCGCGGCGGCAAGATGGAGTGGTACACGGGCGTGCTCCTCATCAACGGCTTTGTGTTTGCCGTGACGGCGCTTCTTTTCGTGCGGCGCGTCTGGATGACGCGGTGGCTGCCGCTCTCCGTCACGGAATGGCCCTACCGGCGGCGTGAATCGCGCAAGGAGCGGTCATGAGCCTCATGAAAGTCATCACGCGCCACTTGACGCGCGAAGTGCTCGTGGCGTCGGTGTTCATCCTTTTTGCCCTCACGGCGCTTTTTGCCTTCTTTGACCTCGTGCGGCAGCTGGGCAACATCGGCACGCGCTACAGCTTGTGGCAGGCCGTGATATTCACGGCCCTGAACCTGCCCACCCGCATCTATGAAGTGATGCCGGTGGCGGCGCTGGTGGGCGCGGTCTACACGCTCTCGCGCTGGGCCGCCAACAGCGAATTCACGATTCTGCGCGTCTCGGGCCTCTCGCCCTTGAAGCTTGCCGGCATGCTCGCCGTTTCGGGCGTCATTTTGTCCTTTGCCACTTACGGGCTCGGGGAATACGTTGCGCCCGCCACCTACAAGCTGCGCGACCAGCTGCAGATTGAACTGCGCAACGGCGCCATGACGGCCTATGGGTACGACTCCGGCATCTGGCTTCGGGACGTCGTCCGCAACGCCGCGGGTGAAACGCAGATGACGCGCTTTGTGAACGTGCAAAGCCTCGTGAACGGGGAAAAGGGCGCGAAGACGGGCGCGTGGCGCGTGTTTGAATTCAATGCCGATCAGGAATTGTCGCGCATCATCCACGCGCGCGGCGCGGACTATGTGAAGGGCGAGGGGTGGCACTTGCGAAACGCTACGGTGGAGCAGCTCCCTCGCGTCACGAAGGACGAAGGCCCCATGGTGGAGAAGGCGACCGTGAAGACGATTGCTGACATGATGCTTTCCACGGAACTGCGTCCAGACTTGCTGGGCGTCCTCACGATCCGCCCCGAGCGCATGGGGATTGCGGACCTGTGGCTCTACGTGGATTATTTGCGGGAGAACCGGCAGGTGTCGGAGCGCTACGAGGCGGCGCTGTGGAAGCGCATCTTCTACCCGCTTGCGATCTTCGTGATGCTGGCGGTTTCGATGCCCTTTGCGTACTTGAACGCCCGCTCGGGCGGCGTGTCGATCAAGATCTTCGTGGGCCTCATGATCGGCATCACGTTCTACGCCTTGAACAACGTGTTCTCGTTTTTGAGCATCATCAACACGTGGTCGCCCGCCTTGATGTCGGTGCTGCCGTCCCTCATCATGATGGCTTTTGCCGCCGTGGCGATGTATTTCGTTGAGCGACGGTAGACGGACGATTTCTGGGCTGAAGGACAAACGCCGGGTTCCTTTGCGGGGTGTCCGCCGTCGTGCGCTTCGAATGGCCGGAGAGATGACAAAATTACGGCGAAGGCGCCAGAGAGGCGCTTCGCCGCTTTGTCCTGACGTTTTCAGTCGACCTGTTGCCAGAGGACAAACTGCCGTTTTTCTTCCGAAAACACCGCGGCGAGGCGTATGACGGGCTTGAGAGACGCGGCGCCGTACTGCTTTTCTTTGAACTGCGCTACGGCCTTGGCAAGCAGTGCGTCTGCGGATTCGCCTTTGCGCTGGAACTTGAGTTCAAACACCCAGTGCACTTTCGGGGCGTCAATTTCAAGGTCGCTGCGTCCCAGCGCACCGTGCCGCTCGGACAATACGGTAAAGCCCAATCCCGCCAGAAAAATCTGCAGGAAGGCCTGACAGCTCTTTTCGCTGGCGATGGGGTGCTGCTGGTAGTCAATGCCGGCAAAGGCGTGGTTGGCCTGGTCAAAGAGCAGGTCCGCATTGCCGTCGCACACGGCGGCAGCGAGCTTTCCAGCGCCATGCGAATCGAGTGACCGATTGCGCAGCAGCATGTCGGTGTAAAGCCCGGCCAGAGAATCCGCCACCTCCTTGTTGGGGTAGCCGACGCGAAAGAATCTGCCCGAGCGTTGCTTGATGGTGAGGTAGCCCGCTTGTGTGAGCAGCACCACGTCGCTTACGCCGTCAAAATCCGTGGAGGCGTCAAGATCGTCATAGCTCACTTCCATTTCGTCCGCATACGCTTCCGGCGACTTGAGTGAATGGGAATGCAGATACTTTTGAAGAAAAGACAATTTGCCGCCGCTCTGCATCCAGTAGTTCTTGAAGCCGCGAGAGGGGCGACTAAAAAATTGCAGAACCGACCAAGGGGCGTACAGATGTTCCGAGGCATCTTCATCAAAGCAGTAGCCGTCATAGTTTTCTCGAAGCTGGCGGCGCAACGCTGTCGTTGACAAATCCAGCGCTTGGGCAGCTGCTTCAACATGCTCCGAGAAATACTGGTCAATGTTTTCCTCCGTGTAGCCGAGAAGCGAGGCAAAGAGCGGATCGAGCGAGATGTCCGTGAAGTTGTTGAGCTCTGAAAAGATCCCGGTCTGATTGAACTTCGCGA
>CAVJBF010000058.1:0-16191 GCA_963647785.1 Acutalibacteraceae bacterium
GGCCGATGATAGTTGGTTGTATTTCCAGTGAAAGTAGGACACTGCCGGGCTCACCTTTTCAGAACCCCTGAGATCTCGATGGTCTTGGGGGTTTTGTTTTATGGCCTGTCGGAAAAGCGGCGGCTGCCGCTAGAATCCGACGCATTCCAACAACGACGATTTACTTTGTGCCATGAACGGTGACTTGTTTGATTCCGTGCCGCCGCCTGTTTTGGAGGCGCCGCCCGCACGAAAGCCGCGAAAATCCGTGGCAGCGGCGCCGGCCGCTGCGGCGCTGGTGCCGCTTGCGGAGCGCCTGCGCCCTGCGACGATTGATGAAGTCATCGGACAGAAGAAGCTCTTGGGGCCGGGGCAGCCGCTGCGAGTCGCGTTTGAAACAAAGCGCCCGCATTCCATGATTCTCTGGGGCCCGCCCGGAGTGGGGAAGACGACGCTTGCGCGCCTCATGGCGGATGCGTTTGGGCTTGCCTTCATCGCGATCAGCGCGGTTCTATCGGGTGTGAAGGAAATCCGTGAAGCGGTGGACGAAGCCAAGACGCGCATGGCCGCCACCGGCAAGCCCACGCTCGTGTTTGTGGATGAGGTGCACCGATTCAACAAAAGCCAGCAAGACGCCTTCTTGCCGCACGTGGAGAGTGGTCTCTTCATTTTTGTGGGCGCTACGACGGAGAATCCTTCGTTTGAGGTGAATTCCGCGCTTTTGTCGCGCTCCGCGGTTTACGTGCTTGAAGGGCTCAATGCCGAAGAGTTGAATGAACTCATTGACCGGGCGCTCACGCGGGAAATCCACGGCATTACGATTGACGAGAAGGCTCGGGAGCTGCTTACGGGCCTCGCGGACGGTGACGCCCGCCGGCTTTTGAACGCGCTTGACGTTGCCTGCGGCATGGCGCAGGACCGCCACATGACGGAGGTGGACGAAGAGTTCCTGCGCAAGACGCTGCCTGCGACCATCCGACGCTTTGACAAGGGGGGAGACAACTTCTACGACCAGATCAGCGCCATGCACAAGAGCGTGCGCGGAAGCGACCCCGACGCTGCGCTCTACTGGTTTGCCCGAATGCTCGACGGCGGCTGCGATCCCCGCTACATCGCTCGCCGCGTGATACGCATGGCGGTGGAGGACATTTCGCTCGCGGATCCCCGGGGCACGCAGCTCGCGCTCGAAGCCGCGGACATCTACGAGCGGCTGGGTTCCCCCGAAGGGGAGCTCGCGATAGCGCAGGCGGTGGTGTACCTCGCGGTGGCGCCGAAATCCAACGCCGTGCACAACGCCTACTACGCTGTGCGGGACTTTGTGAAAAAGGACGGCACGCGCCCGGTGCCGATGCACATCCGCAATGCGCCCACGAAGCTCATGGCGGAGCTGGGCTACCACGCGGGCTACCGCTACGCGCACGATGAAGAGGGGGCCTTCGCGGCGGGTGAGGTGTATCTGCCGCCCGAGATCGCTGGCGAGCACTGGTACGAGCCGACGGACCGCGGGCTTGAAATCAAGATCAAGGAGAAGATGGCGCGATTAAAGGCCTTGAACGACGAGGCGCACAAGGCGGGGAAGGGACGCTGGGACAAAAAGCGGTAGCGTGACGCCGCCGGAGCTTGGGCTGGCCGCTGTTTTTCTCCGCGCATTCTCTTGCAAGACGCTCTTAAAAGCGGGAAAATTATCAGCTATGTTTTTAAAGGACGCGTCAAGCGTCCGTGAGCTTTAATCGAAGGGTTTTCAAGAATGCTCGACATCAACATGCTGCGCAAGCAGCTTCCCGACGTTGTTGCCCGTCTGGCGGCGCGTCACTTCGCCTTCCCGGAAAAAGAGTTCAACGCGCTCGAAAACGAACGCAAGGCCGTTCAGACGCAGACCGAAGAGCTGCAGGCGCAGCGCAACCAGCTCTCCAAGGAAATCGGCATTGCGAAGAAGCAGGGGCTGGACGCTTCAAAGCTCATGGCGGATGCGGCGGCGATTCCTGAGAAGCTCGCTGAGCTCTCCGCAAAGCTCGACATGATCAAGAATGAGCTTACCGAACTCCTGATGCGCGTTCCGAACCTGCCGCACGAATCCGTGCCGGAGGGGCGCGATGAGCGCGACAATGTGGAAATGCGCCGCTGGGGCACGCCGCGCACGTTCGATTTCCCGGTGAAGGATCACGTGGACGTGGGGGCGCCTCTTGGAATGGACTTTGACACCGCAGCGAAGTTGTCCGGCACGCGCTTTTGCTTCATGAAGGGCCAGATTGCCCATCTGCATCGCGCGCTCGCGCAGTTCATGCTTGACGTGCATACGCGTGATCATGGCTACACCGAGTGCTACACCCCGTACATCGTAACCGGCAACACGATGCGTGGGACGGGCCAGCTTCCGAAGTTTGAAGAAGACCTCTTTGCGGCGAAGAAGGGCGGTCAGGAAGGCAAGGGCGATCCCTTGTATCTCATTCCGACGGCGGAAGTGACGCTCACGAATTCCGTGGCGGGCGAAATGCTGAAGGCCTCTGATCTGCCGATCCTCGTTACGGCGCACACGCCGTGCTTCCGCAGCGAGGCGGGCGCCTACGGCCGAGACACGCGCGGCATGATTCGCCAGCATCAGTTCGACAAGGTCGAAATGGTTCGCATCGTGCGTCCGGAAGAAAGCTACAAGCACTTGGAAGAGCTCACGGCGAACGCCGAAGACATTCTGCAGCGTTTGGGGCTGCCGTACCGGGTCATCACGCTCTGCACGGGCGACATGGGCTTTGGCGCTGCCAAGACCTACGATGTGGAAGTGTGGCTCCCGGCGCAGAACACCTATCGCGAAATCAGCTCCTGCTCCAACTGCGAAGCCTTCCAGGCCCGTCGCATGGGCACGCGCTTCAAGGACGAAAACGGCAAGCCGCAGCTTGTGCACACCTTGAATGGCTCGGGCCTGGCCGTGGGCCGCACGCTCGTGGCGGTGCTGGAGAACTACCAGAACGCCGACGGCTCGGTGACGGTGCCTGAGGCGCTTCGTCCCTACATGGGCGGCGTGGAGAAGCTCGTTCCTGAAACGAAGTAATCCAACAAGCCCCCTTCAAACCTGCAGAGGAGTGATGGGGGCTTGGGACGGAGGGACTCGGAAGCGCTCCCTCCGTTTGTGTTAATAGCAATTTTCAGTCTGTCGGCCGAATATGACTTCGACCTGTTCAATGTCAGCCCCCCCCCCCCCCCCCCCCCATTAAATAATGCAGATGATTCTATTGATCTAACAGGTGAATCATCCTCATTTTATAATTTAAAACTTCAAGTTTCCCACCAGTTCCTTGTCTACGGACTGATAGGAATTGTCAATACGGCGGTTCATGCCGTTGTCTTCTTTTCCCTCGTGGCGCTGGGCGCAGCTCAGTCTGTCGGCAACCTCATTGCGTTTAGCGTGGCCGTGATGGTGAGCTTCTTTGCGAATGCTCGCTTCACGTTCAAGCAGCGGCCGACCGTGGCGAAGTTCCTCAAGATGACTGTCGTCATGGCGCTTCTGAGCTTGGCCAGCGGCGCCGCAGGCGACGCGCTCGCGGTCCATCCCGTCATCACCTTCATCGTCTACTGCGCGGTGAGCTATGTGGCGGGCTTTCTTCTTTCTCGCTTCTTTGTGTTCGCCTCATGACCGCGGCCATCTCTCTGATCGTCCCGGTCTTCAATGAAGAGGCGACGATCGACATCTTCTATGCCACCGTCCGGCGAGAGCTCAAGCTCCCCGGCTATGAGGTGGAAATCGTCTTCGTGAACGACGGGAGCTACGATCGCACGGAGGAAATCATCAACGGGCTGGCGGCAAAGGATTCACTTGTGAAAGCGCTGTCCTTTACTCGCAACTTCGGCAAGGAGCCCGCCCTTTTCTGCGGTCTCGAGCACTGCACGGGCGACTGCGCGATTCCGATCGATGTGGACCTGCAGGATCCCGTCGCCGTCATCCCGCAGCTCGTTGAAAAGTGGGAGGAGGGCTTTGACATGGTGCTCGCCAAGCGTGCCGACCGCTCTTCCGACACGTGGGCAAAGCGCAAGACGGCCGAGTGGTTCTACCGCTTTCACAACTCCATCAGCACGAACCACATCGAGCCCAACGTCGGCGACTTCCGGCTTCTCTCGCGTCAGAACGTGGAGATCATCAAGTCGCTTCCCGAGCGCAATCTTTTCATGAAGGGGATCCTGAGCTGGGGCGGCGGCGAGACGGCGATCGTCGAGTACGCGCGCGAGAAGCGTGTTGCGGGCGAATCAAAGTTCAACGGCTGGAAGCTTTGGAATCTTGCCTTGGAAGGCATCACGTCTTTCTCGACCTTCCCGCTGCGCATCTGGACGTACGTCGGGGGCTTTATTTCGCTCGTCGCCTTTGGCTACATCACAGTCATTATCTTGCAGAAGATTCTCTTTGGAAACCCGGTGCAGGGCTACCCGTCGCTGCTTTGCGTCGTGCTTTTTCTCGGGGGTGTGCAACTGATAGGCATCGGCGTCCTCGGTGAGTATATCGGACGAATTTATAAAGAGACTAAACGACGGCCGAGATATGTGTTGAAGCCATCGAATGCCAAGCGATAATTGCATGAATCTATTAGAGTAATACAAATTATCATGGAGTCGTTAATGTCAAAAAAGTTTCTTTCGTTTATTATTCTTGTCATTTTTCTCCAGTGCGCTTTAATTTGGCATTTTGGGGTTGCTAAGCCGAATTTGTTTATCGATGAATGGTGGTCGTTTAATTTAGCGAATGGCAAGACGCCGTTTTTGACCGACGTTCCAACCGAAATGATTGGTACGAGATTGTCGTCAGACTTTTGGAATGGTGTTGTTACAGTTAAATGGCCAGATTTGTTTGATTTTAAAACAGTATGGGCTAATCAGGCGGCAGATGTGCATCCTCCTTTATATTATGCATTGCTCCACGTTCTTTGTGGGCTGCATGGTGAAGGGTTCTCGATGATTCCTGCATTATTGTTGAATACTATATTTTTTATTGGTACTCAATTTTTTCTATATTTTATTGTTTGTGATATTACAAAACGTAGATATTATGGTTTGTGGGCGATTGTGTTTTATGGTTTTAGCATAGGAGCTGTTTCGACGGTTCTGTGTTTTCGTATGTACATGATGCTTGCGTTCTTTGTTCTGTCTTCGGTTTATTTTAATATAAAAATAATTGAAGGTGAGCGAAGGGTGATTTGGTTGGTTTGTTTGACAGTGGTTCATATTGTAGGATTTCTGACGCAATATTACTATATTATATACGCATTCTTTGCGGGAATTCCTGTTTTGGTGTTCTTGGGTGTTCATCGCAAGTATCGTGATGTTGGTGTTTATGTTGGCTTGGCATTGTTGTCGGTAAGTTTGAGCTTTGCAGTATTTCCTGATTTTGTTCATCATATTTTTGGTAGTAATTATCGAGGTGTTGAGGCTTTCTCTAATTTTGCTTCGACTTCATTTTGGAAGCGATTTAGAGAGCTGACGTTGATTTTCTTTCGTTGTTCTGGTTTGCTATATGCAGTATATGCTTTTATTGTTTTTGCCTTCTCTTGGTGTATCCTGCGATTTGTAATGGTGAAATTCTTTGTTCGAGATGATGGTGTTGAGATAATATTGTCGGGGAGAGATAAAAAATTTTTGTGTCAACCAATCGTTATGCGATTGCATACTTCGGGATTTAAGAGGCTGGTTCTGATTTGTATGTTTTTTATGACTCTTGCGGTTTTGGCTAAAATCGTTCCCTATATGGTTTTTCGCTATGTGATGCCGCTCGGTCCGGTTTTTGTTGCAATTGTTTTTGTATTTATTGCGATGGTTGTAGATAAGTGTATATTTAGTGAGCAATTTGTTAAGTATGCAACTGTTGCGGTTTTTGTTTTGATGCTCGCCGTTGACACGTTTCATCCTTCAAAAATAGAGTGGTATTGGAAAGATCATCGTAATATAACAAAGGTATTTGCTGAGCAACCAAATACAACATTTGTTGCTATTGGAAGAGATCCGTGGATGTGGCCACTGGTTTCTCAGGGGTATAGCTTGATGCGTTCGAAACAGTCTTACTTTGTTGCTGAGACCGATTTGTCCTCTTTGTCTCGAATTCCTGAGAAGGAACGAAAATCATTGGTGTTGTGGATTGCATACAATTGCAGAGATGTAAACAAAACTCGTGAAGAGGCTCGACATTTGTTGGGTATTAAAGGGGAGGGGCATTTTTTGTATGAAGATCATGGTAGGTTGGAACATCACGTGAAGTAATCCGATCACGGCGTCCCTGAGCACTTTCGCTTATTGACGGAGGCATTCTGCTCGTGCAGAATGCCTCTCACATTTCGAGGTGAGAGAAATCTCACGCCAACCTGCCTTCCCGGGCAAGGTGGATGCGCTCTAAGCGGATGCGGCTCAAAAATCTTGAGCAAACGAACGGGTAAATCGATGAACCGTCCGCCTCCCTTCAGAGCCGGGCGGTTTTTTCATATCCCTCGCAAACGGGCTTGAGGCGCGCGGCGCGCCGAGGAAAAATCGCCGCGGGTGGATTTAAGTCCTAATTGCTTCACCCTCCGAATTTTGGAAAAGCGAGCTAAAACGGAGATACATCATGAGCAACCGTCTCACCATCAAGGGCCAGGTCACCATTCCGAAGGATGTTCGCGAGTTCCTCGGGCTGACGATGGGGTCGAGCGCTGTCGAATTCTTCATTGCGGAAGACGGCACCGTGCAGGTTCGCAAGGCCCAGACGCCCGGCCGCGTTCAGGCGACGGGCCGCGAGACGGTGCGAAGCTGCCGTCAGGCGGGCCGCTCCGCGGTCTCTCACTGCGATCGAGTGCTCGCGCTCCTTTCGGGCACCGTCGCCTGATCGCTGGTCAGGTCATTCAATAGCCCCAGCACGGCTTTTTCCTGAACTGCCTGCGCCGCCACTGAACGCTTCGTCGAGGCTTCGCCGCAAGCGCCAAGAGCGAGCGCGGGAAGGCCAGCGGCCGCCGACACGACGGCGGGCGTCACCGCAAAGCGAGACGAAAGCCGGGCGTCGGAAATCTCGGCAAAGCGGCTCTTCCACGCGGTGACGAGCGGCGAGTCGCTCTTTTGCGACGCCGGTGAAAAGCTGTAGTTTTCTGGGAAAGACACCGAAAGACTGCGTCGAGCCCCCTTTTTGTCTTCGGCGTTCAAGCGCTGGATGGTCTTTTGGGCCGCACCGTAGGTGGCTTCGCCCGCTTCCGTGAGCGCCACCTTGGAGCGAGAGGCGTAGACCGAGGTCACCGTGCATTCCGACGTTAGGAGCGACGCCCAGTCGCGCCGGCAGCGCACGGCGGAGAATTCGGTCGCGGTGTACGGTGACATCCGGTCGGTTTTAAAGGCGAGCGGCAATTCCAGCAGCGCGGTCTTTACGGCCGCCACCGCCATGAAGGCGTTGGTTTTCTGCGTCTGAGTGTCCTGCCACTGGATGTATCGGTCCGTGACGGAGAGCGTCACGGCTTGCAGTCCGGCAAAGTTAACATAAGCTCGCGCGGGGTTCCCCGACCAGTCCACGTGTCCCCAGAAGCCTGCAAAGCCGTTGAAGCCTGAATCCAGGCGCCGTTCTCTGGCTTGCGTGAGAATCTCCTCCACGGCCCGGTGCGAGGCGCCGGGGGCATCCGCCGCGGACGCGCAGAGCACGACGGGGGTCTTTGGGGGCGTGGACCGCAGCCACGAAAAAAGGAGCGCCGTGCGCCGCGCCGCGTTGGGCGTGAGGGGGACGGTGATGAGAAGCGCCTTCCGCTCGTCTGTGAGCGGATGAGAATTCATGCAGACGTTGAGCTTTAACACCGGCCGGTCGGCAGGGCTTTGACTTGATTTGGCGTTTGCCGCCGGCACTGCGGAAAGCTGCGAGGACGGCACGCCCAGCGCCGCAAGGCCCGAAAGCAGCGCCGCTGGATCAAAGCGCGTCGTCTCCGTCCCTCGCCCTCTTAGAAACGTCGTGAGGTTTTCGAGCCAGAAGGCGTCGGGAAGCGCGACGTCGTCTGCGGCGGCCGCGCTGGGTTCCGGCACCGACACCGCCTGAGCGAGCTCGCTTTCCACCGCGCCCGCCGGCATGACGGCCGCTAAAAGCGCCGTCGCCAGCGCCGTCGCCTGCCGCGGCTTACTGCAGCGTATGGCCGGCATGGGAGTAGTCCTCAGCGACAGACATCGCAAGACAGTGAAGGTTGATTTCCGCAAAGACAATGGTCCCCGGTGCGGGCAGCGCCTTGGGGAAGGCGCGTTCAAGCCGCGCCTTTGAGACGTAGATCGGGAAATGCTCGATGAAGCGGCCGGCGAGGCGAACCGTAACAAGGAGCCGCGCCACGGCGAGGCCGGCGATGTCCGTGAAGTCGGTGTCGATTGCTTCGAGCCGTCCGCCGCAGGCGTAGAGCCCCGGACGCTCGGCTCCGGGCTGCGTTTCAGTCAGGGTGTCGTCAAAGGATGACATGAAGCCGTCGGTGGCGGGCTTCATGTCATCGGGGGCCGTGAAGACCTTTTCAGCGACGGCGGAGAGAACGCCCCGGTAGGTGGTGTTGAGGCTGTAGGCGTCGTGCGTCAGCGCCCACAAGGGATCAAAGGCGACGATGCTCTTTATGGGAAAGCCGTTTTCGTCCTGCAGCTCTGTGCGCAGGAAGGCCGCCGCTTGGTCGTGCGTCGAATACGCTTCTTCAAGACGGAACTGCACGGCAAGCCCCTCCGGGAGGAACGGAAAGAAGAACGACTGCCCCGCACGGCCTGGATCAGCGGCGCGAATGCATCCCAAGGCGGGCGTCGTTCCGGCGAACTTCGAGGTGTCAGCAATGCCCACGTAGGCCGCCACTTCGATGCCGTCAGCGGTGGGATTGGCGCAGTCGGCGGCGATCCCGGGCGACATCGGCACGAGGTGCTTTTCCACAAACTGCAGAAAGCTCGCCTCATTGTCCGCGCCCAGCGACTCGGTGAGATCTTCAAAGAAGGCCGAGCTCTGCAGGCACCGGATGAGGGCTTCCGAGATGGGGTTGGTGAGTTCGGCGAGCGTTGTGGGCGTGACAGGGGCCTTCATCTTGAGCCAGCTCCAGGCGTCAAAGGCTTCCGCGGCTGGCTTTTCTTCGGGCTGCAGCCGGCTTTCTGCGAGATGCATGAGCTGCGAAACGGTGGAGACGCCTGTGCGTTCGATGAGGCAGCGGGCGACATGCCAGGCGGCATAAAGGGGCTGGCGGCCGGCGCTTTCGGGGTAGGGCTCAAAGAGCAGATGCAGGATGAGCAGCACCCAGTCGCTCGGGCGGCCGTCTGCCTTCACGCGGTCCACGACGGCGCGGCGCCGTGCTTCCGAGTCCGCGCGATAGAAGTCGGCGCCCATCACCTGCAAGGCGCCATAGAGGTAGAAGATCTCGGGGTCGCCGGAATTGCGCAGGAGCGCAGCGACGAGTCCGAGGCATTGGTTCATCGAGGGGGGGACGCCGTCGCCAAGGGCGAGGCACTTCGCGCAGCGAAGGATCGCCGGTTCAAAGCCGCGGGCGGCGGAGGCAAAGAGCCAGTGGTTTCCCTCGGCCTTGTCATGCGGCGAGGCGGTGGCGAGGCGGGAAAGCTGGTCGCCGAAAAAGCACATCGTTCGCGGATCGTCCGAGTGGAGCGCGAGTCGCTGAAAAAGGTTCGTGAAGACGAGCCCGGGGAAAAACGTGAGCCGGTCCATCACGACGGGTTCGGCGATCCACCGAGCGGCCGGATCGAAGCCCCCGGCGAGAAGCTGCCCCAGGGTGTAGAGAAATTCCGGCAGGTGCTGCACTCGCTCAGAAGGAATGGCGAGCGCCTGCTTGAGCGACAGGTAATGGGACGCCGGCGTGTCGCAGCGCACGAGCCGGATGAGGCGGCGTCTGGCGGCTTCGAGGGTTCGGGGCCTCATCGTGGCGGCGTGAATGAAGCGGCCTTCGGCCGTGGGATGCGTAATGAGCTCGCGGCGCATCGGTGCAATGGGGCGTCCGAGTTCGCGCAGCAGGTCGCGCGTCAAGGGGAGCTTTCGCCCGGCTCGCTCAGCGCGGGCTTCGGGCGTGTTTTGAAAGAAGGCGCCCGCGCAGAGAATCCCTTCGACGCAAAGGAAGTCGCCCGCCTTCGCATCCGGACACGCGCCCTCGGGGAGCACAAGGGCGACTTCTTCGAGCGCCCTCTTGGACCACGCCGCGGTGACGAGGCGGCAGGGACGGTGAAAGACGGGCTCGAGCGGTGTCACAGACTTCACGCGCACGGTGGCGCTGACCGTGGGAAGCCCTTTCGTTGCTTTTTTCAAGGTGAGGCGGGGATTGTCCGTCATCACGCTTGCCTTTGTTGTCCAGAGCGTGAGGCAGGCGGTGAGGGGAGTGTCGGCGCGAAGCTCGCCCGCTGCGTGCGCCCAGTGGGTGGCGTAGGCCGTGAAATACTGGCCGTGGCATTCGAGTGAAAGCCACGCCTGCGTGAGCGTCTCGGCCGGTTCGCAGCGGCGGATGATGACGGTCGTTTCGCGCCCCGTCTCTACGTAGGGAAAGACGGGGCCGGCCAAGGTTTCGTTTTCGCCCCAGGAGTCGATGGTGTTGTGCAGCACCGCGGTCTGCTCCTTTTTTTCAGGATGCCGCCGGTGCGATCCCGTGGCGCGAAGAACGGCCGCCGGGCGCACGTCAAAGCTGCCAAGCGGCCGGTCCGTGGACGGCGTGAAAGGCGCGGCGTCCGAGGGGCCGTAGTGCGCCACGGCCTCCGCGGGGCCGGTGTAGGGAACGAAATGAGCGGGACGATCGCTTTCAAGCAAGTCGTCTTCCGGGAAGCCAAACCAGTCTTCGAAGGCGGGGAAGGGGCGCGTCGGCGCTACCGTCACGGCGGCAAGCGGCAGTCCTCGTGCCGCGTAACTGTTTTCCGGAGCGCCGGCGTCGAACATGTCGTCGGCGTCATTGGCTGCCGCTTCGGCCCAGGCTTTAAGCCTCAGGTAGCAGAGTTCGGCGGGAGCGGTGATCCCGGAGCCCAGCCCCTTCAGGGTCTTTTCGGTCGGGTGGTCAAACCAGTGCTGCGTTTCCGGAAGAACCGTGTCAGCAAGGCGCTGGGCGGCGAGCTGTTCGAGAATGATGACGGAGAGCGCCCAGGCCGGGTGCCGCTGGTAGCGGGGGGCGTCGGGCGTGCGGCAGCCGCGCACGAGGCGGAATCGCTCCAGAATGCTCCGAATCTTGGCAGCCTTGGGGTCCGTCACGTACTTCGTGTGGTATTCGTCGTAAAGATGGCAGAGCTGATTGCTCAGATACAAGGCGAGCCGCTTGTCGCCCGGCATCTGGCGCATCCAGGCGGCGCTCGCGATGACGTCCGTGGCAAAGCTTGGCGCGTTTTTGAAGCTCGCGTCAATCCAGACGCACTTTTCTTTGCGGTCCCACAGGGCGGGGAAGCGCAAGGCGTTGCCGCCCGCATCGCTCTTTACGCGCATGGTGAGGGCGTCAAAGTGCGGCGTCACGCGCAACCGCTTTTTAGTGAAGAGTGCGTCCGTGATGTCGTCGCCCAGACGGCGCGCAAGGAGGTCGCGCACTTCGGCGGTGAGAACGTCGGTGCGGGAGCGCATCTCCCGCGTGAGGCCGTAGCCCGGCACGGCGGCAAGCAATGTGGTCATGAATCGTCCAAAGTAGAAATGAAGCTGTCCGTTAATTTCAAAGGTGAAAACAGTGTTTTGACAGCAACCGAAAAAAGATCGGTCCATTATACTCGGAGGACGCCGGGGACTTTCTATAATTTGGTTGAAAATCAATAGCAAGGGAGATAACGACCGGCCGTCAGCATCGGCCTACGGGAAAGCGCATAGGCAGCGCGTCCCCGGGGTCGGCGAAAATAATCAGATTGTCAACACGGAAGCGGCGCGTCGTCCGGGGCGCCGCGGGGAGAAAACGGAATGCAAGCAGCAGAAGGCAAGAAAACCGTGCGGCTGGGGCTCGCGGGATTTGGCACCGTGGGCGGCGGCGTTTACGACGTGCTTGCCAAAAATGGTGAAATCCTCGCGCGGCGCTGCGGCGCCGAAGTGACGGTGAAGACTGTGGTGTGCCGGCAGATTGAGAAGGCTCGCGCTCGCGTTGCCAGCAACGTCACCGTGACGGGAGACTGGCACGCGATCGTGAATGATCCTGAGATCGACATCGCGGTTGAGCTGATGGGGGGCATCCATCCGGCTTTGGAATACATCCTGGCGGCGATTGCGGCCGGCAAGCACGTCATCACCGCCAACAAGGCGCTTTTGGCGCATCACGGCAACGAAATCTTCGCCGCAGCGGAGAAAGCGGGCGTCACTGTGGCGTTTGAAGCAGCGGTGGCGGGCGGCATCCCCATCATCAAGGCGCTGCGAGAGGGGCTGGCGGCAAATCGCATCGAATGGGCGGCCGGGATCATCAACGGCACGAGCAACTACATCCTTTCCACCATGCGCGAAAAGGGCGCGAGCTTTGCGGACGTTCTCGCGGACGCGCAGCGCCTGGGGTACGCCGAAGCCGACCCCACCTTCGACATCAACGGCACGGACGCCGCACACAAGATCACGCTCGTCTCCGCCATCGCCTTCGGCACCCCCGTTAATTTTGACGCGGCCTACATTGAGGGGATTGACACCCTCGCCGCTGAAGACATCGCCTACGCCGAGGAGATGGGCTACCGCATCAAGCTTTTGGGGATCACGAAGCGCCGCAAGGACGGGATCGAGTTGCGCGTGCATCCCACGCTGGTGCCCAAGAGGCGGCTTCTCGCGGGCGTCGAGGGCGTCATGAACGGCGTCGTCGTGAAGGGCGACGCCGTGGGCACGACGCTTTACTACGGCCGCGGCGCGGGGGGCGAGCCCACGGCGTCGGCGGTCATTGCCGACATCGCGGACACCGTGCGCCTGATGAGCGCCGGCAGCGAACACCAGGTGCCGATGCTGGGCTTTCAGGAAAAGACGCGCGAGGCGAAGTGGCTCGCGATGGACGACACGGTGAGCTCCTACTATCTGCGCATCCTCGTGGACGACCGGCCGGGCGTTCTGGCGGATGTGACGCGGATTTTCGCGGACAATGCGATTTCGATTGAAACTCTGCGGCAGCGCGAGGCGGCGGTGGGCGAAAATGAAACCGAAGTGGTGCTGATGACCCACACGGCGCGCGAAGGGAACGTGAAGCAGGCTTTGTCCGCCATCGAGGCGCTCCCCGCCGTGCACGGCCGCATCGTGATGATCCGCAAGGAAGAACTTAATTAAGGGAAGATCCATGGCTTTGACTTATGTCTCCACGCGCGGTGAATCGACCGGCGCGACCTATACGTCCATCGTGCTGCGAGGGCTTGCTGACGACGGCGGCCTTTTTCTTCCCGCGGCCTACCCGCAGGTGACGACGGAGGAGCTCGAAGCAATGCGCTCTCTCTCCTACGCGGAGCTCGCGTTCAAGATTCTCTCGAAGTTTGCGGACGATATTCCGCCCGAAGACCTGAAGCGCCTCACGGCTTCCGTCTACCGGGGCGACGTGTACTGCAACGTGCGCGAGGGCGAGCGCGCTGACGACATCACGCCCGTGCGTGAAATCGAAAAGGGGTTGTGGCTTCTGGAACTCTCCAACGGCCCGACGCTGGCCTTCAAGGACATGGCGATGCAGTACCTGGGGGCGCTCTTTGAGTATCTGCTGGCCAAGACCGGGCGCGAGCTCAACATTCTGGGCGCCACCTCGGGCGACACGGGATCCGCGGCCGAATACGCCATGAAGTCAAGAAAGGGCATTCGCGTTTTCATGCTGTCGCCCGCCGGGCGCATGAGCCGCTTTCAGCGCGCGCAGATGTATTCGCTTTCGGACGCCAACATCTTCAACCTCGCGGTGAAGGGGACGTTTGACGATGCACAGGACATCGTGAAGGCCGTGAGCAACGACCACGCCTACAAGGCGGCGCGTTCGATCGGCACGGTGAATTCCATCAACTGGGCGCGCGTCGGGGCGCAGGTGGTCTACTACTTTGCGGGCTGGCTCAGGGTCGCCAAGGGCCGAGAGACCGTTGACGTCACCGTTCCTTCGGGCAACTTCGGCAACATTCTCGCGGGCTGGATCGCCAAGCAGATGGGGCTTCCCCTGGGGCGTCTCGTTGTTGCGACGAACGAAAACGACGTCCTGGACGAATTCTTCCGCACGGGAACCTATCGCGTCCGCGACAGCGCGCACACTTTTGTGACCTCTTCGCCCTCGATGGACATTTCGAAGGCCTCGAACTTTGAGCGCTACATCTTTGACATCACGGGGCGGGACGCGAAGCGCACGGCAGCCCTCTGGGCGGACGTGGCGCAAAAGGGCGGCTTTACGCTCACGAAAGAGGAGTTCGAGCGCGTTCAGGCGTCGGGGTTTGTCTCCGGCAAGAGCACCCACGCCGACCGTCTTGCGACGATCAAGGGACTGTGGGAAGCGCGGCGGCTCCTTGTGGATCCCCACACCGCTGACGGCATCAAGGTCGCGCGTGAGCATCAGCGCGAAGGCGTGCCCATGATGACCTTGGAGACGGCGCTCCCGGCGAAGTTCGCGGCGACGATCGAGGAGGCGGCGGGCGTCGAGCCCCCGATTCCCGCGTCCTACGGCGCACTTTTTGCGAAGCCTCAGCACGAGGTGGCGGTGCCGGCGGACGTGGACGTTGTGAAGACCTTCATTGACAACCATGTCTGACGATAGCCTGAGAGCGGCATGACAAAACTGGCGCTTTTCCTGACGGAGGCTCCCGTTTTTGCTGAAGGCGATGGGCTTCATGCAGCCGCAGGCTCACATGAAGGTGATGCAGAACCTGATCGACTACGGCATGAATCTGCAACAGGCGCTCGATGCCCCGCGCTGGCAGTGGATTGGCGGCAGGAAAGTGGAGATGGAGCAGGAGTGGCCCAATGCGCTTGTGAACCAGCTCACCAAGAGGCACCAGATGATCGTGCAGCCCAATTCTTGCCACGCGGCTCTCTTCGGGCGTTCTCGCGGGCGGTACCGAAAAGCACACCGACGGTCAGATCATGTGCTGCTGAGGGGGCCGCTGATTGGAGGAAAGCGCGGCGCCTTCGGCGCCGCACGGGAAAGACTTTGGATCGGCTAGTCTTTTGACCAGAGCGCCGCCATGGGGACTGCCCAGCACCCGTTGCCGAAGTCTCTCACTTCCTGACCGCAGTAGAAGACGATGGAGGCGAGCACTGCCTCGCCGTTGCGCTCCTTGAGCCAGCGAAGATTGGCAAAGTCCTTGCTGTTGACGGATTCCGTGGACTTTACTTCGATGGCGATCATTTCGCCACGGCCGTTTTCCAGCAGAAAATCAATTTCTTGACGTTGGGCCACGCGAAGGTGGTAGACGGTCCATTCATGGCTTCGCTCAGCGAGCGGGGCGATTTGAGTGTAAAGCCAGGTCTCGATGAGATTGCCGATGAAGTCCGTGCCGGTTTTTTCTTTTAGCTGCACCCAGGCGAGCGTTTCCTCCAGATCATAATGGTCCAATAAAGAGCACATGAAGCCTGAGTCGGTGATAAGCCACTTTGGCATTTTGGCGATGCGGTCGTAGGGCTTGCTGGTCCAGGCGGGAACGGCGTCCACGAGGTACATCGTACGAAGCGCGTCTAGATAGCGCGCGATCAGCTGGCCTTCTTCCCGAAGGTCTCGGCCCATTTCGCTCATGTTGATCGGGCGGCTCGAGACGGAGGCCATGCGCTGAAGGATAAGCGGCAGCTTGCTTTTTTTGCGGAAGTCGCGAATTTGCGCAAAGTCTCGGTCAACGAGCACCTGAAGATATTGTTGAAACCAGATTTTTCTGGCAATTGGAGGCGAATTGAGAATTTCAGGGTAGCCGCCCTGCAGGGCTTTTGCGATGACAAGCGTCTTGTTGCATTCCTCGGGGGAATAGTGTCGGCGGCCGAATTCGCCCTTGACGGCGTCAGCGAGAAAGCGCGATTTGTCCGCGCCATTGATTTCAGCGGCGGTGAAGGTTCTTAGGCGGACGATGCCGATTCGTCCGGCCAGCGATTCGTTGACCGAAGGAAGCGAGGTGTAGTTGGAGGAGCCGGAGAGAAGAAATCGGCCGGGAAAGGGGGCGCGATCAGCGAAGTACTTGATTTGACCGAACAGTGCGGGGACTTTCTGGACTTCATCGATGCCGATGCGATCGGCGGCTTGCAGGTGGGACCGCAAAAAGGCGTTGGGATCATCCGAGGCTTGGGCGCAAGTGGCCGCGTCATCCAAGGAAAGCAACAGGGCGATTGCATGAGGTAAGTGCAAAAAACTTTTCTGTTTGTCATTAAAAAAT
>CAVJBF010000059.1:0-16048 GCA_963647785.1 Acutalibacteraceae bacterium
CATCTAAAGTGTAAATTTTCTTATAAATCAAATTGATGATTTTATAGAACCTGCCTATAGTCCAACTCGACACGATTCTCCATTTCTTTTGCGGGATCGGTCATCAGCCAAATTGAGTAGAACTTCTGCAACTTGTAGTACTCGGAGCCTTTGAAGACGCCATGACTTTTCTCGGAAGAAACGCCTCGCGCAATGTAGTAGTTCTGTCGCAGAGGAAAGCCCTTCGGTGTCGTCGTTTGCGCTTCGATGTTAACGCGAAGAAACCTTTTCCCGTGCTTCACAACGAAGAGAGAGTCGAAAATGGTTTTGGTGCCATCGTCGCAAACTTCGCAATTTTCTCCAGCTATTCTTGATCCTTCTACCGGATCCAAAGACGGCAGGCGAGGCGTTGCAGCGAGCGTCTGTTCTATGGATTGCCGAGAGACGCTGTCGAACTCGACGCACCCGAGTTGAATCGCCGCGGCTATGACAGGTCGCATGCGCAAAAGTTGCTTATGCAGGGTGTCACCTACCTTGGCTCGAATAGGGTGGTCATTATCACTAGTTTCCATGGATTTAACCTTAGTTTGCATGAACAATTAAATACTAAAATTATACTACTTTCTCCCAATGTAATAACATTTAGACACGCTTTGTCGCATGCTAATTTGCAAGCAAATGTTCCTGTGTTGGCGAAGCGAAAACAATCATTCCGCGCAGTAGTCCGGGGGAAGGGATCGATGGTTGCGACGTCATGCAGGTGTTTTGCGTTAGGTGACTGATTTCGGAAGGGTAATTAAAGCGTAATAATTAATTCAACATAATAACGTTTATGTTGAATTAGCTCTCAAATATTGATAGGGGTATCGAATTTTGAGATACTTGTCGAATATCGACATGCCAGCTCCGTGTCTTCATGAAGACACATTGGTGTACTCATGAGTACGCTTTGTATTCGATATTTGGAAAGCATTTCGGTTGTTGGAAGCTATCACAAGTTGTCAATCGTAGGCAGAAAAAAGCCGCCGATCCGAAGACCGACGGCAACTTTTGACCATTATGCCTTTTTGTAATGAGTTCTACATTGGATAACAATGATTCGCGTAGATTCAACCACGTAAACAAGACGGTGCTCGCTCGTAATCCGACGACTCCACATGCCAGACATGTTTGCCTTCAACCTCTCCGGCTTACCCAAGCCATCTTCAGGATGGCGTAGCGTATCGTCAATAATCGCGTTGAGTTTTTTCAGAAATCTCTTATCTTCTTGTTGGAGTTGAACATAGTCGTGCCAAGCATCTGGCATCCAAGTCAATTTGAACATTCTCATTCCCTGATAAGGTCATGTTCAACCAACTGACAACCATCTTGATAGTCTTTATAGGCTTTCATCAAATACGCTTGATTTTCAGGGCTATAGAAAGGCTCGACCTTTGGGCGGAAAGGTAGAGCGCGCTCACTTACCATTTGGCGCAAAAACATACGAATGGCCGTCGGCAAATCGAACCCCAGCTGATCTGCTACTTCAGCAGCACTGTCTTTTAGCAAGTCGTCAACTCGGACCTGAATGTTTGCCATTGCAATCTCCTGCAAAAGTAATACTACAGTAACGATTTTACATGCATTTTGTTGACTTGCAAGGGCCCTCACGCCTCAATGACTACCAAAGTTGATAGAATCCCAGTTCCTTCAATTTTTGCTGATTTGAAAGCAAAATTTCCATCATGACCACCCCGTCTCTTACTAAATCCGAACTCTGCGAACGAGTGTTCGCCGCTCACGGCTCCCTTACGAACAGGGAAGCCGAAGAAGCCGTTAAGCTCATTCTCAACACCATCATCACGGCGTTGCACAATGGCTCTCGCGTCGAAGTTCGTAACTTCGGCTCTTTCTCGATCAAGCAACGTCGGGCGCGCATCGGCCGCAACCCTCGCTCCGGTGAGAGCGTCAAAGTCGAAGCCAAGTACATCCCGATGTTCAAGGCCGGCGCCGAGCTGAAGCAGATGGTCAACGACGCCTACCTCAAGGAAAAGGAATCCGCGGATTAACCGCCCCGACTCCGAACGGATCGCTATCCTGTCGAGCCACCCATCGGGTGGCTTTTCCGTTTTTTGGACCAAACCAACCACTCTCCTCCGCTTTTTGAGCAAAACAGAGCCATTTTTGAAATCCACTCCGCCCAATGTTTTCTAGGCCTGACTGGCAATTCACCACCTTCGGAAACGCATTTAAATGCCCTACTCGCTAGCGCTGTGAGTACTTTATCACGACCAAGCCATTTAAACGCGTTGTTTGGCCTGTTGTTTTCCCCTCTCCGCCGCTCAACATCAGCCCTATATTTTTCAATGCTTTAGCTAATTACTAGATATAATGTCCATTATAAAGAGCAATGAGGGACTTCTAATGTCAGGTGAAATTGAAGTTATAGAAACCACTGAAATCAAAGGACAGCTTGTTGATCCGAGTCAGAATCAGACGACTGCAAACCCATTGCTCGTTTACCTCGCGACGCAAGGCTCCCGCGTCTCCCAGATCAATGTGAAGTCGCGCCTTGACGGCTTCGCGGACTTCATGGGATATGAAGACGCGCTCCACATGGACTGGACGAAGCTCTCGTACACGTCGGCACTGGCGTTCCGATCCTTCCTGCAAAATCGCGACAAAGTGCGCCCCGGCACCAAGGCGCTCTCAGCGACTTCCATCAACACCATCATGGTGGCGATCCGAGGAATCGCCGAGGTGGCTTGCAATCTCAAGTTGCTTTCTTATGAAGACCTTCGGGCTATCAAGAGCATCAAGCAACTCCGCACCTACCGCAGTCCGGCGGGTCGACAGTTGGACAAGACCGAAAGCAAGCAGCTCTTTCAAGAGTTTGATACGACCACGGCCAAGGGAAATCGGGACAAGGCGATCATCGGCCTCTTGCTGGGCTGTGGCCTCCGCCGCGCGGAAGTCCCCGGCATTCTCATGAAGAACGTCGATTTAATGGCAGGCTCTATTAAATTAGTCGGCAAAGGAAATAAGGAGCGGAAGGTATTCCTGACGCCTGAAATAAAACAGCTCATCGTTAACTGGCTTAAATTCCGAGGAACAGAGGATGGCTATCTCTTTGGCCGCGTTACCAAAGGAAGCAAGACCATCAAAATCGACCAGCCCATGCATCCGACAGCTATTTCACAATTGGTTGAAGCCTATTGGGACAAGGCCAGCGAGGAAATTGCTTCAACTAGTGAATTAGGGCTTAAACCGGCAAAGATAACGCCGCATGATTTGCGGCGTACCTTTGCAACGCGTCTTTTGTCTCAGAATATAGACATTGTGATGGTTAAGAACTTAATGGGCCATGCCAATGTAAGAACGACGGCCAATTATGACCGTCGTGGCGAAAATGAAATGCGAGAAACGATGAAGAAATTTTTGCTGTAACCCAGCATTTATTGAGAATTACTTGATTTAATCTTTCCTTATAACAAACCTTACAAGTCCGTTAATTCCAAAGCGTACGTGTGCTTTATTAATTTCTCAGAACTAAAACAATATTTATTATATAGCTAGCTGCAAAACAACACACGTACACATTCAGAAGACTTTAGACAAAACTAATAATGCGTTTTCTTATTCGCAAATTTTCCATTTTTCCGGATAAACCCATATAGTCTTTTCTTTAAAGTTGGGATCTTCAAGGCCACCAAGGTGCTCAACCAGGCGCACTTTAACTTTTGTGTCAGAAAATCCTTCTATATATCCGACAAGGGTACTGCTTGGAATATAAATATTAGGAATAATATCTGAGCCTCCTTTGCTATGCTGGCAAACTCTAGTCCCAATACCATATTTAGATTTCCATTGAGCAACTATGCTCTTATTTCGTTTGCCGTAATACTCTAAACGACCTTCAGCTGTATGTGGATGCGTAGCAGCATAAGCTTGTTCTTTCTTATCTATATTTGCCACTTGGCTCGGCCGGAGCTTCAGCATGTCCTGACGTTCAAATTTGACTGGGGGCTTTTCTGCTGCCCCGTAATATGTGTCATTCGTAAACTGCCCCTTATACACATTAACTGTCCCAGAAACATATGTAATGTGTTTTGAGAGATCGAGAAACCAATCCGTGAATTCAATATAACCGTTAGCCGGGTTAATTGTATGAATACTTATCGCTTGCCCCTTGCCACAACGATTTCCTGTTGCAGACCAAGGAACTACATATGCATAAAATACTACAGCTCCCTCTTTCCAACAGAAACCAGATTCATTAGTGTATTGCCCGCCATAATGCCTACAAAAATCAGAAAATTTTTTTCTACTCCGTTCAACAGCAATATCAACTCCATCATAAGAAGTAGAGTTAGTTGGGCAATAAGAACCCCACCACTGTTTTACAACATTATTTTCATAGCTATGCGTATTCAAATGAACACCAGTTGATTCAAGACTAACAGAGAAGGGCGTCGTCTCTTCAGATTGCCAAATAGCCTTAGCCAAGTCTTCAGACGTTTTGTAGTTTGCAACGTTAGTAACGGGAGCGACTGACGCACACCCCCCAAGAAAAACGCATAGGAATGCGGAAGTAAGTGAAATTTTTTTCTTCATATGTGATTCTCGAAAATTTTCAAATAAAGCCGAATGGCGTTCCGTTGCAAATTAATGCTATGAAAACATTTGCACAACTTATTGGAACGATGCGCCTTCGACCTCCAAAAATGTCTGTGGAAGGATAGCCCCTCTCGTCATAAAAGTCACAACTTTCGCGATTTTCGCTTGGCCGCCACCAGAAATCCGTTGCGCGCCCGATACCCTCACCGGATCTAGATCATTCAGGACAGATCCGATGACCACTTCTCTCCCCCGCATCAAAGCCTTCGCCAAGGCCGCCGGCGCATACATCCGCGCCTACCCTTGGAACCTCCTCGCCTCACTACTTCTAGCACTCTGGACGCAGTACATCCTCTTCGGCATGGGCGGCATGGACTTCTTCGACTTTAAGATCGGCACTGATTCTGTGTCCGCCGTCGAGAGCACGATCATTCTGTTCGTGAGCTACCTTTGGTTCACGCACACGCGGTGGGCCAGAGTCATTCCGATGGGAATTGCGCTGGCCCTTGCGGTGTTGACGCCGCTCTACTTGATGACGGGCGGTCCGTTGGTGACGGCCCAGAATGTTGACACCCTGCTCGCGACGGACGTTGAAGAAAGCTGGAGCTTCCTTTCAACCGTGCCTTTGCAGCACTGCATTCCGTCCTTTGTCGCAGGAGCAGTGATCCTCACCTTGCTTGGGTACTTCGTCCGACCTTTTCCGACCGAAGCCAAGCGAGTGAAGAAGCTGTGGGGATGGGGTGTTGTGGCACTCGTTCCGATCTTCCTTCCCTCTACGCCCGTGGGCGACATCGGGTATTCGCTCGCGGAAGGCCAGATCCTTCTATCGAAGCAGTCCACTTGGCACGTCACCGGCCGGATCGACCGCAAGGACAGCGTAAAGAACTACGTGATCGTCGTAGGCGAATCGCTTCGGGCTGACGTGCTTCAGCTCTACGGGAGCCGGTACTACACGTCGCCCTTCTTGAATTCCGTGCCAGTCAAATTCATCAGCACCATGGTGTCACCCTCCTCCGCTACGATGGGTGCCGTACCGTTGCTGTTGGGACTGCCAGACGAATCCAAAGAATTGCGAGGCGCCCCAGAGAACAACGTCGTGGCGCTCGCGCGCGAAGCGAACATGAAGACCTACTGGGTTAGCGCTCAGGGTCGCACCGGCAGCTTTGAAATCCCCATCACCCGCATTGCCAACTCCGCCGACGAGCAGAACTTCGAGGCGAAACACGATGACTTTGGCCTCATCCCCATCGTGCAGAAGATCCTCGAAACCCCGACGGAGCAGAAGCGCTTGATCGTGGTGCATCTCTACGGCTCGCACGAGAACACTTGCGACCGAGTGAAGGACTTCAAGCACACGTTTGAAACTGGCAAGGAAGCGTTCCTGGACTGCTACCTTGCGTCGGCGCAGAAGACCGACAAGGTTCTCTCCGAGCTCGCGAAGCGCTTGAACGCCGCCGAAGGCGGTTGGTCCATGATCTTCACGTCGGATCATGCCTTGGAAGTCCATCGCAACGAACTGACGAAAGAGCTGATCTGTTGCCGCGACGCGAAGCGCCAGGGGCAATTCGTGGTGCCCTTCGTAGAGCTCGGCTCCGAACTCCGACGCACTCAGCGCGTGAACGCCGTCAAGTCGCTCATGAGCTTTCCGAAGTACTTCCCGACGTGGATTGGCGTGACGACCAACAAGACGCCTGTCGGCTACAACGTGTTCACACCCGGCGATGAACCCGTTCCCGTGGCTGCGCCTTTCAAATCTGCGCAGTCGTGGCGAGAGCTGAAGCCGGGCACAACGTTTGAGGACATGCTCAAATAGATCCCGCTCCTCCAAAGAACGAGCCCCGGCGACGAACCGGGGCTTTGCTTTTCATCACAAATTCACCAAACGGGGATTACACGGGCTGTCATACGCCAACAGGGTCTTAAGCTCCAAATGCTTGATGTCGGGACCAAAGGAAAAGTCTGGGGCGTTCCATGTCGTCTCACCTTTGGGCGTCAACCACTTTCCGGTATTGAGCGCATCCTTCCCGAAAACTTCGACAAACTGCTCTGCTGTCCATAGGTCTAGCAGCCCGATCTCGTAGCAGATGGCATCTTCATCCGTCCCGACGCGTGGGCCATATGTACGAAGATTGAAGTCAGTCTCCTCGTTCAACTGCACGTCCGCCATGCCGTGCAACTGGGCCACTTTTTTCCCGTGCTCCGAGTTGCCGGTGTACCCCACCTTCAGAGAGAGCTCGTTATACGTGTAGAACTTCGGCAAACACTCCGCCGTGAGTTTCACCGGCACCGACTCCAACTTCACAAGTGGCGAGTGATTGGTGCCCTGCTCCTCCATCTTCTGCCGCAGAGTTTTGTGCCAGCCCCCGACCTTGGGCCGAAACTCCGGTTTGATGTACTCCATGCAGTCCCAAGTGGCGAGGCGACCAGTGTAATTGTTCGTCGTAAGAGCCGCCCCCTTGGGGAGCCGCCGCGACTTCTCCTCAAGAAACGCCGAACGAAGATTGACGGGGCGGTTTGAGAGCATCGTCAGCGGCACCAGCACTGTCGTCACCGAGAAACCCGCATTCTCTGCATACCCTTTGGCGAGAACTTCCGGCGAGTAATAGATATACGACCGCCGAGACCGCGGTGGCAGTCGCTCAAAGAGCGGCTTGAAGAGTTGCCTCATGTCGCTGCTGGCGTAGATGTATGGCACCTTCCAGCGATTCGTCATCTTTTGAAAGGTCATCACGGTGCTGTGAAATGCTTCAGCGCCGTCGACGCGAGTCCAGGGGCTCTCTTTGATGAAGGCCTCCATCTCTTCGAGACTTTGCACGAACCGCAAGTTCGGGTATTCGTCGAGCATTTTCTCTACTTTGTCTGCGTATTCACGCAGGAAAGCTAGCTTTGAAGATTCAGAATCGAGTTTGTTGATCTTTTTTGACATGATGTTTGATTTGCCGAGCTGGCAATGGCGCTTTTTCTTATAAGAGTTTGCCTCAAAGCGGGTTTGTCGGCGGGGTAGATTTGTAAAAATATGTAACTATCCTGAATACGTATACAGAACCATCGGTTGCTCCAAAATCCCCTCTTTCGTGCGCGAAATCCGCTTGGACCCCCCGTTTTCTTGCCTCGGCGCCCGCAGAAAATGCACCTCACGTCATTTTCTGGGGTTTCTCATGCCTTCCGTCGTCCGCCGCACCTCTGTCGCCGCTCTGCTTGCTGTCTTTGCCCTCTCCGCTCAGGCGGAGGTTTTCAACGCCGATGCCGAACAAGTTACGTCCGGCGACTCCCTCACCATGAAGGTGAACCGAGACGGCGAATGGGAAACGCTGAAGGTGAAAATTCGCGGGATCGATGCCCCGGAAATGAATCAGGACGGCGGCAAGAAGGCTGAAATGTCCCTCTCCGCACTCATTCAAGGCCGCAAGCTCATTGCTGAGTGTGAGGACATTGACGCCAACGACAACTACATCTGTTCTATCGCGACGAGCAGCCGACTCGACGTAGGTCTCTATCTTCTCGAACGCGGACTCGTCTGGGTGAACCCGCGCACCGTCATGTACATGAAGCGCGACTGGCAGAACGCCTACGTCTCCGCCGAGCTCTACGCCCGAAAGAAGCACAAGGGGCTCTTCGCGGGCGGCGATCATCCAATTCCGCCTTGGGAGTGGCGCAAAACACATCCCTACGTGAATCCTCAGACGATGAAGGACATGGAGGTACCAGAGCTCACTGCTGGCGACGAACTGGATGAAACTGCGGGTGACGACGAGACAAAGGCTGAAGTGGAAATGGAGCGCACCCAGCTTCACGTGCAGGAGCCGACCACTTGGTACGGGAAGATTTTTCAGCTGGTCGAGACGTGGTGCACGGAGGCTTGGACGACGGTGAAGGACGGCGTGAGGGCGCTGTTTTGACTTCTGATGCCTCGGCGCCCGCTTGGCGGAGCTCTAAGACGACGGGGCCCGGCGATTGCCGGACTCTCTGCTTTGGACCGGTCACGCCGTCATCGACGCTTCGCGAGCCCTCTACGACAAAGCCCCCGAACCTTGCGGAACGGGGGCTTGAGCTCAATAGGGAAACTGCTTTAAGCAGCTAGCCGATTAGAACTTGTGGACGAGGCCAAGACCGAATTCGGTGTTCTTGGTCTTGTCAGAATTGCCAACGTCACCCTGAGTGCATTCACCCTGGACTTTGTACTTCAACTCGCTATAAGAAGCATAGGTGTACGCGAAGGTACGCTTGCTAAACGGATAGGTATAGCCAAGAGCGATGCCCCAGTTCTTAGCCTTCAGCTTGCCTTCGAACTCGCCCTCTTCTCCAGAACCATAGTCGTACTCAGCCGTAACATCCTTGGCCTTGCTGTCAAGGTAGTTGACCTGAGCATACAACGTGCCACCGAGAACCGGAGCCGTGGCGCCGAGGGTAATGCCGTAACCTTCCCAGCCCTTGTTTGTCAGAATATCGGACTCGCCATCTTCTTCGAAGTCAGCAACCGTAGCACCGAGCTTCTTCTCGTTCTTGCCGTACTGAGCCTGCGCGAAGAGCTTCACGACTTCGAAGTCGTAAGAAGCACCGAGGGTGACGCCGAGGCTGTCATCATCTTTCTTGCCAGAAGCGGTGTCAGCGTAGTTGTAGAACACGGAGTCAACCACCAAGGCGGCGCTGAAGGGACCGTTGTTGTAGGAAGCGCCGATAGCGGCATAGCGGTCATTCTGACGTTCGTTGCCGGCAGCTTCCTGACCATCACGCTTGAAGGAGTACTGAGCCGAAACCTGGAAGCCAGCGAAGGACGGCGTGACATAGGTTACGGTGTTGTCCATGCGGTCACGGTCGCCAATCCAGAAGTTGGAGCGCTGCGCAGTCAGAGAGCCCCAGCCCGTGGAGAACGGAGCGTACTTGGCGAGGTTGTAGGAGCCGGTGCCAGCGGTGAGGGCGCCCGTGCGGCCGAAAGCCACGGTACCGAAGTCGCCGTTCAGGTAGAGAATCGCTTCACGACCAAAGAGGCGGTTGCCCTGAGAGAGCTTGCCGTCGTCAGAGGTAAAGCCGTTTTCGAGGACGAAGCCAACCTTGGCAAAGCCCAGGTCTTCCTGGCCCTTCAAGCCGAAGCGAGAGCCAGAGTTCTGGCCAGAAGCCATGTCAAACTTGTTGACAGACTTCTCACCATCAGCCTTGACGTTCTGATAGTGGAGGCCCTGGTCAATCACGCCATAGAGCGTGACATCAGCAGCGAGCGCAGAACCGGCGAAAGCGCCGAGAACGGCGGCCGCAACAAAAGTCTTTTTCATTTTGGAGTTCTCCAATGATAAGAATTGGGAGCCCCCCGTTAGTCCAGCCGCGACTAAACGGCTACGGGGGGCGATGCCTGGAGATTTCTCAAATTTCAGGCAAGGGCATTGTCCTTTGAGTTGGGACAAAACCCCTAGCAATCTGCAAAACTACATGTCTCGGGGGGGGTAAACCCTGAGAATAAAAAGACACACAGCAGTATTTTCTCACCAGTCGAACACAGTTTTAGTGCTTGAAAATGAAGAAAGGTTCGCTTATTCGACCGCTACCAAGAACGCTCAAGTTCTCACACTCACGGAATAAATAGGCCATTCCGACGAACTCCCTCGTCTACCCCCAAAGATCTACGAATCAAAGCTCGCTCAACCATGTTGCGTCCGACACGGATTACGTTTTTTCGACCAACAACCATCTGCCGTCCAACTACTTAAGTACTTTGTCGGATAGCAAAAAACGGTACAGTTTTGACTTCGGGGAACAGCGATCCTCCATAAAATTGAATCAGAAAGACAAAACGCCTTCACTTCGCAAAACCACAAAGCCAAGTGTCCAAGGGCGTAGTTAAATCAAAACTTGGAGGCTCATATGACTCTTTCTCGTCGTTCTCTCATCAAGACTGTTGTAGCAAGCACGGCGACAGTTGCCGCGCTCCCCTCCTTCGCCGCCAAAGTAAAGTTTGACCGCACGTATGAAGTTGTGATCATCGGCGGTGGCGGCGCAGGTCTGGCCGCAGCATGCCGCGCTGCTGATCTTGGTCTGAAAACTGTCCTCTTTGAAAAAGTTGCCTTCTTCGGCGGCTCCAGCGTTCTTTGCGGCGGCCAGTTCTCGACCTTCGGCACAGACCTTCAAGCGAAGCTCGGGAAGACCGATACCGAAGAATTGTTCTACAAGGACATGATCAAGACTGGCAAGGGCATGAATGACCCAAAGGTCGTTCGCGCTTTCGTTCACATGAGCCGCATTCAGTATGACTTCCTCACTAAAACGCTCAACGTGCATCCGCGCGGCGTCATGGCAGCTTCTGGTATGAGCGTGCCCCGCGCCCACACCTTCAATCCGCCGGAAGTAATTCCTGCGATGGAAGCCTACGCCAAGAAGAAGGGCGCCAAACTTTTCACGGACTGCGATGTGAAGCGCCTAATTCGCGATGAAAACGACCGTGTGATCGGCGTTCACGTTCTCGTGGATGAAAAGCCGATGAACATCCGCGCCACGAAGGGAGTGATCATTGCCTCAGGCGGCTTCTCTCGCAACCAGAAATTGCTCTCCAAGTTCAACCCTGTCATGGCAAAGGCGGACGCTATTTCAGGCGCAGGCACGCAGGGCGACGGCGTTCTAATGGCTCAGGCCATGGGCGCCGATACGCTCGACACCAACTACATCAAGGCGTCCTATGGCTTCCGGCTACACCCGCGTGTGATTCAGGACATGAGCCTCATCACCTACAGCGGCGCCATCATGGTGAACAAGGAAGGCAAGCGCTTTGTTGACGAGTCCATCTCTTACAAGTTGCAGGGGGATGCGTCACTGGCTCAGACTGATGGCTACTCCTTCCAAGTTTTCGATCAGGCAATCCTTGATTATGACGTCGAACACGACACTCAGGGCATCGAGATGATGACTGCCCTGAAGAAGAACCCCACTGCAGAGGTCCAGAAAGGTTGGATCTTCTACGGCAACACCATTGAAGATGTAGCCAAGAAGGCAGGTATTGATCCGAAGGCCCTTGCAGAAACCGTCAAGTCTTACAACGATGGCATTGCAGCAGGCAAGGATGCCTTTGGTCGCGCTTCGCTCACGAGTGGCTTTGGCAAGCCCACTCCGCTCACAACACCGCCTTTCTACATCATGCCAACAACGGCCGCATTGATCGGCACGTACTGTGGCCTTAAGATCGATGAAAAAGCACGCGTCCTTGACGTCTACGGCGAACCGATCAAGGGACTCTACGCCGCAGGCGAAGCTACGGGCGGTGTCCATGGAGCAGCTTACATGACCGGCACAGCCTTTGGAAAAGCTATTTGCTTCGGACGCATTGCAGTTGACACGATTGCTGAAAAGTAGTTCGTAGTTGTTTCCCGCCGTAGGAAAAGCTCGCCCAAAAAGCGGGCTTTTTCTTTGCCTACAATCTCGGCATTCGGTATGTTTTTGAGGAACTTCATGCTTCGCAGAAATCTGCTATCCGCTTCTTTGATTCTGCTTCTTGGCTTCAGGCCTCAAACCACGAATGCGGAAAACGTCATAACGACAGACCTTCTTGTTGTTGGCGCAGGAGCCGCGGGCTTATCCGCTGCTTATTGGGCCGCCAAAAATGGATTGAAAGATATTCTGATCCTCGAAAAGGAGCCCGTAATCGGCGGTTCGAGCTCCATTGCTGAGGGCGTTTTTTCAGTTTCCAGTACAGATTTTCAACGAGCCAAAGGCATCAAGGACTCTGATGACCTCTTCTTCGCCGACATGATGCGACAAGGCAACAACAAGAACGATCCCGAACTGGTTCGGCTCTACGTCTCGGAATCCAAGAAAGTCTTCGACTGGTTCAGTACCATGGGGGTTCATCCCTCCGGCGTCTTCTTGTCCGCAGGCATGAGCGCCCCACGCGGGCATTCCTTCAACAGCACAGCCCTCGTTCAAACCTTGAGGTCAGAATGCGAGAAAAAAGGCGTGCGATTGATGACCTCAGTCAAAGCGACTCGGCTTTTGAGCAAAAGTGGTCGCATCATCGGCATTGAAGCTGCGGGGCCAGCTCACTCCCACTTGACGATTCACGCCAGCCACGGCGTGATACTCGCAACCGGGGGCTTTGCGCAAAACCGTAGGCTCCTCACGCACTTCTCCCCCGCCCAGCAACATGCTGCCGTCCTTTGTGGCATCGGTAGCACAGGCGACGGCATCGAAATGGCACGACCCTACGGTGCTCAACTCGCAGATACGGCCTACATCAAAGCAAGCTACGGATTTCGCTTGAACCCAGCTTCGATCTCGGACTTCACCTCGATCTACTACGAAGGCGCCGTGATCGTAAACCGAGACGGAAACCGCTTCGTAAATGAAGCCTCTTCCTACAAAACTCTGAGCGAAAAAGCGCTCGCCCAACCTGACGGTAAGAGCTTCATCATATTCGACAACCGCATGCGGCAAGCCGCAATGGCGCACCGCCCCATTGACCGCATGCTTTGGTCTCGCTTTGACCGAAATGAACTGGTGGACTATGCCTACAAAGGTGACTCCATTGAATCTGCGGCGAAACAAGCCGGTCTGCCGCCAACCGCCGTGCATGCCTCGGTTAAACGCTACAACGATGCCATTGAATCCGACACACAGGATGAATTCGGTCGGAAAACGCTTTCCGCAGGGTACGGGAAGCCGATACCACTCTCAGAGCCACCTTTCTTCATCATGCCCTCCGTCTCCGCCATCATGGGCACCTACTGTGGTCTGAAGGTGAATCGACGAATGCAGGTACTCGGCAACGACGATCTGCCTATCGGCGGTCTCTTTGCCGCCGGCGAAATTATGGGCGGCGTTCACGGCGAAAACTACATCACGGGAACTGGATTAGGAAAAGCCTTGACGTTTGGCAAGCTCGCCGGTGAATCTGCGGCAGCGCTAGCCAAGGGAGTACCATAGTGCGCCGCCTTATCCTTCTGCTCATGTTTGCGCTGCTGACCAAGGTGTCATCTGCTACCGTTCGATTTGCCTATCTGGAGTCAGCAGAAACAGGCGTCAACAGTCCGCTTGTCAACGAAACAATTCGACAGCTGCATCAAACCCTTGGCGAAGAGTTTTCTGTTCGTCGGATGTCCGAAAGCGAACTGCGGCATGCCATTGAGCACAACGAGCTCGATCTCTTCCTCTCCTCCAGCGCTTTTTACCGGCAAATGCTAGGCAATTCCGCTCGTGACATTGCCACAGCGCAATCCACCAAGGCAAGCGACCCCAATCATTCCGAAGGAAGCGTCTTTCTGGTACGGGGCGAGCGGATGGATCTGATTAGCTTGCGCAACCTCAAAGGAAAGCGCGTCGCCCTAAGTCGCGCCTTCGGTTTCTCTGGCTACGCCACCGCCGTAGGGGAACTGAGTTTGCGCGGGCTACCAACTCAAGGCTTTCTGCAGGAAGTACTCGACCTTCCTGCCGACCCCCGACAGCTTTTGGATGCACTCCGTGACAAAGCAGTGGACGCGGTGGTTCTTCCGTCGTGCCTTCTAGAGTGGTTCACAGAAAGAGAAAGCTACGACACAAGCTGGCTTCGCGTGCTGGAACCTCGGCAAGAAGAGACGTTGAAGTGCGTCCACTCAACAGCGCTCTATCCCAACCTGACACTAGCTTCACTACCGACATTGCCACCCGCGATGTCACGGCAAATCACACAAACGCTCCTCAACATTCCTCCTGTGGACAGTAATCTTTTTTGGAGCATTGCTACTGATTTCAAATGGATTGACACCTTACTGCGTCAAATGGAACTCGATGCCGGGGCCAAGGATCGACAAGGCACCATCCTAACGCTCGTCCGAAAATACCGCTTGTACCTTGCCACTGTTCTTACCGGTCTCTTGCTAGCGGGGGGGCACGGGATAGTGCTCTCTTTCATGGTAAAGCGACGCACTGCGGATCTCTCAAATGCGCTCAAGGAGCAAAAGAAGCTCCGCGAACAAGCAAGACTTGAGACACAACGCATTGAGCGATTACAAAAAATCGGCGTCATCGGCCAAATGAGCACTCTTTTTGCACACGAACTAGGCCAACCGCTCAATGCCATTAGATGCTATAGCTTCGGCCTGCAAAAGCTCTTGAATCAATCTCCCTGCAATGATGCCATGGCAAAGCAAGCGGCCTCAGAGATTGAGCATCAGGCAGAGCGCGCCAACGCTATTGTCGAAAAAGTACGAGATTACGTGAGGTTACGCACGGAGAAGAAAACCATCACCGATTGGCGAGAATGTCTTCAGAGTGCCCTCCACAACTTCCGGGTGACGCAAAGCTATTCTGGCGTTGTCGTCCTTGACGCTCCAGAATCCGTGCAAATTTTAGCTGATGCCCTAGAACTGGAACTCATTGCCATCAACCTTCTACGGAATGCAGCAGAAGCACAAACTGAAGTCAGCAAGCCAGTGATCCGTTTGTCCTTGCGCAAAACCGATGAGTGCGGCGTTTTCTCGGTGACAGATGCCGCTCCGCCTCTAGACGAAGAACGCTTCCACTCGTTGCTCTCACAACAAAAATCTTCTAAAACGCACGGGCTAGGACTGGGGCTGTCCATCGTGCAAACATTGGTAGACCTCCATGGCGGCAAAACACTATTCGGACGCAGTCACACAGGTGGATTGGAAGTCACCATTCGCATTCCTATCGCCCCCACTGCACAGGAAGAACTAAAACGATGAACACGGAAAAACCTCTCGTACGGCTGATCGATGATGACCCCGCAGTTCTTCAAGCGATGAGCTTTCTGCTCACTGTGGAGGGACTCGACAATAAGACCTTCCTTTCTGGTGAGTCGTTCTTAGTTGAAGACGCTCCAAGCCGAGCGGGCGTTGCAGTCATCGACCTCAAAATGCCAGGGATGACAGGAATGGAGTTGTTAAAAGAGCTCAAGATTCGGCAATTCACACATCCCGTGGTGATTCTCACAGCTCACGGTGACATCGATCTCGCAGTCCTCGCCCTGAAATCCGGCGCTTTTGACTTCCTGCAAAAACCGCTCAATCCAGAAAAGTTCTTGCAGTCAATCCATCGAGCCCTTGAAATGGACGGCTACGAAAATGGCTCCGAACTTGAAATTGTCCAACGCCACTACCGAGATCTTAGCGCTCGGGAAAAACAAATCGTGCAACGTGTATCGCTGGGATTGACGAACAAAGCCATTGCCGACGAGCTAGGTTTAAGCGATCGCACCGTAGAAAGTCACCGGGGATCAGCTTATAAGAAGCTCAAAATAAACAACGCTGATGACCTAAAGCGACTTTTAGCCTTTCTAGAAGCTAAAGAACGCGAGCAGGAAAACAACCTCTCCTTGCTGATAAACAAGGACATTTAGACACAAACAACACTACCGCTCACACTTTGACGGTTCCAATACTGGCGCGCACATCCCTTGGGCAGAATCAAACGCTGACCCACGTCACCTCGTGTCCCGTTGCCGGCAGCCACTTTTCAAAGAGATCCTTCACGGCGATCCGCAGGCTCGCCGCATTGCTGC
>CAVJBF010000060.1:0-14190 GCA_963647785.1 Acutalibacteraceae bacterium
TCGGGTTCCTGACGTTTGTTCCGGGAAACAAGGAAACCCTTATGGTTCCCAATCGAGCGATCGGCATCCAGTTCTTCGAGTACTTTTTCAAGCACGTGCTGCAGACAAAGAACTATTGGTTCCGCCTATCGGAGTTTTCCGATGCCTATGACGCGCTCGCTGCCGGCGACCCGAAGCCCTGGCTGGAAATTTCCAATCAGCGCCTCATGGAAGACAGCGGCGTGCACATGCATGCGCAGCTCAACGAAAAAGTGTTCCAGACCATGCTTGCGGCGACGCTGTGGTTTTCCTCCGACTACCGCGGCGAACTCGAATGCGAATCTCGGGGCGAAGACTCCGGCTTCATGGACCTCCTTTTGACGCCTCGCGAGAACAAGTCGCTCCCCACGTACGTGATTGAAGTGAAGCACCTTGCCAGCAACGCCGAAGAGGGGGCTGTGGCTGCGGCGCTTGAAGCGGCGCGCCAACAGGCGTTGCGGTACGCGCAGGGTGAAGCGCTTTGCAACACGCTGAACCTGAAGCGAGTCGCTTTGGTTTATCGAGGACTCAAGATCGGCGCCGTCGATGTCGCCTGACTTCCGTCAGGCGGATCCGAGCGCCTGGCGGCGGCAGTCCTGCCAGAATCACCCAACAAGACTCCACGGAAAGCGCTTTCGCTTTGATGCCGGCCGCCCTTGGCGCAACGGCCTGACCTCAGTTCTTGAGGTGATCTGCATTTTTTTGAGTGCGTCATAAGTTGACGCACTGCCGCCGTACAATCCAAGGACTTGGATTTTTCTTCTTCGGTTCGCCATGTTGCACACCGTTTTCAGCAATTCCTACGAAGTCCTCCGCGAGGCGCTCTACATCAACGTAAAGGGCGACAACAAGCGCCGCACGACGCCCGAGGCGCTCTTTAAAGATACCGAGGTGGTGGTTCCCTCGCAGGCGGCGGGCGATGCGCTGCGCCGCTTCTTTGCGGACCGTGACGGCATTTGCGCCGGGATCGCCATGAAGTCGATCGGCCAGTGGTTCATCAAGTTCGGGCGCCCCTTGATCGGCATGGGCGAAGCGGGAAGCGAACTGGAGTTTCTCCTCTGGAAGACGATGGAGGCGCCGGGCTTTGTAGAGGACTTCCCTCGGCTCAAGGCGTTTTTGGAAAAGAAGACGCCCGCTGAGCGCTACGGCTTTGCGATGCACGTTGCCGCGGTCTTCTCCCGCTATTCCACGTACCGGCTCGACTGGGTGCTGCAGTGGATGGGCGTCAAGGCTGAGTCGGACTTTGCGGACGACGAGCGCGCCCGGCGAGAAAAGGCGGCGCTGCATGCGCATCCCGACTACGGCTGGCAGAAGGCCCTGTGGGGCGCCATCAACCGCGCGCTCTATGACCTCAAGGCCGCAGAGGACCTGAAGAACCTCGCGCGCATTGAAGACAAGATGACGAAGGCGGGGGCGGAGAACCGAGGGGAGACGGTGCACATCTTCATGCCCTTCATGCTGCCGCCCCTGATTCTTCCGATGCTGAAGAAGCTCGCGGAAGGGGAGTTTGCGGACGAAGCGGACGTGTATCTCTACCTGCTCAATCCGTCGTCTGAGTACTGGTACGAGTCGCTCCCCCGCGGGGCGTGCGACTGGAAGACGGAATCGGGGGCGGAGCCGGTGCTTGCGTACCTGCGTCGCAACGCCGCAAGCACCCGCGCCGTGGTGGAGCGCGTCTACGCTTTCTTGAACGAAGAAGGGGCGGTGCCTCTGGTGGGGGCTGAGCCCGAAAGCGACGCGGACGACGAGGCCGCGGTGAAGATCACGCCCACAACGGTCGTCTTTGATCCCGTGCTGCAGCGGCTGCAGGACTTGAAGCTCTCAACGGAGCAGGAGACGGACGCCTATTACGTGATGCCAGGAACGGACACCTTTTTGCGTGCGCTGCAGTCGGCGTTTTTGACGCTGTCGCTCGAGCCCGTGCGAGAAGTGAAGGACGTTCTGGATGGCTCCGTTGTCGTCTGCCGCGCGCCCGGCCTTATTCGCGAGGTGGAGAACCTCGTTGACTGGCTGCAGTCCGTGTTTGTGTCGTCCCCGGACCTGCGCCCGGAGGACGTTCTCGTCGTGACGCCGGACGTCAATGCGGCGGCGGGCGTCATTGAGGCCGTGATGAGCGCGCAGCCTCGTGAGCGGCAGCTCCCCTGGACGGTGGTGGCGCCGCAGGCGAGCGCTGTGAAGCTCGCGGTGGAGTCGTGGGAGCGGTTGGTGAAGCTCCTCTTTTCCCGCGGGGATCGTGCGGCGCTCGAAGCGTGGCTGGAACTCCCGCTTGTTTTGAAGCGCTGGCAGATGTCGGCGGCGGACTTGGCGGTGATACATCGCTGGCTTGAAGCGGGCGGCTATCGCTTCGGTTTTTCGGACGCGCATGTGGCGGCCCTTTGCGCGAAGAACCCCGGTGAAGAAAACGACACGGACGGGACGCTTGCAAAGGCGATGGAGCGCTTGACGCTTTCCTTCCTGATGGAAGGCGACCGGCCCGTCGTTCTGGGGGACGTGACGCCCGCCGACGGCGACGGCTGGCAGGATGGCGTCGTGGAGAATGCGCCGCTTTTTGAGCGGTTTTCGGTATTGGCTGAGCGCCTGGAAGCGAAGCGACGGGAGCTCGCGGCGTGGGGAAATGCCGCCACGCCGGAGGCGATGAAGGACTTTCTGGCGTCGCTTGCGGCGGATTTCCTCGATTTCAGCGAGGCGCCGGAAGCTTTGTCCGCGATTCAACTGTCCTTGTCCGCGGTGACGGATGCGATGGAGCTCACCTTGGGGAGCGCCGTCACCGTGGTGCCCGAAGTCTTTGCGAAATCCGCGTGCGCCCACGTGGCAGACATCGCGCAGCATCGCACGCCGTCGGGCATCACCTTTGCCGGCATGGCGGACTTTCGCGGACTGCCCTTCCGCGTGGTGGCCGTTCTGGGCTTGAATCGCGACAGCGCCTTCCCGGGATTTAATCGCACGGAGGAATTCGATCTCATGGCGGCTGGCCGCGAGTCGGGCGTCACGGCCCGTCGCGGCGACCGCGACAGCCGCCTTGACAACCGCAACATCTTCTTTGACCTTTTCACTGCGGCGCGCGACAAGTTCTTCGTCTCTTATTCCGAGGGGTATGAGAAGGGGCAGGAGATGCCGCCTTCGGTGGTGGTGGAGGACTTTTTGGCGTTCCTTCGCGAAGCGACCGGAGACGAGGCGATCGCAGAAAAGCTCACGGTGCGCGTTCCCTTGACGGCGATGAGCCGTCGAAACTACGCCCCCGTGGAAGCGGGCGGACGCCCCTGGCGCAACGTAGATCCAGCTCTTTTGAAAGCGGTGAAGGCGGCGGAGGCGGAGAACTACAGCCGGCCCGAGGCGGTGTTTGCCCAAGGCGCCGAGGCGCTTTTGGCCGAAGAAACGACCGTGGGGGCGGACGCCGTGGTGAAGTATTTTGACGGGCCCGATCGCTTCGTGCTGCGGCGCTTTGGCGTGAGCGTTGATGAAGACGAAAAGAAGGCGAACGCCGATGCGGTGCCGTCCGAAGCGCTGATGGCTTCGGACGATGCGCTCGCCGCGTCGGTGAGAAAGCGGCGGGAGGCGGCGAGCGCCTTGGCGGGCGTGCCGCAGGAGGAACTCTTGAGGGCGGCGGCCTTGGATCCGAAAAACGGGGCGCCGGGGCTGCGTGAAACGGCGCTCGCGACGGAAATCGCCGGCGTTTATCGGGCGGCGGAGGCGTATCAGACGCTGCAGCCCGCGGGCGCCATCGAAGCCAAAACGGTGCCGGCGGCTTGCGGCCTTTCGTTGCGGTTTCCGCTCCAACGGCTTTTCAAGAACCCGGACGGCGAGACTGAGCCCTTGGCGGCCGTCATCACGTTCAGCAAGTCAGAGCGCCGCCGTCTGCGACTCCTGCAGTGCCTGCGAAACGCCTGCTGCCCGGAGGACCGGTTTCAGCTGCGGCTCATCGCGGCGGATGCAGAGGAAGCCGAGCCAGTCGTTCGAGATCTGCCCGATTATCTCGTGGCGGGCGAAGGCGGCGCGACGGTGGCCGAAGATGTGGCAAACGCCCTGCTGCGCCTTTTTGCTGTGCTGCGGCAGCGGGCTTCAGTGGTGCCGGGAGAGATCCATCGCAACGAGGTGAGAGCGTCGGCCGCGCTCCTCTGGCGCGGCGAAGAAGACTGGATTCAGAGCTTGGAGGCGGATAACTTCACTAAAGCGCTGAATAAATTTTTCGGTGACGCGGACCCGGAGAAAAAGGACAAGAAGAAGGTCGAGACGGAAGACTCCACGCTCGCGGCGCTTTTGCGGGCGGCGGAGGCGCTCTACAACGTGGTGGCGCAGCGAGGCGCTGAGAAGATGACGAACGGAGGCAAGCAGGCATGACGGACATTCCTTCATTTGATGCGGTGATGACGCCGCTGGCGGGGCGCCTGGTGATTGAAGCGAGCGCCGGAACCGGAAAGACCTGGTCCCTCACGCGGCTCGTGCTGCGGCTTGTGGTGGAGGAGGCGGCGCCCGTGGGGCGGATTCTCCTCGTGACGTTTACGAAGGCGGCGACTGCCGAGCTCTCTGCGCGCGTGAAGGAGCTTCTTGCGGCAGCGCTCGCAGCGGCTGAAGGTGCATCGAGCGCCGGGGATCTCGCGCCCTTTTTTGAGCACTGGAAGGCGCTGGGCTTGGCGGACGAAGACGTCAAGGCAAGACTCAAGGCCGCCGTGGACAACTACGACGATGCGGCGGTCTATACGATCCACAGCTTCTGCCAGCGCATGATGAAGGACTTCGTCTTTTCGCAGGGCGGGGATTTTGAGCTCGTGAACGGCGACGTGACGCCGCTCATCAACCAGACGGTGGAGGAATTCCTGCGGCGAGAAGTCCGCCGCACGAAGGATGCCGCCGTGCAGAATCAGCTTCTAAAAGGGAAGTGGGTGGTCGTCTTGAAGCGGCTGGCGCAGTTTTCATCCCGGACGATGCCCGATGTGCTGCGGCTCTCGGACGTTGAGGACGCGGGAAAGACAAAGGGCAAGAAGCCAGAAATCGATCCCCAGGTGCGGGAGGAGGTGAATGCGGCGCTTGCGCGGTTCATTGACTGGGCGCCCGGACGCTTGGCGAACTTGAAGCGCGAGGCGAAGCTGCAGAGCTTTGACGACATCCTCGTGGCAATGGATGGAGCGCTCGTGAACGATGAGTTCGCTCAGGCCGTCCGCGGCCGCTTTGATGCGGTGCTGATCGACGAATTTCAGGACACGGACACCGTTCAGTATGGCATTTTCAAGACGCTCTTCATGGCAGAGGGCGAAGGACCCCAGACGCTCGTTTTCGTGGGCGACCCCAAGCAGTCCATCTACAGCTTCCGCTCGTCTGACATCGCGGTGTACTCCGCGGCTGTGAAGGACGTGGGGCGGACGATGCAGCTCACCGCCAACTGGCGCAGCACGCCGGTGCTCGTGGACGCCGTGAACGCCTTCTTCGCGGAAGGCGAAGGCCGGCAGCCCTTCCTGACGGACAGCATTCGCTTTTCGCCCGTGGAAGGAAAGGCGGTGAAGAAGGCGCCCCTTGCGCTCGCAGGCGAGGCGGTGCCGGTCTTTGAAGTGTGGCGCGGCAAGGGTGCGGCGCATTTTCCGTCAGCTGGCGAAAGCGACGCCTTTGAAGCGGAGGCGGTGGCCGAAGACATTGTCCGGCTTTTAAACGGCAAGGCGACGATTGACGGTCGGCCCTTGAAGCCCTCGGACATCGCGCTTCTCGTTAAAAAGCGCGAAGACGCGAGCGAGACTGTGGCGGCCTTGAAAAAGCGAGGGCTTCGCGTGCTCTGGCGCAACAGCAAGGATGACGTCTTGAAGCACGAGGCGCCGCGCGACATGATGGCGGTCTTGAAGGCCGTGGAGTCCCCGAAGGATCGCCGCCTGCTTGCCGCCGCGCAGGCGACGCGGCTTTTCGGCCGGAGCTTGAAGGCAATCCGCGACGGCCTCGCAGAGCGCATTGAGGACAGCCTGCTTCTTAAAACGCTCGCCGAGCGATTCGAAAAAGGCGGGGCGGCCGCGTTGTTTTCGGAGCTTCTCGCGGCGCGGCACGCCGACGAGCGGCTTTTGGCGACGTCTTCGGGCATGCGCTACCTTGCGGACTGCCGCCACATGACGGAGATGCTCCATGAACGCGGCCGCACGCTTTCGACGCTCTCAGGCCTCATTCAGCGAATTGAGGCCGAGCGCTTTGAGCCGGTGGACGATGAAAGCGACCGGACGGCGCGCGTCGAGAGTGACGAAGATCTCATCAACGTGCAGACGCTGCATTCGAGCAAGGGGCTCGAATACCCGGTGGTCTACCTCGTGGGGGCCTCGCGGGCGCATCAGCTGGACAAGTCCGCCGTCTTCCATGTGCACGACGAGGTGCAGGACGTCTGGTATGTGGGCGCTGAGGAGGCGTCGGAGGACCTCATTGCGCAAGCAGCGCACAGCCGGCTTGAAGAGGCGGTGCGGCTTCTCTACGTCGGCATGACGCGCGCTTCGCACCGCCTGGTGCTGCCGCTTTTTTTTACGAGAAGCGAGAAGACGAGGAAGCTCACTTACTATCGCTGCGCCAATGCCGCGGTCTTTGCGCTTTGGGGCGACAAGACCATGGTGAAATACACGGACGCCACGGCGCACGCCGAGGAGGTGCTTGAGAGCCTGAAGACGCGTCTTGCGGCGCTGCCCGCGGACTTGGTGCAGATGCGCCTGTTTGACATCACAGCGGGCGCTGCTGAGACGCATGCGGCGGCGCCCGCGGACACGTCGAAGACGCTGACGGCGGCGCCTGCGAAGCGCTTTGGCGTGACGCAGCGCCTTTCAAGCTTCACGGGCATCATGCGCACGAAGAAGGCGGCGCCCGCGATGGCGGGCGCCGAGGACGCCCCTCGCGAGGCGGACGATGACGCCGGGCCCGACGAGGGTGAAAAGGAAGCTCTGGCGGCGACGAGCGTGGCTGAGGCGCCGGAGGGCTTTGATCCAGCAGCGCTCCGTGGTCCTGACGTCGGCACCTTCCTGCACGAAATCATGGAGCGCGCGGAGTTTGATACGGATGAGGGACGCAGCGACCTCATAAAGCGCCTCATCCGCAAGTATTCCGGGCTCTTCCCTGCGGAAGATCGGGAGGCGGCGCAGGCGGCGTGGCTGCAGTACATTGAGGACATGATGCGCGCGGTGCTCGCAGCTCCGCTTGAAAACGGCCTGCGGCTGAGGGACGTGCCGCGCGAGAAGCGCGCCTCTGAATGGCCTTTCACGATGTGCGCTGGAAAGGACGGGAGCGAGCCGCGGACGACGGGGCTTGCGAGGCTTCTCGCCCGATACCCCCGATACGCCGTGGGCGACTTGGATGACGTCACCCTGCGTGGCTACCTCACCGGCACGGCGGATCTTTTGTTTGAAGCGAGCGGGCGCTACTACCTTGTGGACTGGAAGAGCAACGTGATCGGCTCGGGGCGCCCTGCGGACTACACCGAGGAGGCGATGGCGGACGAAATGACGCGGCACGGCTACCGGCTGCAGTATCTCATTTACCTCACGGCCTTCTGTCGCTTTCTCGCGGAACGCCTTGGCGTTACGTTTGAAGAAGCCTACGAGCGCGTGGGCGGCGTCTTTTACATCTTCCTGCGCGGCGCGGGCGAGGGCGGCGTGACGCAGGGCATTGTTCGGGACCGGCCGCCCGTGGAAGTGCTGTCGTCTCTCAATGAATTTTTCGGCAAAGGAGCGGCGTGATGATCGAGAAGGAAAACGAGGTGGTGCAGGAGGCGTGGCTCGCGATGGGGGCGGCGCTCCTGCGGATCGTTCGCCGACAGGGCGCTTCGCTCGAAAAGGCGGACGAAGCGGCGTTTTTTGAAGCCATGAAGGCGCTTGCCGCCGCTGACGTGGAAAAGAGCGTCTGCGCGGCGCTTCCCGTCGAATTGCTGCCGGCGGTTGCAGGCTGGAAGACGGCGGGGCTCGCAGGGGACGCGGGTTCCTTGGCGCCGCTTATTTTGGACGGCGAGGCGCCCGATGTGCGGATCTACGCCGCGCGGCAGTTTGCGGAAGAATCGGAGCTGGCGCGCCTTCTCTCGGCCGCGCACCAGCTCCCGGACACGGGGCTGCGTCTGCCTCAGGCGCTCTCGGAGGCCTTTTCAGCGGTGGACCACGCGTTTTTTGATGTGACGCCGGCGGCGCAGGACCCCGAAAAGCGCGCTGCCTGGGAGGCGGGGGTTGCGAGGCAGCGTGAGGCGGTGGAAAAGGCGCTCGCGCGCCGCTTTTCCGTCATCACGGGCGGCCCCGGCACGGGGAAGACGTCGACCGTGGTGCGCATTCTGACTGCGCTTCTGGCGGCGGCCGACGGCCCGCAGCGGATCGTTCTCACGGCGCCCACCGGCAAGGCCGCGGGCCGCATGATGGAGTCGGTGCAAGGGGAATGCGCGGCGCACCCCGAGCTCTATGCCCGGGTGCAACAGGCGATTGACGAGCGCCGCGTCGTGGCGCAGACGATTCACCGGCTCCTTTTGACGCCGGATGAAAGCGGAGAGAAGCCGTCTCCCAATTCGCCGCTTGCCGCGGACATTTTGATTGCAGACGAAGCGAGCATGATTGACCAGCGCCTGGCGCTTCGACTCCTGCGCGTCATGGACTGCAACGCAACGCGCCTCGTGCTGCTGGGAGACAAATATCAGCTCGCCGCCGTGGGGCCGGGCTCGGTCTTCTCGGACATCACGGATCCGGAGGGCGCGCTCTCGGACGCGGTGACGGAATTGACCTACAGCTTCCGCTTCGGGGATTCGTCCCCGATCGGCTGCGCCGCGCGGGCGGTGAACGAAGGCAATGTGGTCGAAGTGGTGAAGCAGCTGCCGCCCGCCTCGCGCTTTACGGCGGCGCTCATTATGGACGAGCAGGAATGGACGGCTTCCGCTTCGTCTCGCATTCAAACAGAGCGCGTCAATCCCAAGATCGCCGCGTGGATCGATGCGGCGATGCCGAAGTTTCTGGCAGCGGTCGAAAAGCGAGCCGCGGTCCATGCAGCGCACGACTTGATGGAAGCCGACTCCCGAAAGGAGCTCGACGACGCGATGCTCGACGCCTTCAATGAGTTCCGGCTTCTCTGCGCGCAGCGCCGGGGGCGTGACAGCGTGACGGCTGTGAACGCCCTCATGGCGGAGAAGGTGCGGCGGGCGGCAGCGGCCAACCCCGAGGACGAGTTCTACCCAGGGCGCATCGTCATCGTGCGCGCCAACGACAGCACGACGGAGCTCTTCAACGGCGACGTGGGCGTTGTGACTTACGGCGAAAAGGCGGGCTTTGACGTGTGGTTCGGCGATCGGTACGTGCCGGCGGCGCTCCTTCCTGCGCATGACACGGGGTATTCGCTTACGGTGCACCAGTCCCAAGGATCGCAGTTCCGGTCGGTGGCCGTGGTGCTGTCGGATGATCCTGAGTCAGCGTTGACGACGCGCGAGCTGCTTTACACCGGCATCACGCGCGCCAAGAAGAACGCGACGGTGTTTGCGGCGAAGTCGGCGTTGGAAAAGGCGGTGAGGACGCCCGTGCGGCGGCTCGGCGGGCTGGCGCACCGGCTCAGAGAAAACACTGAGAATGCTTGAGGCCGCTGTTCAACGATCTCAAGCATCGGTTCGGTGCCGGACCGAGAGCTAGCGGATGGTCGTTTCTTCGATGGCGCAGTGGTGATGGTTTGTTCTGGCGTCGAAGGTGATGCCGACGAGCATCGCCTTGCCGTGGTAGCGATGCCGCTCCAAGGCTTCGGCGTACTGCCGGGTTTTGATCTGATCTACGGCAGCCTGAGCGGACCGGTCTTTCTTCAACTCAATGAGGAGCGCGGGCTTCTCGGAGCCCGGCACGGGAAGAAATAGCATGTCCGCGTAGCCGCGGCCGGCGCCGATTTCTTCAAACCGCGCGTAATGATCCATGGCGGATAAATAAGCCATGGCGACGACAGACTTCAAGGCCTGTTCGTTGGCGTAAAAATGAGGTGACGTTTGAGCGAGATGGACTTGACCGAGGAGTTCGGCGACACGGTCTTCGTTTTTCTCAAGCGTTGCCGTCAGGATGGCGTCTGAGAGCTGCACCGCCTTCACGAGTTCCGTTCGACGTCCGTTGAGGAAGGAGCGGACGAATTCGTCTCGGATTTCTTCGTTGGGAATGTAGACCTCGGCCTTGTCGTCGTCATAGGCGAGGTAGCCCAGATGAACGAGCAGCGTCAGCACCTTGTCTCGCGTGTCAACCGAGAGGAGATCGTTGGCAAAAGAGCCGACATCCACCCGGCGCCGCTGGCCGCCCAGCATGGCGATGACGCTGTCCTTGAGTCCTTCCACGTTGAGGTCAAGATAAAGCTTCAGCGCTTCAAAGGTCTCTGTTTGGTTCCAGTAGCACTTGAATTTGTTTGACAAGGAGGCCTTCAGGACGGAGTTGGGGTTGTAAACGTGCCCGACTCGATCAAACTGATAGCCGTCATACCAGCGTTGCATCTGGGTGAAATCCGTTCCTCGCTCACGGCAGATGGCCTGCACCTCTTCCGTTGTAAAGCCGACAAACTCCGCCAGTGCGCCGGGGTCCACCATGGTGAATTCCGAAAAGTCGGTGAGCGCAGACGACGTGCCGTATTTCTTGATGGGCAGAATGCCGGTCATGTAGGCGCCGCAAAGGGATCGAGAGACCTGAGCGTCTTTGAAGAGGCTGCGCAAAAAGAGGATGTAATTCTTTTGCGTGGAGACGTCATCCTTGGCTTCTCGAAAGAGCACGTCCCATTCATCAATGATGATGTAGAAGGTTTCGCCGGTGGCGTCATTGACGGCGCAAATCATGTCGGCCAGCGTGACGGCCTCAGAGGCATCGACGTCGGGAAATTCGCGCTTCAACTCCTTCAGCAGCTTGGCCTGCAGCAGGTCAAGCGCCTTGTCGGCTCCATCTCGGAGGAAGTGGGTCATGTCCCAAAAGAGAACATTGCACTGGTTGAGATATTTGTCATACTCGGGGGAAGCTACAAAAAATTGGTTCCTCGGAGCATGGGCAATCTTCATCTTGTCAAAGAGATGCCGTGATTGAGCGCCTTTGGAGTAAAAAGCTGACAGCATCTGCGCGGCGAACGTCTTTCCGAAGCGGCGCGGACGAGTAAAGCATACAAAGCGGCGCGGCGTGTTCATCACTGCGTTGGTATAGGCTAGCAGTTCAGTTTTGTCGACATAAAGTCCGTCGTTGAGCATCAGCTCAAACCCAACGCTTGGCGGATTGATGTATCGGCCCATTGCTTTGCTCCATGGAATCAGCCGCGATCATTTTAGCGGAGCGGCTTTTGTCACGAATCCGACACACGGGCGCAGCAAAATGACCAAATCCGCGTCCTTACGCCAAAAGGCGGAGTTGCGCTCGAAGAACATCGGCTAAACTCAGCAGATCGGCTGAATTCGGCCAAAACAGCGAGCCGCCTTTGGCGGTCCGCCCTAATTTCAGGAGTCGAGTCTTGACTAAGTTCACTACTTTCGCCGCCGCGCTTGCCGCTGCGACGCTGACGGTTTCTTTCACCGCGTCCGCTGCGGACACGGATGCGCTTTTGAAGGCCGCGCAGGCTGAAGGGGCCGTAAGCTCCGTGGGCATGCCCGACACGTGGGCCAACTGGGTCGGCACCTGGAAGGATCTGCAGAAGCTTGGCATCAAGACGCAGGACACCGACATGTCCTCTGCCGAAGAAATCTCCAAGATGATCGCCGAAGGCGAGAACGCCACGGCGGACATCGGCGACGTGGGCTTTGAGTTTGGTGAATTTGCTGCGAAGAAGCGCATCACGATGCCCTACAAGCCTTCCACCTGGGATCAGATCCCGGGCTGGGCCAAGGATAAGGACGGCCACTGGTGCCTGAGCTACACGGGCACGGTCGCCTTCATCATCAACAAGGAGCTCGTGAAGAATCCCCCAAAGAGCTGGGCTGACCTTTTGACGGGCAAGTACCGCGTCTCCGTGGGCGCCGTGGGGTCTGCGGCGCAGGCGAACTACGCCGTGCTCGCCGCCGCCATGGCAATGGGCGGCAATGAAAAGAACCTCAACCCCGCCTACGACTTCTTTGCGAAGATCGCCAAGCAGGGCCGCCTTTCCATGGTGGACCCCGTGGTGGCGAACCTTGAGAAGGGCGAAGTTGAAGTCGGCATGCTTTGGGACTTCAATGCGCTCAACTACCGCGATCAGATCGATCGCAGCCGCTTTGAAGTGGTGATTCCCGCCGAAGGCAGCGTCACTTCGGGCTACACGACGATTTTGAACAAGTACTCGAAGCATCCGAACGCTGCGAAGTACGCTCGCGAATACATCCTCTCTGACAAAGGTCAGATCAACTTGGCGGGCGGCTACGCGCGTCCGATCCGCGCGCAGTACATCAACATGCCGGAAGACGTGAAGGCGAAGATGCTCCCCGAGTCCCAGTACAAGAACGCCAAGCCCATCACGGACTTTGCGGCCTGGACGAAGACGAGCAGCAAGCTCTCCCGCCAGTGGCAGTCCAAGGTCTCCATCTACATGAAGTAAGCGAGACTGCCGCGGACGCTGGTTGTTGCGGCGGCAAGCGAGGCCCCGGGGTTTCGGCATACGCCGACCGGGGCCTTTTTTGGCTGCAGGGAGCTTGCGGCGTGCGTGGGCGGAGCCGCCCCGTTAGAATACGAGCCTCATTCAAAATTTCTGCATCAACGGATAAAGTGACAGCAAGTTTCATCAGTAAAAGCGACGGGGGAGCCGAGGGTTTCGTGAAGCACGTTCTCCTGATGCTGCCCTTTGCGGTGGTGTTCCTCGCCTTTCAGATCGTTCCGATGATCTGGGTGATCATCAACTCCCTCTATGTGGAGGAGGATGAGGTCTGGGGCTTCGGGAACTACGTCGAGATTCTTTCCGATCCGTTTTTCCTGCAGAGCTTTTCCAATTCCCTGTGGCTCTCCTTCTGGAGCTCGCTTGTGGGCCTTGTGATCGCTTCCTTTGCGGCGGCGAGCTTGAACAAGGTTTCGGGCCGCGTTCGCGACTGGATGGTGAGCTTCACAAACATGACGAGCAACTTCTCGGGCGTGCCGCTCGCGTTTGCCTTCATCATCATTCTGGGCTTCAACGGCTCGATCACGCTGTTGCTGAAAGACTTGGGCCTCATTGAAAAGTTCAACGTCTACGGAATCGAAGGGCTCTTTCTCATCTACACCTACTTTCAGATTCCGCTCGGAATCCTGCTGCTTTTCCCTGCGTTTACTGCGCTGAAGCCCGAATGGGAGGAGGCCGCCCGCACGATGGGCGCAACGCGCCTGCAGTACTGGGTGAAGGTGGCGATTCCGGTGCTGCTCCCCGCTTTGCTCGGGACCTTCACGATTCTCTACGCCAACGCGATGGGCGCCTACGCGAGCGCCTACGCCTTGACGGTGGGCAACTACAACCTCGTCACGATCCGCATCGGGCAGCTCGTGGTGGGCGACATTTTCTTCCAGCCCAATCTCGCGGCGGCCTTGTCCGTGCTCCTCATCATCATTCTGGGGTTCGTGGTGGCGATCTACCGCTGGCTCTTGAGGAGGTCCTACCATGCAGCTTAAGTTCACGAGCGAACTCTGGCACCGCGCGGTGATCCTCTTGGTGGCGCTGGTGCTGGCGTTGCCGATTGTCGCTACGGTCATGTACGCCTTTGCGACGAACTGGGGCGCGACGATTCTTCCGGATGGCTTCACGCTGAAGTGGTTCGAGCGGCTCTTGACCGATCCGCGCTTTCTGGCGGCCTTGGGGCGCAGCCTCCTGATCTGCTTTGCGACGCTCATCGTCTCGACGCTGCTCGTTCTCCCCCTCATCTTCGCGGTCTTCTACTATTTTCCGAAATTAAAGGGCGTGATGGAAGTTCTCATCATCCTGCCCTTTGCCGTGCCGCCCGTGGTTTCAAGCGTGGGGCTGCTGCAGATGTTTGCGGGCGATCCGCTCCCGATCGTGGGGACGCCCTGGATTTTGATCGGCACCTACTTCACGATCACGGTGCCCTTCATGTACCGCGCTCTGGCCAACGGCATGGCGGGCATCAACCTGAAGGATCTCATCGATGCGGCGCACTTGCTGGGCGTAGGGACGTTCTCTGCCTTCATGCGCATTATTCTTCCGAACTTGAATCGCGCGCTTCTGGCGTCGCTCTTCATCAGCTTCTCGTTTTTGATGGGGGAATTCGTCTTTGCGAACATGCTGGTGGGAACGCGCTACGAGACGCTGCAGATC
>CAVJBF010000060.1:14200-15720 GCA_963647785.1 Acutalibacteraceae bacterium
CATCCTCACCTGGGCGGCGATGTACCTGTCGCGCCCTCGCCGTGAAGAACACATCATCGAAGAGTAGGGTTTTTAAAAATGACGACGTCCTTTGTCTCCGTCCGTTCGCTCGCGAAGCACTTTGATGCGACGCGGGTCTTTGAAGACCTGAATTTTGACATTGCGCGCGGCGAGTTCATCACGCTGCTGGGACCCTCGGGCTGCGGCAAGTCAACGCTCCTGCGGTGTCTGGCGGGGCTTGAAATGCCCGACGCCGGCACGATCAGCGTGGATGGCGAGGACATCACCCATACGAAGGCCCAGAAGCGCAACATCGGCATGGTGTTTCAGAGCTACGCGCTGTTTCCGAACATGACGGCCTTGGAAAACATTTCCTTCGGCCTCAAGATGGCCAAGCTCGCTCCGGCCGTCATCGAAGAGCGCGTGAAGAATGCCATCGCGCTGGTGGAGCTCGCCGGGAACGAAAAGAAGTACCCGCATCAGCTCTCGGGCGGCCAGAAGCAGCGTGTGGCGCTGGCGCGCGCTTTGGTGACCGAACCTCGCATTCTTCTTTTGGACGAGCCGCTCTCCGCCTTGGACGCGCGCATTCGCCGCAACCTGCGCGAGCAGATTCGCTCCATTCAGAAGGACTTGCACCTCACCACGATCTTCGTCACCCACGATCAGGAGGAGGCGATGACGATCAGCGACCGCATCTTCTTGATGAACAAGGGCGAGATTGTGCAAAGCGGCACGCCAGAAGAGGTGTACCTGCACCCGGCGAACGAGTTCGCGGCCCGCTTCATCGGCTCCTACAACCTCCTCACGGCCGACGAGGCTCATCGCCTCATTGGCTTTGGCACGGACGCCAAGCTCGTCGCTGTGCGCCCTGAGTCCGTCTTCGTGAAGGAGGAGCGTGCGACGTATCCGGCGACGTGCTCGCACCCCGTGGACGGCCGCGTCGTGAGTCATCAGCTGCTTGGAAACGTCATTCGCTACCGCATCGCGGCAGGCGACACGGTGCTCACCGTGGACGTGATGAACCGCTCGAGCGCGCGGCTTTACGCGCCGGAGAGCGCGGTGCAGCTTCTCTTTAACATGGCGGAAGTGCGGCCTTTGTTGAAGTAGATTGCTTTTCAGGAACGGACGGCTGAGGTCGTCCGTTCTGCTGTGGTGTTTTGAAATTTCGATGAACGCTGCTTCCAGAAGCCTTGTTCCGACTGACTGCCGTGACTTTGCCGCCTGTTGCTGGCAGGTCGTTGCCTGCGTCGACAAGACCGCTTGGATTCCCGTGATCGAAAGCTTGAGTGCGCGATGCCTTCGTCTTTTGTGTGCGCCGCGTTTTGGAAAGACACTCTTTCTTTCGAGGCTTTCGGCCTGTTGTGACTGTGAACAGAAGAGGCTGGCTTGGCAGTCGTTCAATCATGGACAAGAAAAATGAAGAAGCGCTTGACGCCTGTTGTGCTTTTATTGCCGTTCATGGCGGTGTACAAGGGCTAAATTTTTTGGCATAAAATAGGCTATAATTAATGTCTTATCCT
>CAVJBF010000061.1:0-15653 GCA_963647785.1 Acutalibacteraceae bacterium
ATTGATCTGTCGGTGCAGTTTTTTATTGCGCTTCGCCGAAAGGAGCTTGTATTTGTAGGTTCTCATGTTTGGGATGATACAGCGATCTTCCGTAGTTTTGAACACAACAACCTTGGCGCCTTACATCCCCCTCCTGAAGGAACGGGTTTTACGGCGCGGGTGATAAACGAAAACCCGCCACTTCCAAAAAGGGGCGGGTTGGTGAATAAATTCGGCTTTTATTCGTCGGCGTCGTCGTCCACGTCGTCCGTGTCAGCCGCGCTCTTGCGGCGGATGCGCTTGTCTTCGGGGCGCATCCGATCAAGGAATTCGATCGGATAGAAGCCGCAGCGAACCTTGCCGCGGGAAGCAACCTGCGTCACGATGCCGTCGTGGGCGTCCTGCAGGCAGTCAGCGAACTTGTGGTAGGCGTCGGTGGACGAGAAGACGCGGAAGTGCTCCTTCTCCTCTGCCTTTATGAGCGAACACGGGCCCAAAAGAGCCCAGTCACGACCGTGGAATGTAATCATGACGGCATTGCCTTTGGCGGCCGTGCCGGCGTACATGGAAAAATTGTGTAGAACGACAGTAGATGTTGCTCGGATCATGGATGCTCTCTCCCGGTGCAATTCCGAATACCGCTTGAACGATGTGTCGACCGCAGGGAACGAGCGGTTCGGTTCTCTTTACACATCGCAGGCGATTCTAATCGGAAAACAGGTCTTAGACAAAAGACCTTCACAAATCTTTGCAAACATGTTTTTCAATGGTTGCTGAATCATGATGAATAGGGCGTCTTCCTTACAAGATAGTATGTTGTCAGCTTGCTGACCGTCAATAAAGCCACAATTCAGGTGAAAATAACCCGGGCTGCTCCTTTCTTGCCGGAGCGGCGACTGAGAAAATGAAGAACCTTCCGGCGGCGGGGCGATGTCTTTTTTCGCCCGGAAGCTGTGCCCGGAATGCAACATTACGGAAAGAAGGCCGATCGTTATGGCGATTATTGTTCACAAGTACGGCGGCACGTCCATGGGCAGCGTTGAGCGCATTAAGAACGTTGCCCGACGCGTCGCCAAATGGCACGATGCCGGCTACCAGATGGTGGTCGTCGTTTCTGCGATGAGCGGGGAGACGAACCGCTTGATCGGACTCGCTAAGGAAATCATGCCGAACCCCGATCCTCGTGAGCTCGACGTGATTGCGAGCACGGGCGAGCAGGTGTCGATCGGGCTTCTCGCAATGGCCTTGAAGGCGCGCGGCGTTGACGCCGTCAGCTTCAACGGCTCGCAGGTGGCCGTTCACACCGACAGCGCCTACACGAAGGCGCGCATTGAATCGATTGACTCCGACCGGATCAAGAAGGAATTGGACGCCGGTCGCGTCGTGATCGTTGCGGGCTTCCAGGGGATTGACTCCCTCGGAAATGTGACGACTCTGGGGCGCGGCGGCTCGGATACGTCGGGCGTGGCGCTCGCGGTGGCGCTTCAGGCCGAGGAATGCCTCATCTTTACGGACGTGGACGGCGTCTACACGACGGACCCCCGCATCGAAAAGAAGGCTCGGCGTCTGGAGGCCATCAGCTTTGAAGAGATGCTTGAGCTCGCGAGCCTCGGCAGCAAGGTGCTGCAGATTCGCAGCGTGGAGTTTGCGGGCAAGTATCGCGTGCCCCTGCGAGTGCTTTCCAGCCTCACCGATCCCGACATTCCCGTCGTAGTTGAAGCCCAGAGCGGCACCCTGATTTCTTTTGAGGAAGATCCGAAAATGGAAAAAGCAGTTGTCAACGGCATTGCCTGCACGCGCGATGAAGCGCAGATCACGCTCCGCAAGGTGGCGAACAACCCGGGCATCGCCTCGAAGATCCTGGGGCCGGTGGCCTCGCACAACATCGACGTGGACATGATTGTTCAGAACATCGGCGTTGACTCCACGGACTTCACGTTCACGGTGCCCAAGGGCGACGTGGCGAAGACGGTGAAGGTCATTGAAACCGAAGTCGTGCCCCAGATCGGCGCCTGCGAAATCCACACCGACAGCGACATCGCCAAGGTGAGCATCGTCGGCATCGGCATGCGCACCCACGCGGGCGTCGCGAAGACGATGTTTGAAACGCTCGCGAAGGAAAACATCAACATCCTCATGATCGGCACGTCGGAAATCAAGGTCTCCGTTGTGATCGAGGAGAAGTACATGGAGCTCGCGGTCCGCGCTCTGCACGCCGCATTCCATCTGGATCAGGCGCCGGCCTAAAAGGCGCTGCCGACAAAATGCCGCCTGGCCGGAAGCTTTGCAAGTGGCCGGGCGCGACTTCTCATGAAAAACGCCGCCCGGGCAACTCTCGAGCGGCGTTTTTTCGGACCGTGGCGGGCTAGACCTTCACTTCGTCGTAGAGGCTGTCGATGTCGTCAGCAAAGCGCGAGCGCATCGGGCCGCGCTTTAATTTCAGCGTGGGCGTCAAGAGGCCGTTTTCAATCGTCCAGGGCTCGAGATAGAGCTTCACCTGACGCGGGACGGCGTAGTTCGGAAAGCCCGCGGCCGCCGCCTTCACGCGGCGCAGCACCGCCTGGCGCGCCGCGCGCGTCTGCAGCGACGCCGGATCCTTCGGATCGAGCTTCAGTTCTTCGGCAAGCAGCTTCCACTGGTCGCTGTTCAAGACCACGAGCGCTGCGATGTAGGGGCGGTTTTCGCCCACTGCCATCGCCTGGCTCACGAGATGATCGGTTTCAATCGCCTGCTCCAAATCGGCGGGCGGCACTTTTTCGCCGGTGCTTGTGACGATGATTTCCTTGATGCGGCCTTTGATGCGGATGTGACCGTCGCTGAAGATGTCTGCCTGATCGCCGGTCTTTAGCCAGCCGTCTTCGGTGAAGACCGCCCTCGTGTCCGCCGGACGGTTCCAGTAGCCGCTCATGAGTGAGGGGCCGCGCATCTGCAGCTCGTCGTTTTCGCCGATGCGCACTTCGATGTTGACGAGCGCCGGGCCTACTGTCTGCGGGTGGTTGTCGCCCACCTTGTTCACGGACATGATGGGCGCTGTTTCCGTCATGCCGTAGCCCTGGAGGATGTTGACGCCGAGGCCTAGGAAGGTGCGGCTCACCTCGGGGTTGAAGGCGGCACCGCCCGAAATGAAGATGCGGGGCCGGCCGCCGAAGATGCCGCGGATGCCCGCGCCCACCTTCTTGTCCAAAAGAGGGCCGATGAGGGGATCGAAGAGCGAAAGCAGGCCGCCCTGGACCGGCAGGCCGTTTTCGCGGCAGAATCGCCGGTAGCCCACGTTCACCGCCGTGTGAAAGAGCTTCTGGACAAAGGGGGACTTTTTGACGAGCGCGTCCTGAATCTTGTCGTAAATCTTTTCGTAGATGCGCGGCACGCTCATCATGATCGAGGGACGAATGACCTTGAGGTCATCGGCGAGAAGCCCGATGTTACGATTAAAGCCGATGCGGTTGCCGCAGCCCATGGCGGTGTAGTAGGTCGTCGTGCGCTCGAAGGTGTGAGAGAGCGGCAAAAACGAGAGCCATACGTCGTCAGGCTCGGGGCAGAGGTTCTGCAGAACGCCCGTGACGTTGGCGAGAATGGCGCGGTGGGTGAGCATCACGCCCTTGGGCTTGCCGGTGGTGCCGGAGGTGTAGACGAGCGCCGCGAGGTCCGTGGGCTCGGGGCCGGCGGGGAGTTCGCTGCCTTCGCCTTCGGCGAGCCATGCTTTAAGACCGATTACCCGGACGCCCGCGTCTTCGTGCGTCTCCACGGGCTCGCCCGTGATGACGACGGTTTTGAGCGCGGGATGCGACTCTGTGTCGCGGATCGCCTCCCAGCGGTTCAAGCGTCCTGTGACGAGGATCTTGGCGCCGCTGTCGTTCATGATGTAGCTCGAGGAGCCCGCGGTGTCCACGGCGTGCAGCGGCACGGGGACGAGGGCGTTGGCAAGCACCGACTGGTCAAAGAGAATGGCGTTGATGCCGTTGGGGAGCAGCATCGCGCAGCGGTCGCCCTTCGTGAGACCGGTCTTGGCGAGCGCATGGCGCCAGCGCGTCACCTGGTCGCAGGTCTCCTTTACGGTGTAGGTCTGCCAGACTTTTTCCGCAGGCTTCCAGAAGGTGAAGATGGGAAGGTCGGCGCGCTTTTCGAGATGGTGGGTGAGAAGTTCCGGGAGAACTCGCACTAAATCGAGTTCGCTGCGGCGCGCCTTGGCCGCATCAGATAGCTGGAAAGTCATTGATTTCGTGTCTCTAGTTGTCGTTTGCTGGGGCGGGGGCCGGCTAGGCGGGCCCCGCCGCGAACAGTGCCTTTCTCAATCAATGTTCAGCATTCAGGCGCACTGTCCGATCGTGTAGCGCGTACTCTAACGCAGAGTGTTTGATTTTGCGCTGTCAAGACCTCGAAAATCATCCGAACGGATGACCGTGAGAAAGCTGGACGGACTTGAGGAGCTCTGAGCTGTCTGTTGTGCACCATATTGGTGCCGACCAGGGGTGACCTTAGGGGTTAACACCCATTATGTGCGCGGAATCGGAACAAAACGGGATTTGCCACCTCGCTCTAGGGGTTAGTACGATGCCGATGTCTGCAAGAAAACCAACAATGCGGCATTGCTCCTCGGCAGAAGAAAATCGGCTCGGTCGCCGATTTTTTTCACGCACTGCAGACCCCAAATCGATGCCGGCAACGCCTTTGAGCGTTGCCGGCATTACTTTTGCGGGCGTTGAAAATCTGGCTGCTCGTTTTCGCAATTGCTGACGCCCTGCGCTGGGGCGCCGCTTGGCTGTCAGTCATTTTTAGAAAGAGCGGCCAAGTCAAGGGGGCGAACGTTCGCAGGCGCTGGAAGTCGGAGGATTACGATGGTCGAGACGAGGGTCGAAAGTGTTAACAGTTTTCCTCTATTTGACGGATGTCAAGGAATATGTTTTCTTAAGTGAAACGGGATGTTTTGTTGACGCAAACAACGACGCACTGATCTGGTGCATTGTATAATCCGAGACCTATGGTTTTGTCGAATAGGCGGCTTCGCTAAAATTCCTCGCTTCGTCGACCACTTTTTTTGATGCACGCCATGCCGACTCCGCTCCTCATCACCTCGTCCGCCAACGATCGCTGGAAGCGATGGAAAAAAATTGCTGAAAGCCCGCGAGCGGCGAAGAAGCTCGGCATGACGCTCGCCGAAGGCTCGCATCTCGCGCAGGTGATTCTGGAAAAAGAAGCGCCTGCCGTGTCCGTGATTCTTCGAGAGCATGACGTGGCGCGCGAGGCGCTCGAGCTCGCCAAGGAATTGATTGAGCGGCGTGCGGATGTCCGCGCCTACATTGTGTCGGATGCGCTTTACGACGCCGTGAGCTCGGTGGAGCATGGCTCGGGGCTTACGGTCGAAGTGACGATTCCGGAAGCGGAGCGTCCGCACCGGGCGCTTGCCGAAGACGCGCTTTACTTGGACGGCGTGCAGGATGCGGGCAACGCCGGAACGCTCATTCGCACGGCGCTGGCGGCCGGCATTCGCTTCATTGCGGCGGCGCCGGGATCGGCGGGGCTCTGGTCGCCCAAAGTGCTCCGGGCCGGCATGGGGGCGCATTTTTCTGCCGTCATCTATGAAAATGTTCTTCCGGAGGAGCTCGACACCCTCTTTTCTGGAAAGAGGCTGGCGGCGGACGCCCGCGGAGGCCGGGACCTCTTTCGTACAACGGGGTGGGAGAAGACGCCCACGGTGTGGATGATGGGCGCTGAAGGGCCGGGGCTTTCCGACCGGGCGCTTGCGGTGGCGGACGCCCGCTATCTCATTCCGATCGAAGACGCCTGCGAGAGCCTCAACGTGGGCGCTGCGGCCGCGGTTTGCCTCTTTGAGCAGCGCCGGCGCCGGCTCATGACGGCCAACTGACGTTTTTTTGCAACAACCGCCGAAAAAAGCGGTGTAAACCTTTGCAGAACGCGGACGGGAGCTTGCGCACAACGCCGCGGAGGGTATACTGATTGAACCTTACCTTCATCTCACAGGAGATATACCCATGAATAAGGTTGAACTCGTTGCCGCCATCGCTGAAAAGGCCGGCATTACCAAGGCTGACGCGGAACGTGCGCTCAACGCCTTCACGGAAACTGTGGAGGACACCTTGAAGAAGGGTGAACAGCTCGCACTCGTCGGCTTCGGCACTTTCGGCGTCGTCGAGCGCGCTGCCCGCGAAGGCCGCAATCCTGCGACCGGCAAGGCGATCAAGATCCCTGCCAAGAAGGCCCCGAAGTTCACGGCCGGCAAGGCGCTGAAGGATGCCGCTGAAAAGGCGAAGGTCAAGAAGGCGAAGAAGTAATTCGCCAGCAAGGCGCATCAGACGCGAGAGGCCCGGGATTTTCCCGGGCTTCTTGCTGTCTGAGCTACAAGGTCAGCATGAACGTTCCGCGGGCGTCGGCCTTCGGAACGTATTTTTTGTAGGCTTCAGCGAGCGTGCGATCGGGGTCCATGTCCGCAAAGGCTTCCGGGTAGCAGGCCTTTGCCATGAAAGCGGTGAAGTGCCAGTCAATGATGTTTCGAAGACTCCCGTGGTCCACGGCATGAATGCGCCGATGGCGGACGGCGGAAAGCTTTTCCCAGCCCGGGCGAGTGAGAAAGGCGGCAAGACGCTTCCTCGCGTCAGCTTTCGGCACGGTGAGTCCCATCAGCATCTGGTCTGATGCGCCTTTTTGCCAGCGGCTGCCGCCGATGAAGATCACCTCGGGATTGGAGGCGATCACGAATTCTCGGGTGAGCGGTCCCCAGGGGGCGGAATTGCGGGCGGCGATGTTCCCCGCCTTGATTCGATCGAGCATCGCGCCCCAGAGCACGGTGCGGTTGTAGGAATTGCCGAAGGCGCCCACGCCCTGACTGCCGAGCTCCATGTAGACGGGGCGCTCGAGCTTTTCTGCGGGGATCGCTGCGATGCGGCGGTCGACTTCGGCAAGGCCCTCCGTCATGTCGCGCACGAGCGCCTCCGCCCGGTCTTCGGCGCCCGCAAGGCGTCCGATGAGACGTGTGGAGAGCGCGTGATTTTGGGGGCTCATGGCGTGGTAGTCCACGACAAGGACGGCGATGCCGGCGGCTTCCAGAAGCGGGATGCGCTGCGAGTTGTCCTTGTATTTTCCGATGCTCAGAAGCAGCACGTCGGGCTTCAAGGTGAGAATCTTCTCTGCGTCAATCAAATTGTCGTGGTAGCCTCCGACCGAGGGGAGCGTCTTGATCGCTGGAAAGGCGCCAGTGAAGACCTGATATTCGCCGATGCGGGCGCTCTCCCAGTGGTCTGCTGCGACAGCAATCGTGCGAGAGAGCGCCGCATCGCCTCCGACGATGAGGTAGTTGGCGAGATAGTCGCCTGCGATGATGCGCTGCGGCGCGGACTTTACAGTGACGCGACGCCCCAGAACGTCCGTGAGGTCAGCGGGCCAGCGAGGAGCAGCAAAAGCTGATAGAGCGGGCGAGAAAAGCGCCGCGGCGGAGGCGGCAAGAAGCGTGCGTCGAGTGGTCATGGGGCATGAGCGGTGAGTGAGAATTCGGTGATGAGCTCGAGCGTGTCAAGCTGCGTTTTTTCGAGAACGTCAAAGCGCACGGCGACGTAGCCCAGTTTTTCAAGTGCGCCCGCGTCCCAGGCGGGGCGCTCGCGGGCGGTGAGTGGAAGCGACTTGGCAATCTCCTCCATGGGGCGCGTGTCCACGCCCTTTACGAAGCGGTTTTCGTGACCGTAGGCGGGCTTGGCCTTTTCGTGCAGAGCCGCCCAGCGTTCGTCCGCAAGGTAGCGGTAGTGGTTGCCGTCCACGTAGTAGAGGACCCCGCCCGGCATCAGCACGCGCTGGATTTCCTTCAGGGCCGCTTCGGGATCGGGAAGGTTCCAGATTACGTAGCGTGAGACGACGGCAGCGAGGGTGTGGTCTTCAAACGGCAGGTGCGCAGCGTCGCCTTCGATGAATTCGGCCTCGGCTTTGGGGGCGTATTTGCGGTGATTTGCCCGGGCGCGCTCGAGCATTTCGGGCGTGACGTCAAGCCCCGTGACGCAGCGGCCGGTGCGGGCGGCAAGAAGCGCAAAAAGGCCTGGGCCGCAGCCCAGATCAAGAACCGGGCCCTCGGGCGCGGCCGCGAGCGCTGTTTTCAGACGCGCGGCCCAGAGCGTTCCGCGGGGGCCGGCGAGCTCGTCCTCCGTGCGGTCGCTGTAGCCTTCAGCGCGCGTCGCCCAGTAGGCGGCGATTCGGTTGTCAGTGTCGGTCACTGGAAATCCTCCGGGTTGAGATCATGAGAATGGTCGTTTTCGCCGGGCACGGCGATGGGGGCGAGGGGCAGCACGACGAGGAGCCCTGCCTGCGTTTTCTCGACGGCGGCTTTGACATGCCATACGTCGGCAATGAGGTCGGGCGTGAGCACGGCCTCGGGGGCGCCGAAGCGCTTCACGCGGCCTTCCGAGAGGATGAGAAGGCGCGAGGAGAAGCGGGCGGCGAGCGTCAAGTCGTGCGCTACGGTGATCACGACGGCGCCCGTGCGGCGGGCGTAGTCTTGGGCCGCCTGCATGACGATGAGCTGGTGTCGAAGATCGAGGGCGCTCGTGGGCTCGTCCAAGAGGAGAAGCCGGGGTTCGGACACAAAGGCCTGCGCCATGAAGACGAGCTGCTTCTGGCCGCCCGAGAGCTTCTGCACGGGGAGCGCGGCGAGCCGGCTGATGTTCATCGCGTGAAGCACCGCGTCCGTGCGGTCAAAGACCTCGTCCTTCACGCGCCAGGTGAGACGGCGCTCGAGCCCCAGCATCACCGTTTCAAAGACGGAAAGCCGCGTTGTGACTTCCGCGAGCTGCGGCAGATAAAGAACGGATGACGGGGAGAGCGCCGCACCGCTTTCGCTCAATGTCACGCGTCCTTTGTGCGGCACGAGGCCGGCGAGCGCTTTGAGAAGGGTGGTTTTCCCGGCGGCGTTTTCGCCCACAACGGTGATGAGCTCGCCCGCGCTGGCGGAAAACGAGACGCTGTTTAAAACCGGGCGGCGCCCGAAGCCGGCGGCAAGGTCCGCGACATCGAGACGGAGTCGTTGAGGCATCAGAAGGTCCTCCGGTTTTTCAAGAGCAACAGAAAGAGAAACGGCACGCCTACGAGCGACGTGACGATTCCCACGGGGAGCAGGCTTCCAGTGGAGAGCGCCTTCGCAATGAGGGAGGCGGTCGAGAGGAGCGCGCCCCCGGTGAAGGCGGTGGCGGGAATGAGAAAGCGCTGATCATCTCCCAGAAGAATTTTGGCGATGTGGGGCGCCACGAGGCCCACGAAGGCGATCGTGCCGATGAAGCTCACCGCCGCGGCGATCAACAGGGAGGCAGCGGCAAAGGCGGCAAGCCGGAGCTTTGCAACCGGGACGCCGAGGCTTCGGGCGCGTTCTTCGCCCATCGAGAGCGCGGTGAGCTGCCACACGACGGGTGCCATGAGAACGAGGGCTGCGACAATCGCAGCTGCAGGGGCTGCAGCGGAAAGACGCCCTGATCGCTCAAGATTTCCGAATGTCCATCCGTTGATCAGCTGTGCGGTCTCGGGGCTTGCAAGATAAACGAGAAGCTGCTCGAGAGCCATGAAGAAAAAGTTCATTACGATGCCGGCGAGAATGAGGGCAGCAGGCGACATGGATCGCTGCCGCGCCAGTTGCACAATGGCGCCCGAAATGAAGAGCGCCGCTGCGAAGGCGGCCGTCATGGTGCCGAGCCAGAGTTCTCCGGCGACGGTCCAGCCAAAGGTGATCGAAAGCGCCGCGCCAAAAGACGCGCCCGACGTGATGCCGAGCGTCGTAGGGCTTGCGAGCGGGTTGGCGGTGATGGTTTGGATGAAGAGGCCGGCCAGCGCGAGTGCCGCGCCCACAAAAAGCGCTGTAAGCGCCGTTGGCACGCGGATCTCCCGGACGATGAAGGCGGCGGGCGAGTCGCCTCCGGCAAAGAACGCTGAGAGCGCGTCGGCAAACGTGAGGCCGGATGTGCCTGCGGCAACGTCTGCGAGGAAAAACACGAGGGCGGCAAGCCCCGCCGCCGTCGTGACGGCAAGCCGCACGGCGGCGCTGTGGCGGTAGTGGTGATGACAGGACATGAGCGGAGAAATTGTTGCGTATGAAAAATTTCGAAAAGATCATACCGCTCGTTTTCCTCTTGCTCAATGCCTGAAAAAGGCAGTCGCTTGCCTGCTTCTTTCAAAAGGTGTTGTATTTTTCGACAAGCGGATGATTTTAAATGTAAAAATTTGGCAACTGCATAGGCGTAATTCGATGGTCCTAGACCGAGGGATGGAGGATTTTCTTCTCCGTTCGATATACTCGCCCGTCGCAAAAAACTGAACAAAGATTCAGCACAAGAAGGTGGCCTTCGGTCCAGGTCAGGCCGGAGGCTGAGGAGAAACAAGGGCGTGCGGCCTGCTCGCCTCGACCACGGTGTCGAATGACAAAGGAAGTTTTCTTTACGCGCGCGGAGTTGTCAGCGCAGGAGGAGGCGGGACGAGCCCGGCTGCTTCGAAATGGACGGCTCTTCAATGCCCGGGTGTACCGGGTGGATTTGGCCGGGCGGGAGTGGACGGTGAAAGATTTTGCCGACCGCCCTTTTTACGTGCGTGCGGTGGCGCGTCTCTTGCTGGGCCACGAGGTGAGAGTTTTGAACCGCTTGGAAGGCATTCCCGGCATGTCGCCGGCGGCTTTTCGCGTGGACGGTGCCGCCATGGCGTCCGTATTTCTGCCGGGCGAATCCCTGCAGAATGTGGAGCGCTCCCGAATCACGGCGGAGTTCTTGAGAGAGCTTGAGACGCTGGTGCGCCGCATGCATCTGGCGGGCGTCGTTCACCTTGACATCAGCAGCATGACGAACATCATCATGGATCCTGAGGGACGGCCGGGCATCATCGATTTTCAGTCGGCGGTCATCACGGACCATGTTCCGAGAGCCCTCGTGCGCTGGCTGGAGGCGCTGGACCTTCGCGGCATCATGAAGAAGTGGGCGGCCTTTCAGCCTCAGGCGATGGGCAGAGCCCGCCGCACGCTTTTGGAAAAAATGAATCGCCTCCGAAAGCTCTGGGTTTTCAAGGGGTATTTCGGCTTGAAGCGCCGAAGAGCGCCGCTTCCGTCCCAGCAATCCGCCCCATTACAAGGCAGTTGACAAGGGAACCGCCGCTCAAGCGCTCCCGTCCGAAGATGCCGCCTACGGTTTCGCCCGCGGCGTAAAGCCGCGGCACGGGCGCGCCCGCCTTGGTGAGCACGCGGGCGCGCTCATCCGTGCGGATGCCGTCCAAGGTTGTGTGCACGTAGATTGTTTCGCGCCCCCAGTAAAAGGGCGGCTTGTCGATCGTCTGCGCGAACTGCGTCTTTCCTGTCTTGAAGTCGATGCCGTCGAGAACTGCCTGATTGTATTCGCGCAGCGTTTCCTTCAATTTTGCTGAGGCGATGCCCATGCCATGCGCCATGGATTCGATGGAGTCGGACTTCCGCACAATGCGGTTGATGAGCTTCAAGCCAAGCGTCGCCCCCTTGAAGGACTTCGAGTCCGTCACGACCCAGCAGTGGCGGTCTGGCAGCGAGAGAAAGGCGTCTGTGATTTCGTTCCAGCGCCGTGTCTCGTCAATGAAGCGCTCGCCTTCGTCCGTGAGGTAGATGTCGGCGCCTGCGTAGTCCAAGAGGCGTCCGCCCCAGTAGGGCATCGTCTGCACGCGGCTTCCCGTTGTCACATCGCCTCCGGCTTCCTGCGCCAGAGCAAGGCCGTCGCCGTCGGCGCCGTCCCAGACGTTGCCGTTGGGATTGGCGGTGGTGTGGATGTCTATCGTGAGTCGGTGGTCCGCCATGCATCGCAGCGGCACGTTGGCGGTGTAGCCCCCGGTAGCGATCACGACGGCGCGGGCGCGGTAGTTGACGCGGGGGCCGGCGGGCTCGCGGGGGTCGCCCGTTGCGACGATCCAGAGGTCAGGGCCTGCGATGAGGTGCAGCGCTCTGGTGTTCATCTTGATGGGAATGCCAAGGTCATGCACGGCGCCTGCGGCGGCGATGGTGTAGCTGCGTCCGGCGAGGTTTCCCGGCATCGAGAAGCATCGGGGATGCAGGCCGGAAGCGGCGGTGAAAGGTTCGCCAAAGAAGATGCCGAGCGACTCGAGCCAGTCAAGCTCCTCAGCGGATCCCCGAGCGATGACTTCAAGGCGCTTTGCATCCCCCGTGTTGCCGCCCGTTTCAAGCGCGTCCTTCACAAAAAGCTCGACGGAATCCTGAAAGCCGTCTGTTTCATGCGAGCGCCAGGGCGCTACGGCGGCGATGGTGCCGCTCGAATAAAGCGCATGGCCTCCCACGAGCGGCCCCTTTTCCAAGAGGAGAATGCGCTTTGCGCCCGAGGTCCTGGCGGCAACGGCCGCGCGAAGTCCGGAAATTCCTGCGCCGATCACGAGGACGTCCCAGACGTCGTCAGCCGGTGCGGCGAAGGCGGGGGCGACGCATGCCGCAGCCGCGGCACTAAGAAGCGCCCGGCGGCTTGTCACGGCTCGTCTCCCGCGAGTCCTGCGGACTCAAGCCACTTGTAGGCTTCCAGCGCCCCCTGCGCCTCGATCTTTGCAAAGGCGTTGCCGCGATGCATCTTCACCGTGACGACGCCGATGCCGAGAGCGTCGGCGATGTCCTTGTTTGCGAGCCCCTTGGCGGCGAGCTTCAGAATCTCCTGCTCGCGCGGCGTAAGCGTTGCAAAAAGCGCGCGCTTCTTCTCCGCTTCTGTTGTTACTTCAAAGGCTTCGAGCGAGTGAGCGACCGCTTTCTTCACGGCCTCTACGAGTCGCATCGGATCGTCGTTCTTTTCGATGAAGTCCACGGCGCCATGGGTGAGCGTGCGCACCGCGGTTGTGACGTCGCCGTGTCCCGTGAGAAAGATGACGGGGAGGCGGCAGCCGCGCTTTACGAGCTCCTGATGCACCTCAAGCCCCGTCATGCCGGGCATGCGGATGTCAAGAACGAGGCACCCTGGCCGGTTCAAGTCATCGTCTTCAAGAAACGCGGCAGCGCTTGCCCAGTCCTTCAGTTCGATTCCGAGCGTGCCCAGAAGAAACGCCTGGCTCGCGCGGTAGTCGTCATCGTCGTCCACAAGCCGGATGAGCGGTCGCTTGATGGTCATGGTGATTTCTCCTTTTTGGGGTCGTTGTTGAGAGTGAGCGCTTCCATTTCCACCACAGCGGAGACGCTGCCTTCGGCAGCGCGCTCAAACCGCAGGGAGGCGGCGTGGCTGTCGGCGATGCCGCGGCAGATGGTGAGACCGAGGCCGAGCCCCCCGTAGGCGGCGGGCGAGGCTTCGATGGCAGCGCTCTTGTTGTTTAAGTGAGCGATCACTTCGCTTGAGGCGGGCTTGCCGTGGTTGGTGATCACGATTTTCCAGCGACCGTCCGGGGTGGCAAAGAGCGTGCAGGTGATGAGGCCTTCGGGAAGGCCGTCGGCGGCGAGCGCATTGGCGGCGTTGCGCATCAGATTAAGGAAGAGAATTTCCAGTTCGAGCGCATTGCCTGTTACAAGGGCGGCGGGCGTCATGGGGGAGTAGTTGATGCGCGGGCGCTTGCCTTCCGGGCGCTCCGCCATCAGGGCCGTGACGCTGCGGCGAATGATGGGGACGATGTCGCAGGGCGCCTGCTGCGGCATGCTGCTCTTGGCGTAGGCGCGGACGCGGGCGATGATGCCCGCGATGCGGGAAGCCTCCTTGTCGATGGCGCTCGTGACTTTTTCAATGAGGCCGGCGTCCGCGGGGCGTCCCGCAGCGCCCTGCATCTTGAGCACGGCGGCGTAGGAGCGGATGGCGCCTACGGGGGCGTTGATCTCGTGGGCGATCATGCCCGACATCTGCTGCACGAGGCTGCGGCGCTCAAAGACCGCAAGCTGCAGCCGCGACTGCGCCGCCTCGGCCTGGATGCGGTTCTTTTCCGCCATGGACTTCGTGAGCTGTGCAGTGCGCCTGCGCACGAGGCCGTGAAGGCGGAACTCGTTGAGGATGAGCAGAAGGATCGCCGCGAGCGCCGTGAGGGCTTCCGTACGGTAGCGCTCGACGAGAATTCCAAAGCGATTCTCTCTGAGGTAGCTGAAGGGGCCGACGGCGAGGGATTCAAAAAGCGAGAGCACTTCGCCGTGCGGGACGTTCGTGAGCCACTGCACGCGGTTGTCTTCGGAGAGCTGCAGGATCGCGATGGTCATGTCCCGCACCTTCGCTTCGGTTGCGTAGCTCAAGGCGATGAGGCTCAGGTCGGGGTATAGCGCCGTGGAGTGCCGGCACGAGAGCCCCTCGTCCTTTTGGTTGATGACGCGCAGGGCGCCGGTGTCCGCGAGCCCCCGCTCCTCGAGCGTTTCCAGAAGGCACGCAGGGAGAATGCCAACGTCGGTTTTTCCTGCGAGAAGCGAGGAGACCACGTCAGGGTAGGCGTTGTTGCGGTAGTCCACCGACTTGAAAAAATGCGTTTCGTCAAACCCCGCCGACTGAATTTCCTTCAGGGCGGCGAGCCATCCGTCGATCGCCGACGGCAGGCCCGTCGCCGCGCGCCGGTTCTTGAGATCCTCGAGCTTTTCGTACGGGCTGTCGCTTCGCACAACGATCGCCGCGCCCACGGAATGTGCGGCGTCCGAGGCTTCCGGCGTCTTTCGCGTGGCAATGCGCGAGAGGTTGAGGCGGTAGGCGCGTGAGGCGACGGAGACGAAGTCGGCGGGCGCAAAGAGAAAGTCGGGCTTGGCGCTTGAAAGGGACTGCAGGGGCTCCGCAGCGGTGATCGTGATCGTGTGAAGGCGGTAGTCGGGCAGAAGGTCTGCCACGTGGCGGATTGTCTGCCGCAGCGACAGGATGTCGTAAGGATTCACGAGCGTGTCCGCAATCGCAATGGAGATCACTGGCCGGGGATCGTCCCGGAAAATCGGCACTCCTGGCACGAAGCGGCTTGCGGCGCTGTAGCCGTCCACTTTGCTGGCGTCGGCGGCCGCCGACGACGCCGCGTTGAGGGACGCGAAGGCGGCAAGCGGCAGGGCAGCAAAGACGACAAGGAGCCGGCGAAGCATGAGCGGAAACGAAAGGGAAACGCAATATTGAAATTCTATAAGTATCGGAGAATCGTTGGAAAGGCGGTTGTCATGGGAAGACGGATGCGAAAGCGCCCGCCTTTCGCAAGAGGAAAAGCGGGCGCTTGGAAATGGGAAGGACTGAAATTAGTCTACGGCCACCATCACATTGGAAGCCTTGATGACGGCGTAAGCCTTGCCGCCCACCTTGAGGCCGAGGGTCTTGGCGGAGGTGGTGGTGATGGAGGAAACGATCTGCTGGCCGGACGCCGTTTCGATCGTCACTTCGCAGGACACGGGACCTTCCTTGATATCGACGATAGTGCCTTCGATGCAGTTGCGGGCGGAAATTTTCATGGTTGTCTCCAGAGTAAGTGGAGCGGCTCTCAGGCCGCGTTGTTTTGCGATGGACGGCACTTTAGCAGGGAAAAGTTCGTTTGTGCGTTACTGTTGTAAATATTTACATCTTTCTTCAATGAATACCGTGCGTTATTCTTTGTACGAATATCCTGGACTGGAATAGCGCCTCCGTTGGGATGGTTTGGGAAAAACGCCAGCGAGGCCTTGCAGCGGCGGGCGCGAGCGCGAATTGACAGCGCTGGCGGTCGTGATATCCTCAAGTAAAAGGTTCCCAATTTTCTGAACTAAGAAAACCCTGATTTTTAGGTATAAACCC